>JAFGXQ010000198.1 GCA_016936575.1 Deltaproteobacteria bacterium
CTAAATAGGTCAAATCCCTGTAACTTGATGTACTGCACCCAAAAATATTCCGTTCGTTTTGCTTCTAATTACATATTTTTAGCCACGATGCAATTATAGAATAATCCAAAGCACAAAGCCGCTGGATACAACTTTGGTGCGAGCAAGTAAATCGATGTAAAATACATCAGGAGAAGAGGCTTGAGTTAAAATTTAATTAGAAAATTGATGTTTATTCAAGCGAGAGACGCGGCAAAAACGTCACCGCAATGTCTCACAATATCTATTCAGGCACAATCTGTAGATAACCGATCCATGCGCTTAATGCGTGTTGCAGGTAGTCGATACGCACTTCGGTCAACCGGCGGTTGAACGATTTTGCACCGGATAGATTTTTTTCCATGGGTCGAACAGCCCGAGGAATCGCACCGGCGTGTTTTCCCTGACTCACCTGCGCGCGCAGCAAAAAAAGGATACCGCGCTCAATTGACTTTCGTATTTGTTTGCGCAACGATTCGTCTGACTCTTCGCCATGTCGCTGCAGAATCCGATACCCCGCGACCAATCCCTCCACCCGGGTGGCTGCCGGGGCGGTTTTTCCGTAGTTGTCAAACGCACCCGCCACATCAGACGCAACATTCACCCGTTGCCGTGAAAGAATCGCCGCGCTAATCTGACGTATATGTCGTAAATGACGCAACACATCTTCGTCGGACAAATTTTCCCGATGTTCAAGTACTCCCTCGGTGGCAATCATAGCCCAATGGTCGTGCGGTACTTCGTCAATTCCTCGCCGTTCCGCTTCGAGCTGAAGCAACGCCCGATTCGCCGAATTCAGCCACGTCAGATCACCGTCCAATTCATAAAGAGAAACCAATCCCAGCGCGGCTTCCCCCGGATAGTACAAAGACTGCCAATCGTCATCTATCGTTTCAGTGTCTAATCGATATTTGGAATAGAAACTGCCGTCTTCCTTCTGCATCGCCACAATAAACCGACCCATGGCCCGACGCGCTTCTTCAGAAACACTCACCGATATGCCAATCGAAAGAGCCGCTGAAATTGCCTGCAGCGTTAATCCGGTTCCACCCAGTTTTGCCACCGGCGGGCGGGCGGACCCGTGCACCGCAGAAAACGATCCCACCGCCAAAACGATAGGCGACACACCGTTTTTCTGTGCCTCCAACGAAACATTGGTCACGCAACAATCCTGTATATATGACAAGCCTTGCGTAATCTTCTGCTGTACTTTGGGTGACGGCGCCAATGCATCCCACTGACTCAGGGCATACAGACTACCCGCATGACGAAGAATATTGTACCTGTCATCATACGTACGAGCCGGATTCAAATCAAACCAATAGGTAAATCTGCCGTCCTCGTGAATTTGTGCGGCCAGTAATGCAGCGGTCAATTTCGCCGCATTGAAAACCGATTCACGGTCGACCGCAACCGAAGGCGTTTCAGCCTCGGATGATTCATCTGATTGAAACCGCAGCCCGCCTATGTTTGTTTTATTTTCACGAGAAGCACCGCAACTGCATGCCGCCAATCCACAGCAGACTGTCAGCAACAACCATTTCGTCGAATATGTCATACTGTTTTTCTCTCATTAAAATCGTGCCCGCGCAATACAGAGAAGCGCACAACTTACATTGACGGGTGGGGCGCCATGAGATACATCGGTGCTATGAGCGAAATGGAACAAATCAGGCAGAAAATCGAAGCGCTTACCGCAGAGCTGAATCGACACAACCGACTGTATTATGAAGATGCCCGCCCCGAGATCAGCGACACGGAATATGATCGGTTGACAAAGGAATTGGAAGACCTGGAGCACAAGTACCCTCAGTATGCATCGCCCACCTCGCCAACCCTCCGAGTGGGCGGCGCACCCCTTTCGGGATTTGAAAACGTCGCCCATGCGCAGCCGATGAAAAGTCTTTCAAACACATACAGCAAATCGGAACTGTTTGATTTTGATGAACGCATTCGCAAACTGATTCCAGACGAGTCGTTCACCTATGCATTGGAACCGAAAATTGACGGTGTGGCCATCTCGTTGCGATACGAAAACGGCATTCTCACGCAGGCGCTTACGCGGGGAGACGGCATTACCGGCGACAACGTCACCGCAAACATTCGAACGATTCCTTCCATTCCATTGCAGTTGACGCTTCGACAACCGCCGGCGGTACTAGAAGTTCGGGGCGAGATTTACATGGACAAAACAGGGTTCGCTCTGCTCAATGAACAGCGTCAGGAAAATGGATGGGAACCGTTCGCCAACCCTCGCAACGCCTGCGCGGGTTCACTGAAGCAACTCGACCCCAAGCTTGTGGCCAAACGCCCTCTGGACGGCATATTCTACGCAGCCGGCGAACTAAGGGGCGTTACGCTGAATACACACATCGAGCTTCTCGCCTATCTGAAGGACGCGGGCTTGAAAATCGCCCCGAAATACTGGAGCCTGTCATCGATTGACGAAGTGTCCGAACGATTGGACGAGTTGTATTCATTGCACAGCGATTTTCCCTTTGAAATGGACGGCGCGGTGATCAAAGTGAACGAGCGACATCTGTACGAATCGCTCGGCGCCACTGCCAAGAGCCCCCGGTGGGCAGTGGCCTACAAATATGCCCCGGAACAAGCCGAAACCGCATTGCTTGATATTACCGTTCAGGTCGGACGCACCGGCGTACTCACTCCGGTGGCGGAACTGGAACCGGTTCAACTCAGCGGCACCACCGTTCGTCGCGCAACCCTCCACAACGCCGAAGAAATCGAACGCAAAGATGTTCGTATCGGTGACACCGTTGTGGTTGAAAAGGCCGGAGAAATCATACCGGCGGTGGTACGCGTGGTGACCGAAAAGCGAACCGGTGAAGAAGTTCAATTTTCCATGCCCGACCGATGTCCGGTTTGCGAAAGCGATGTGGAGCAACGCTCCGGCGAAGTGGCGCTTCGCTGCACCAATCTCCAATGTCCGGCTCAGCTCAAGACGTGGCTCGAACATTTTGTGTCGAGAGACGCGCTCGATATAGAGGGCGCCGGCGGAATTGTTTGCGACAAGCTAATCGAAGCATCGCTGGTTTTCTCTCCGCTCGATCTGTTCACCCTTGTACCCTCGCAATTGGACACATTCAATCTGGGCACGCCCGAGGCCCCCAGAATGCTCGGCAGCAAAAACGCCGCCAAAATCATCGCGTCGCTGGAACGAGCGAAAACCAAACCGCTGGCCAACTGGCTGTTTGCCCTGGGCATTCCCAAACTCGGCAAAGTGGGCGCTCAGATTATAGCTGAACAACACGAAACTCTTCAGGAAGTATCGACGTCTTCGTTGCTGAAAGACATTGTGGAATTAAGCGTGCAGTCAGAACAGGTCAAGCCGCTGAAAAAAGAAAACCCCCCACTGTATGCGAAGCGATGCGATGAAATCGAACAGGTGGGCGATCGACTGGTTGAAGCCGGCTGGTACAAAAAAGCGGCATCCAAGAGCCAGACACGCACCCTCGCAAAATATACCTTGAAAAATCAGCAGGGGATTGGAAGCAAAACCGCCGAATCCGTGCTTTCCTTTATGAACAGCGAACGGGGTCGCTCTTTACTGACCGACATCGCCGCGCACGGCATCACACCATCCGTCGAGCGAAAGGCATCTACTGCGCTCAGCGGAAAATCATTTGTCATTACCGGTACGCTGCCGAACATGGGACGAAACGAGGCGGCAAAATTAATAACCCGGCACGGGGGTGCAGTTTCTTCGAGCATATCGAAAAACACAGACTATCTGCTGGCCGGAGAAAAGGCCGGTTCGAAACTGACCAAAGCACAGTCCCTCGGCGTTGCCGTTATCAGCGAGTCGGATCTGTTAAAAATGTTGGACACCCCCGAAAAGCAAAAGCAGTTGTCTCTCATATAGCAACGGACCTTTTGTCGGAGGACGCCATGCGGAGAAACAGAAGGAACATAAATATAGTCGGTATGCTTGCGCTGTCGGTCTGGATGGGGGTCGGATGCAACGCATCGGGCGGTACTGAATCCACCTCTGTCTCTACTGACAGTGGACCATTCGACCATACCGATACAACTTCCGATTCCACCCGCGACAGTAGCGCCCGGATAGACTCCGATTCCGATAGCGACACAATTTCGGCAGACTCAGACCACACCGATGACGGAGTGTGCACCCCCCCCTGCAATGCCTTTACACCGGATGTACCGGTGGTGGGCGAAGAACTCAGCACCGGGTCAGTAACTACGTACGGATCGGTCACCACCCCCGAATTCAGTGTAGGCGGCGCCTGTAATTACAGCGCCACCCAAATTCAATACTATGCTGCCATTCACGTGAATATCGAAGCGGGTGATGACCTGGGTCCCTGGAATGGCGGGCAGGCCTGCGGCGGGTGTTTGCAGGTTCGCACCAAAACCGAAACCGGATGGGCGGAAACGTTTGTTCGTGTCACCGATCGCTGTGCCGATGAATTCTGCGGTGTCGATTTGGGCGGTGCGCCCGCCGCCGAAGTGATGCCCCTCGGGCCCGGGCGCTACGAAGGGGAGTGGACTTGGCAGCCCTGTGAAGGACACCCGGAAGTATTCGACGGCCCCACGGCCATATGGGTAAAAGATGGATCCAACGCGTTCTGGTCCCTAATTCAGGTACGCAACCCGCTCTCCCGCGTCATCGACATATCATATCGAAAAGAAGCAGACACATCGTTTACTCCACTGCCATGGGCCACAGAAGCCGAAAACTTTTATTCTGTTCCTCCCGAAATTCTTCAGGACGACACCCCGTATATTTTTCGTGTTTCCTACGATTCAGCTGATACCCAGGATGTTACGATTTCGGGAAGTGCCCTTGCCGCCGCTGAAACAACCATCGAGCTGTAGCAGACGCGGAATATTTTACCTTGACAATCAAACTATCTGGATTAAATTAGTTTGAGAATCAAACTTTTATTGCGGAGTTTAGTTCATGGCGAAAAAAAAGTTACAGACAGAGTTCGGTCAGACGCTGCTTGAATTTTTCGAGCGTTTCAGCGCATGGGAACAAGGCGTGGTGGCTGAAAGTGAATTGTCCCCCGCACAAATGCACGCACTGGAAATGCTCGGGCACATGCGCACCCCTACCATGAAAGAGCTGGCCCAACGTCTCGGGGTAACCACCGGCACGCTCACCGCCATGATTGACAGGCTGGAAAAAAACGCGCTGGTGGAACGAAAAGCCAACCCCAGAGATCGCAGAAGCTTCATTCTGACGCTCACAACCGCAGGCCAGAAACAATTCGCTCAACACCATCTGTACCACATTCAATTGACCGCTGAACTGTGCGCCGGATTTTCAGAAAAAGAAATTCGAACGTTCACCGAGTATTTGAAAAAAGTGATTGAACGGATTTAAGCATGTGCAGCCGTACGAGGACCCAATGACGATGAATATATCCCAATGCCCCCTTCATCAGACGTCGCAAGGAACAGGTGAAAAAAAACTGCTATTCATTATCGGCATCTCTTTGATCACCATGGTTGGCGAAATTACCGGCGGCACCGTTTTCGGTTCTATGGCGCTTTTGGCAGACGGGTGGCACATGGGAACCCATGTATTGGCACTGGGTATTGCCTATGGCGCATGTATTCTGGCGCGAAAAATCGCGCGCGACCCCCGTTTCGGATTCGGGCCGGGCAAAGTGAGCGCGTTGGGGGGATTCGCCGGTGCGATTCTACTCGGCACAGTGGCGTTCGAAATGCTCAGCAAGGGAATGGAGAGGTGGTTTCACCCCGAAGTCATTCAGTTCAACGAAGCACTGATTGTAGCGGCAATCGGCCTGCTGGTGAATACCGTCGGCGCGTTTTTGCTTCACGAGGGAGCACATGCCCATTCGGCGCATTCACACGAACATGACCACACGCATTCGCATAACCTCGCTTCGCACAATAAAGGCGGACACGGTCACGACGCCAATATGCAGTCCGCATACCTTCATGTGATAACCGATGCACTGACGTCTGTGCTGGCCATCGCCGCCCTGCTTCTTGGAAAGCGATTCGGTTGGGTTTGGGCCGATGCCGCAGTGGCGATGTTGGGGGGAATTATCATTTTAAAATGGACAGTCGGTCTGCTCAAATCATCCGGTGCGGCCCTGCTCGACTTTGTTCCGAATCTATCTGTTCACCGGGAAATCGAAGCGACGATTGAGGGCGACAAAAACAATGAAGTTCAAGATATTCACATTTGGCCCGAGGAAAACAGGTTCGGCCTATTTGCCACGGTAACGTCTCACTGCAACGCGGAGCCTGCCGAAACGATTCATCAGCGCCTCCGTGCACTGGGCTACCTGAAACATATCACCATCGAAGTACGTGCCTGTCACTGTTGCCCCCAAACCGCAACGGCGCACCATTGAGACATTTCGATTGCGCCTGTTTTCGGCTCTCTTCAAAAAAAAGTCACTTCAATTCTGGCGCCCCCACCAAACCGAGCTATGCTTTTTTTCGGAGGGCAGATGGACGAGCACGAAGTAATAGCAGTGAAAACAGCGGCAACTCAAGTTCTGGAGGCCATTGGCGATGACATGAAGTGGGAATGGGACGCGCGATTTTCAGGCGCACTCACCTCATTCGAAAAAAGCAATGAGCCGTTTGTACTGCAAACCCTGTCTCACGCGTTTACACACGAATGGACCGTAGCCAACATCGAAAACGCTCCGGAAGCGGTGCTCATCGCCGCCGACTTTCTGGGCGGGCTACGCTCCGGACAACGCCTTTTCACCACTGCTTTCCAAAACGATACCTTCTGCATTGCGGCTTACTGGCCCTGGGGAAACGGTGCAACCGTTTCTCTTCGGATTCTGCCGTTCAATACAACCATCGGCCCCACTGAAATGGATAACCTGACCTGTCAATTCCAGCAATGGATGCATCTGTAACTCACGCCCCCGAAAAACCTCAGCCGCTTTCGGCCGGCTAAATCGCAAACAGACATAAAAAGCCGCAAATATCAATTCCAGCTTGCAAATCCCAGTCTCTATTGAAAAATGTCCTACATAAAATGAGTATTGCTTCCCTTCACCGCATGTGCGATAAAACCCCATGATTTTGCCTGTAATTGGTTCATTTCAGGAGTTAAAATGCCGAATTGGGTTGTAAAAATACTTTGTCTAGCGTTCGTCGTCGCCCTCGCCGGGTGCGGGGACCGCAAAAAAACCGAAGCCAAGCCGAATCCACCCAAACCCGAAACGCCCATCGCTGACGGTCTCACCCCGGAACAGGCCGCCAAAGTAGTGGCCAAAGTTGGAGATCAGGAGATCACGGTGGGAGATGTGACCGAACAAATCAACCGATTGTCTCCCTATATCAAAAGGCGTTGGGCGACGCCCGAAAAGCGGAAAGAATTTTTGCAGAAACTCATCCAAATTGAACTTCTGTCTCAGGAAGCCATCCGTAACGGACTCGACAATTCACCGGAAGTGCAACGGGCCGTCAAACAGGTCATGGTACGTTTAATGGTGAAAAACGATTTTGAGAAGGAGCTGTTTCCCACCTCGGTAGATGAGAAACGGCTGAAAGAAGAGTATGAAAAGAAATGGTTGAAATACCACACGCCCGCCCAACACCGCATCAGTCAAATTGTGGTTGCAACCGAAGCGGAAGCGCTGGCGTTCATCAAAGAAATCCAGGGTGCGGAAAGTGTACGTGGGCGGTTTCGCGAGCTTGCCAGGACTGTCTCCATTGATGAGGACAGCAAGAACCGCGCGGGAGATGTAGGCTATGTCACCAACCCGGCCGACATCGAATCCAGCAAAGCCGACGGCGAGAGTCACACCTTTGTACAGGCTGAAGGCGTCTCCGATCTCGTGGCTGCAGCCGCCTGGAAATTAAAAGCGCCCAATGAATTGTTTCCCGCGCCGGTGAAAACGGAACAGGGGTACCACATCATTATGCTGACCACCACCAAACCCGCCCTCAATCGCTCTTTCAACAGCGTAAAACGTCTGATTGAAAACCGCGTGCTGCGGGAACTGAAAAAAGAAAAAATGGACGAATTCGTCGCCAAGCTGCGCAAAGACGCCAAAATTAAAATTTTTCAGGAAAACCTGGACAACATCGAACTCGATCTAACCCCCGAGTCCGATAGCGACGGGCTGAGCGCGTCTTCGGAAACAAATTCTGACACCGACGTCGAAACGACTGCGTCGGTCGAACCAACTGCACCCGTAAAGAAAAAATAACTCCATGCATATGTCATTGAACCGAAAACACACGTTACTCTTAAGTATTTTTTGCACACTGCTGTTTCTTTGCACGCCCGGTCATTCAGACGAAATCGCTGCGGACGGCATTGCCGCGACTGTGGGCGACGAAATCATTCTGCTTTCCGATGTGCACGCCCGCATGGAAATCACCATGCAGCAGCTGGCGGCCAACCCAGCACGCACCAAGCCGCCTGCGCCCAAAGAAGTTGAGAACCGCGCGCTGCAGGATCTTATTGACGACATTCTGGTGAAGCAGCAGGCCAAAGAGATGCAGATTGAAACCACCGACCAGGAGGTAGACGCTGCGATCACCAATATGGCCCAGCAGAATAATATGGACAAAGAGACCTTCCGGCAGGCGCTTGAAGCCCAGGGAACCTCTATGGAGCAGTACAAGGTGACCATTCGCAGTGACTTGCTGAAGTTTAAAGTGATGAATATGAGGGTTCGCTCCCGTGTCAATATCACAGATGACAAGGCGCGCGAGTTTTACAACACCCAGGTACGCGATGTCCGGCGCTCCGCGGAATTTGAAGGCGCTCATATTCTGCTTCGAATTCCCAGCGCCGCCCGGGCCATTGAAGTTGCCAAGCTGCGAGAAAAAGCGGTTGCCCTGACGAAACGAATCAAAGAAGGTGCATCCTTTGAAGAACTCGCGATGACCGAATCTGAAGATACGGTTACCGCAAAATTCGGCGGCCACCTGGGAAAACGAATGCCCGGCGAAATACCGAACGCCCTGGATGCAGTGTTTCTCGATATGGAACCCGGTGAAATTGTCGGTCCGATCAAATCTTCTGCCGGATTCCACATATTGAAGCTCGTCAGCCGCGAGGACATCGGTGTCAAACCGTTCAGTGAAGTGAAGCACATCATCGTAGGACAACTCACTCAACGAGAAATGGAACGGCAGCAGGAACTCTGGCTGAAAGAATTGCGCAAAAAAACGTTTATCAACATTCGAATTTAGCGTCACAAAAATCAATGACCGGGGAGTGTGGTCTGCATGAAAATGAATCATTCACCGTATCGACCGCCAGGTGCTCAAGTTGCACTCGCATTCGCCGTTGCCTGTACGCTGTGGATTTTTTCCACGTCAGCTGCAGCCAAAGGCGCCTCAAAAGGCCCCTATCGGAAACTCAACATTTTTTCCAGTGTGCTTTCGCTGATTGAACAGAATCACGTTGAAGATATTCACGAGGATGAACTGATCATCGGTGCCATTGAAGGTATGCTTCGCGCGCTCGACCCCCATAGCTCTTTTTTGACGCAAGAAGAATTCACCATGCTCAAGGAAGATACCGAAGGCAATTTCTGCGGTGTAGGGATGGAGGTGGGTATCAAGGACAACCGCTTGACGGTGATTTCACCCATTCCCGATTCCCCAGCGGTAAAAGCGGGAATTTTGCCGGGGGACCGCATCATCAAAATTGACGGTCTTTCAACTGATTCAATGGATTTGATGGAAGCGGTACAACGCATGCGCGGCAAAGAAGGCACTGACGTGACCATCACCATCGAAAGGGAGGGAGAAGAAAAACCGTTCGAAGTGGTTCTCACGCGGGCGGTAATTGAGCTTCAGAGCGTGGAAGCGGAACTGTTGGCACCCGGCATCGCTCATATTAAAATCAAATCATTTCAGGACGGCACAGCCGCCGGCGTGCGCGACCAAATAAAACATATGCGCCTCATCGGCGGCGGTCTCGACGGCATCGTACTGGATTTACGGCGCAACCCCGGCGGTCTGATGTATGAAGCGGTCAAAGTCTGCGACCTGTTCATTTCGGAAGGCACCCTGCTCAGCACCAAAGGGCGCGGCGGCGTAATTATCGAATCATTCAGCGCGCACCGGGCCGGTACCTTCGACGAACCCGCCATGGTGGTTCTCATCGACGGCGCCAGTGCATCCGCCTCTGAAATCGTAGCAGGAGCGCTGCAAGATCATGGTCGTGCCATGCTGGTGGGCATGAACAGTTTCGGCAAAGGGTCGGTCCAGACCATTATTCCGCTTCAGGACGGCTCAGGACTGAAGCTGACCACTGCCAGGTATTACACCCCTGCCGGCCGAAGCATTCAGGCCCGTGGAATTGAACCGGACGTAGTGGTGGAATCGCTGAACGCCCCCGCCCCGGACGAACTGACTCAATCCATCAGTCAAATGCCCGCGGAAGATGATCTTCCCGGTCACCTGAAAAAAGAAACCGTTGCAGAAAAACAATCGAACGAGACCCCGGTAAATGACTACCAACTGCGCATGGGGTACCAGATTTTACAGGGTCTGGTTCGCGCCAAGGCGGCAAAACAAAACGAATGACCCCTCCGAAAGTCATCATCGTCGGCCTCGATTCCGTTCCGCCCGCATTGGCTTTTCAGTATTACAAAGACGTTATGCCGAATTTTTCTGCACTGTGCGACGAGGGTTCATTCGGCCCGCTTCGCTCCACCGATCCACCGATTACCATTCCCGCATGGGTTTCCATGACCACCGGGAAAAACCCCGGTCAACTCGGAATGTACGGATTTCAGCGCCACATCGGCCCGGGCAAAGCCAGATTGATATGCACTGACGACATTCAATTTCCACGTATTTGGGACCTTGCCGCGGCTTCAAAACAACGGAGTGTGGTCGTTTCGGTTCCTTTAACCTATCCCGCAAAACCGTCCCCACTGATCACCATGACCACCGGATTTCTCACACCGAGCACCGAAACCCGGTGGGCCACCCGTCCCTCTTTGGCCAGACAACTGCACGAACAGTTCGGAGAATATATTATCGATGTAAGTGACTTCAGAAGCACCGATATAAAGCGTATCTATAGAGATTGCGTCCAATTCACGCAACAGCATTTTGCCATATTCCGCCACCTCATCCGAAGTACTGCACCGCAATTCGCCATGATGGTCGATTTGGGACCGGATCGGCTCCACCATGCGGCATTGCGTTATATTCTGCCGACCCATCCCAAGTTCGAACCTTCTGACATTGGACGTCGATATTACCAGTTGCTCGACAATGAGATCGGACGTACCCTGGAGCTGGCGGGAGGCGACACATTGGTAATGGTGGTTTCTGATCACGGCGTGCGACCTTTGGAGGGATGTGTCTGTATCAACGAACTGTTGATCAACCAGGGATACCTGGTGCTCGATGAACCGTATCCGACCACACCGACGCCAATTGAGAAACTTCGAATCGACTGGTCGCGCACAGTCGCAACCGCCAAAGGCGGATATGTGGGTCGCGTTTTCATTCACACGAACACCAATTCATCGTTGCACGCACAAAATACGCAACGCCGCAATCTGTTACATTCGATTCGACGCTGCATTGAGACGCTTCCTTCTCCCACCGAATCTCCGCTTCACCACAAAATCTTCCACGTCGACGAACTCTACCCGGAGGCAACCGGAACGCCGCCGGACCTCACCATTTATTTTGATAATCTGCGCCTTCGGGCAGCCGGCACAATCGGACATCGAGCACTGTTTATTCCGACCAACGACAACGGCCCGGACGATGCCAACCACGATTATCACGGTATCTTGGCAGCCAATCAACCGCTCGACAACTCAACGGAATATCTGATTTACGATGTATTTCAAACGGCGTTGCATGCCCTTGGATTGCCGATGCCGACACAAACCAACGGTCGCGCGCTTCAGCTCACCGAAGAAAACGGGAAGCATTGTTCGGTGCAGACTCGTCCGCGGTAACCGTTTCACTGCTTCGCACTGCCATCACAAACTGGGTCACCAGCAGTGACAAAACAAAAAGCAACAAAAACAGGAAAATGATTTCACCTTTGTGTTTTCGAATACTCATGATTCCCCCAAACTAAAAATATAAAGTAGATGTCAAATATATACGGTATGAACATACGTCTGTCAATATCGTCTATTGTTCAAAATATGATTCTTCACGCGTAGCCAGCCGATGGACCTCTAAAAAAAAGCCCCGTATTGCCGATAATTGAAATAGTGTTCGGTTCACTTTCTCAACCAAGAAAAAAGGGAAATCGCTGTTGCAACCTTATTATCCCATATTGCTCATCAGCCCCAACTCACCGTTTTTCACAGAATTACAACACGTTCTAAGCGAAAACGGATACTTTGTAATTGCGGCGCACACCCTGCGTCAGTCGTTGGAGGCGATAAATGCAGGCGTATACAGCCTGGCCATTGTTCCCACCAAAATTGACGGCGGCGCCGGCACCCGCCTGGTAAAAAAAATCAAACAAATCTGGGGCAGTACCCACATCGTAGTCGTTGATGACGGTTCATTGGAGCGCGCTGAATATGAACATCTTTGCACCACTCATTGCATTGATCACATCGTTTCGCCGAGCGCCACCAGTGAAGAGGTTGCTTTGATTTCGGCCCGATTAATCGGCGCAGCGCCGCCGATGACGCGCATTCCCGGTTTTATCAGCACCATCGGCAGTGCGCCTCCTTATGATATTGCCTCCGCATCCGGTACCGCCACCGTGCCGCCGGTACCGGATGAACATGCGCCCGCACAATCGCATGATATTTCTCCTTTTTGCGCGGCACCCAGTATCGCCCCGGCAGGTGCGGAAGATCCGCTGGCCCTTGAAATTCTCCAACTCGCCCGGGAGTACCAAAAAACGCTTCCGGATGAACTGCACAGATTGAAGGAACTTTTGCGAGAGGCCAGGCAGACGCCTGAAGACGCCGAAGAATCCATCATGGCCGTTCGGCAGCTGACCCATACCATTTCGGGTACCGCCGGCACTCTGGGATTCACTGAAGTGGGCGAAATCGTCCGCCAAATCAACGACAAGATCAAAAAGATTGAACAAAAAAAAGGCGGCACCGAAGATGAATGGGAAACCCTGTTCTATCTGGCCGACCGCGCCATCAGCACCCCCGAAAGAAGTTCGCTCATGCCGGCGGGAATCACCGCCGGCGCCGATATCGGCACGGTGCTGGTGCTCGACGAAGACCGCTCGGCGCTGACTGATCTGTATGAAGTCGGGCGTTCCTGTCTGGTGGGCGTCATTCCCGCCTGCACCCGGGTGGAAGCGCTGGCTGAAATCGAGTCCAGCGATATTGACGGCGTGATCATTGACGTGGATATGAGCAATTTGGACCCGACCGCACTGGTAAGCGACCTTCGCGCACTCGAAGGAAAAGAAGATCTTCAAATCGCTTTCATGGCAACACAGGATACTGTGGACAAACGAATTCTGGCTGCATCCGCGGGGGCCATGCAATTTCTTCAAAAGCCGCTCACCGAAGATACGCTGGTGGAAATCGCCCGGGAATTTTCTCAACAAAGGGTTCAAACAAACGCCACAGTGGTGATCGTGGACGACGACCCGTTCTTTCGAAAACACATCAACAATATTCTCACCTCGGAACACCTGGATGTGCACGAAGTCGATGAACCCGAACGGATTCTGGAGATTCTCGACCCGGTACAGCCCGACATTGTGTTGCTCGACGTGCAGATGCCCACCATCAGCGGTTTCGATGTGTGCCGCATGATTCGCTCGGTTCCCAAATGGCGCAATCTCCCGATTCTCTTTTTAACCGGTGAATCTGATGCGAAAGTTCGAATTGAGTGTTTCACCGTGGGCGGCGACGACTACATTCAAAAACCCTGTATCAAAGAAGAGCTTCTCGCCCGCATCAATGTACGCCTGGAACGAATACGTCTGTTTAAGGAACGCGCCGACAAAGACCCGCTGACGCGTCTGCTCAATCGCAGAGCGTTTCTGGAGCAGTTTGATATTCGGCTCGATGAGGGGCGAAGATATGACCGACCGCTCAGTTTCTGCGTTATCGACCTGGATAAATTTAAACATGTCAATGATACATACGGACACCTGGCTGGAGACCGGGTGCTGCAGGCGATGGGAAAATTACTGCTCTCCCGCTTTCGCAAGGTCGATATCCGGGGGCGTTGGGGCGGTGAGGAATTTGCTGTCGCCTTTTACAACGAAGAGGCGAACACGGCTAAAAAGCTGTTATTTGAAGCGTTGAAGGCACTGCGCAAGCTGGTGTTTACCGGAGACGGTGGTGAACAGTTTCAAGTGACTTTTTCGGCGGGGGTGGCCACCTTCCCCCAAGATGCCACTGACTTTGATACCCTGTTTAAAATTGCAGATGAAAATTTGTACGAAGCGAAAGAAGCGGGTCGAAATCGCATTTACACCCAAAGTGATGTCGCTGTTCGCGCCGAACCCGCCACCGAATCCACTCCACAATAAATCGCGGCTATTCGCCAGTGGAGCGATTTGAAATAGAAGTCTGGTATGAAACCATAACTCCACGCATTCCCTTTTCAACTTGACGATACATATGAATCATACATACTTATATGTATGAAAACGACTATCAATATCGATGACCATCTGCTGAATGAAGCCCGGGAACTCACGGGGTTAAAGACCAAAACCGAACTGGTGGAAGCCGCGCTAACCCTGCTGGTGCGCACCGAAAGTTCGAAGCGACTGGCATCCCTATGTGGCACGGTCAAAGAGGCATCTGCCCCATACCGACGGCAGCCCGAAGAATGAAAGTCGTATTGGTCGATACTTCGATTTGGATTCAGCATTTACGCGGCGATGCGCATGCGGCTCATTTGAACGCGTTGCTGGCCGACGGGGTAGTGGGCACGCATCCGTGGGTGATTGGGGAGCTGGCCTTGGGAAATCTGGGTCGGCGCAGACCTCAAATACTGCACGACATCGGCATGCTCCTGCATCTTCCCGTTATCTCTGTACAGGAAACAATGGCGATGATCGAACACCATCGCCTCGCCGGTACTGGAATCGGCTGGGTAGACGCCCAACTGGTTGCATCCGCGTTGGTTGCAGATGCCGCGCTATGGACCACCGATAGGCGATTATCCCACGTCAGCTGCACACTTGGTGTCGAATTCCTACCCCATTGAATTAGAATTGTGCTGCAAACTACCGACAGCAAAAGAGACGCGGAAGGGAATGCGTGAACGGCGACTGCATCAAAACCCTACTGAAGCGCTCAATCCGCCACCCTGTCTGTCGGGGGTTACGTATGGACCGACCCCCGAAAACTGCAGGGATAATAATTCACGTCTTCGTTCAATCTCATCTCGAAACATGCGATTTCTTTTTCTCTTGGACGCAATCATCACAATCATTGAAGGAATGAAAACGGCGGTGCCAACCGCGAATGAACCTAGCCCGAGCAGTATCGCTTCTTCCGACAATGCAAGCGCGCCGAACGAAAATACGAATAGGCCGCCTGCCATCAACCCACCCCCCACGGCGGTACCGATGATGCCTGCGGTTCTGCGTCTGGACAACTTCTGAAATTGTTCATCTTCCCTCAGGTATTGCTTCGCCTGCAATCGTGCTGTTCGCTCTAATGCAAGCGAATCTGCAGCGGTCATTCCCACCGCTGCAGGAGCAGTCTGCACAGGAACCTTTACGATTGATGGCGTCGATGCCGCCACACAATGCAACCCGGTTTGACTGTCGGGCCAATACCCCTGTTCGCACTTGCATTCCGGTTCACCTTGAACCACCGCACATTGACCGTGTCCGCCGCATAAAATTTCCTTGCATACACTCTCGGCGGAAGCGAAGGTCTTCTGTGCATCTGTTGTTTCGGTGCCTTCGTCGGTTTGCATGGATGGGTTTGTATCCACACTTTGCGCCGATGTCTGCAGTGCAATACAAATGACTATCAGGAAGCACATCGATGTTGCTTGAAAAAACACGTTAGAACCCCATTCCCAGCAGAATACTTGGGCCGTGCCCGAACTCATCGCCGCTCGCGTTGCCGGTGTATCGAACATCGGCGTGAACATGAATGGCCGCGGCGCGTAGGAACTCAACTCCCACCTGGGGAAAGAAATGACCACCGAACACCCCCGACGCGTCATCCATGCTACCGTCTTCGGCCCATTTATCGCCCAGGAACACGCCGCCGCCGAGACCGAGGTACGGGGCGATACTTCCCTTCGACAAATAGTAGTTGGCGGCGATAGTCGCATCTCCAAAGGTTGCGCTTCCGTGAATGCCGATTCCCAAATCAAACTGAATCATCACCTGGTTCAATTCAAACCGATTGTCGAAAATCACGAGTGGATGAGAATTCATGTCGCCCACCCCAATCGACATCCCGAACATCACTCCGGTATATACTTCAAGGTTCATACGGTTCGGCTGGTTGCGCGTTTCGCCTTTGGTCGCATTATTCAGCGTCAATGTATCTTCCACTTTCTTTCCCGACAACAACGATTCCACCAGACGACGCACCGCAATCGGTAAATCGTTTTCATCCGCCAACGTGATGGTGCGACTGACCACCAGCGACCCGTTGCTGCGACGCAGCGCAATACTGAAACGCATCTCATTACCCAACTGGTACAATCGACCGTCCACATATTTCTTGGCTTTCAGCGTTTCGGTGATTTTGTGCTTCACCTCATCGGTCAGCACGAACGCTGTTTCGGATTGGGCAGCTTCGGCCATCTCAGTGAAAACCGGCCGGTAGTCGTGGACCAGAATACCTCGCTGTTCAAACTCGGTTACCAGCGCCACAGTGATAACGTCTGAAATTTCTTCAGATACCCCTACGGACTCCGGCGGATACACAACCACCGACTGAATCGACATTGTCTTGTTCCCGTCGCTCCCGGCCATACAAACAGCGGGCAGGAAAATAAGTGCGGCGACCATCGCCATGGTAAGGTTCATAAATGATTTATTATTGGTATTCATGGATAATCTCCTTATGGGTAATTCCATTTACTGATTAAAATTGAAATGTTGCGCTGACACCCGCCCCTTTACCGTCTTCCGCCATGGTGGGTCCCACCCCGGAAAGACGCAGCCGGCTTGCGCGTTTTTGTTTTTCCACTTCTTCCTGATAGAGATTTCTCAACTGATTTTTGGCAGACTTGTGAACGATTACACTGGGAAGAAACACCAGCGCACCGCTGCCGAAAATCACCCACCCGGTGGTATTCATGTCGTCTTCGAACAGCAGTCCTCCAGATAACACACCGAGTCCCATTCCCACCGCTCCGATAATGGTGCCCGCTAGACCGATATTCCGTTTGGTCACCAGGGGGGAATACTCGGGACGGGCGATCATCGCGCGCTTGGCTGCCGCACGCATCTCCTGATCGCGTTCGTACTGCAGCCGCTGCGGGGTCATCAGATCCGGCATGGGCTGCTGCACCGCCGGCTGCACAATAATCTGCACCGGTTGCGGCGTGATGCGAAGCTGCGCCGGAATACAGTGAAGCCCGGTTTCGGCGTCGGGCAGCAGGCCCACATCACAGGAGCACACCGGCGCGCCGCCTTTTACCACACAGCGACCATGGTTACTGCATGTAACGCCTTCGCAAAGGGTCGCCTTTCTGGCAGCGGTATCCGCTACCGACTCCGGTGTAACCACCTGCGGCACCAGCGGTGTGCTCAGGTCCGGAGCGACAGTCTGTTTCGGTTGGGTCGGTGCGATGCGCCGCGGATACGCGGTGGATTTTGACGCACTCTCCCCCGCCATCACCGTCGTGCCGAGCAGGATGACACCGACAAAAATAAATACGTATAAATAGGTAAGTGACTTCATAACAGCTCCTTATTGGTTGCAAGTCACCCTTAGGTAAAGCAGGAGCTGTGCCATGCGCCGTCATGATATGCAGAACATAAAAATATCTATAAAAATCATATATTTATACAAAATAAAACGCTGCAGTCAGCGTCCGCAATAGTTGCAATAACGCTACTTTTAAAATCATTCTACAAATAATCGCTACCAGGTAGCGTCATTGCAACTAATCAACTCTATGGACCGATAAATAAAGGAATCTTATTCGCCGGAAGCCAGCGTTCCGGTGATTACCTGCTGGGCAGCGCTGTCGGACAGAATGAAGGTACCGGTAACCACGCCGTCTGATTCTGTACCGATAATATTTCCCTGCCAAAACGACGTCGCATCACGTCCGCTTCGCAGCCATGCCCGAATGGTTCCACCATCCACCATTCCGGAAACCGACACCGAAATGTCACCCGCCGTGAACGTGCCGCTGAGAATAGTGCCCCGGGCCGACAATGACAGCGTCACCGGTTTCCCGTCATCGGTGATTCCATTGCCTTGCAACGCCCGTTTGGGAAGCGCCCTTTCGGGTGTGGTCACGACACTGGATTCCTCGTCGGTAGTTGCTTTCCCGGTCTTTTTCGCCGAAAGGCCGCTGTCATCCTGGTGTGAACCTTGCTCCGGGCCGCAGGCCGGAAGTGTGAATGCGACACATATAATGAATAAATGACTTTTTTTCATAATACCTCTGTTATTTCCACCGCCAGTTCACCCTCCACCTGAACCAGATGCCCCGTACAAATCAATTGATCCGCCGCGCGAATCGCCACTTCTTCCGAAACGGGTCGACGCAGATGTATCACCTGGCCGGCAACCAATCTTGAAGCCTCTTGTACGGTCATTGAAATACGGGCGACTTCAACCTGTACCTGAATTTCCATGCCGGCGGCGCTGTTCTCAGGGGATTGAACCGAAAGCGGTTGGGTCTGTTCACTGTGTTGCATGCTGCTTACTCCATCCACACAAAAGGTGGTGCTGTCTATCCAATGCGCTGAAATGACATAGTAACCACTCCACAGCGCGAATCGAACGTCTTGACCGTCTGCAAAGGGCACGCCCAGCGCATCCAGTATGATGACATCCCCTTTTTCAATGTTTTTCACTTCTCGAAGAAGAAGGGTACTCGTTCCAACGACCATACGAAAGGACACCGGCAACGACGAGCCATCAAAAATATCGCTATTCTTCAAGAGAGGGGAAACCGCCGGCGGTAACGGAACACGACACCCGGCGAACACCACCGGGCCGTTCACAGTATCACTTTCAAACCGCGCCGACACATGCCAGGCGATGTCTTGATTCAACGCCATAAATGCGCCAACCTGTGCCTGAGAGTCCAGTACGCCCCTCAATTCGATAGTCGAAAATCCCGCTGCTCTCCAATCCGCCGAGGCAACGTCAAGCAACTGCATCAACACGCCTTCGTCAAAAGGACACGGTCTCAGCGCGTCAGCGAAATTCCTCTGTCGGTGCAACGCACAACCAATCCATCGTCGCACCAGCGTATTCGGCAGATACAGCACGCCTGCCCGCGCGCCACCACTATGACAAAATGCAATAGCAATCCAATCGGCGGGAAGCATGGGCACTCCGTCACCCATACACTGAATCATCAACCGGGCCGAGGAAAGAGACGTGATGGATGCGAACGCCTCAAGGGGAATTGCGCGCCGAAGGGATGGAAGGCTGCGATGCACAGAACTCCGCACCATGCATTGTTGACGCGACAACTTTTTTTGACCGAGAAGTATCGGCGATGTGGATGCCATCGGTACAAATGCGGCTGCGTTGCGTGTTCCTGTTTGGGTCACATATTCTCCAGATTTTGTCAGCGAGTCGGTATTTTTTCTAAATCTCGCCGATTTTCTTGCCCGTTGTCAAGCAAGCATATATAAACCAACTATGACGAATGAGTTGATTGGCAAAGAAATACTTGGACAATTCCGCATCGTGGAAAAAATCGGCAGAGGCGGAATGGGCGAAGTATACAAAGCAGAACAGCCGGCCATGGATCGCGTGGTGGCCATTAAAATTCTGCATCAGAAACTGGCCGGTCGACAGGATCTGGTTTCACGATTCAGACGGGAAGCGCGCGCCATGAGCCGCCTGTCGCATCCCAATACGGTTCGTGTGTTTCTGTACGGGCAACTCGATGACACCGGTCAGTTGTACATCGCCATGGAATACCTCGAAGGCATGGATCTCGCGAAACACACGCGCATGGACGGACCGATGGAACATCGCCGGGCGGCCAAGATCATGATTCAGGTTCTCGGCGCACTGGAAGAAGCGCACGATGTGGGTGTGATTCACCGCGACCTGAAGCCCGAAAACATTCTACTCACCTGCCAGGGCGGAATTGAAGACACACCGAAAGTACTCGATTTCGGACTGGCTAAAATCCACGATCAGAAAATGCGTCCCGGCTCCATGGTGCTCACCCGTCAGGGAATGGTGTTCGGCACCCCCGAATTCATGTCGCCGGAGCAGGCCCGAGGCGAAGAGCTGGACGCTCGCTCCGATATCTATTCTGTCGGCATTATTATGTATGAAATGCTCACCGGGCGTCTTCCGTTCCCGCGGTGTAAACCGATGGAATATATCACTCATCAAATCAATACGCCGCCGATTCCGATCACTGAGCGGAAACCGGAGCTGAACCTTCCCAAAGAACTCGATGCCATTATCGGCAAGGCGCTTGAAAAAGATAGAAATGATCGGTATCAGACCGCCGCTGAATTCGCTCAAGCGCTGCAGGCGCTGCTGCCCATCGAAGAACAATCCGGTCCGATGCACGCGGTGCCGCACATTGAAAAAAGTATCACCCATTCCATCAACACATCCAAAGAGATGTCCTCTGTGGAGCCCACGCCTGCGACAAAGAACCAGGGAAAAGGACTCGTGGTGGCGCTGCTCGCAATTATCGCGGTGCTGCTGGCTGTAGTCATCTGGTTGTTGGCAACCGACAACCAAAAATCCGAAGGCGTCGTAGTGCCCACCCAACCAATTTCCGCCCCCGCGGATTGACCGTTTACCTCATATCCCACAAAGCAAACAAGTATCGGAACACCGCTTTGCAACCAGGTCATCTGTTGTTCATTATCGTCGAAATTGTCTCAGCAGTGTATCATTCTGATGAACATATTTTCAGCAATTCTGATCATGCCGCACACTGATGCATCGATAAGAAAATATTATTGAAAAAAGTGGGATTTGCGTTTGATAGAAACCTTTTTTAGGAGTAGGTTCAGGAAAAATTTTCAGTGCTCTCGAGGTACTAGATTAATATGTATTCACCTCATAAATACCCATTCTCTTTTTTTCAATCTCCAATCGAAAGGAACGCATAAATGTCGGACAAAGTGATGAACCGCTGGTTGGCGGTGGTAGGGGCTATTCTTATTCAGCTGGCATTGGGCGCCATTTACGCCTGGTCGGTGTTTACACCTTCTTTAAAGGAAGCCGGCTGGACAAATGTGCAAACTCAAGCGGTGTTTTCCGCCGGTCTGGCGGCGTTTGCCGTCGTCATGGTGCTTGCGGGTAGAATCATGCCCAAAATCGGACCGCGCAAACTCGCCATCGCCGGCGGCGTCGTGCTCGGCATCGGGTACGCCCTGGCCGGATTATTAAAGACAACAGATTTCGTTCCGATTTTCGTTCTTATCGGCCTGGTCGGCGGGGCCGGCATCGGTCTGGCGTATGTGGTTCCCATCGCGGTCGGCGTTCGCTGGTTCCCCGACAAAAAAGGTCTCATCATGGGGCTTGCGGTGGCCGGCTTCGGTTTCGGCGCCATGGGTTGGGTAAAGGGCGCCGGTGCATGGGGGCATCTGCTGGAGAACGTCGGTCTCTCCAACACCTTCGCCATTTACGGCGTCGCTTTTCTGCTGATGGTCGTTATCGGCGGTATGTTCATGGTGTTCCCTCCCGACGGCTGGAAACCTGAAGGATGGACCCCCCCGGAAGCCGGTGGCGGCGCAACCGGTGGTATCGATTTCACCTCCGGAGAAATGTTGAAAACTCCACAGTTTTATATGATCTTTCTCTGTTTCGTTGCGGGCGGCGGTGCAGGTCTGATGAGCATTGGACTAATGAAGCTTTTCCCTGGCGAAGCTCTCACTGCAAATGGTTATTCCGCCGCTGAGGCAAGCGCTATTTCCGGAAATGCCATTGCTATCTTTTTCTCTCTGGCCAACGGTCTCGGCCGTATCGGTTGGGGCGCGATGAGCGACAAACTGGGACGCAAACTCTCCATCATTATCATGCTGGCGACACAGGGCGTCGTTGTACTGGCATTCCCGCTGATGGCCGGCAACGCGAACCTTCTTTATCTGGGCGCCACCATCATCGGATTCAACTTCGGCGGCAACTTCGCGCTGTTTCCCTCCATCACCGCTGACACCTTCGGCAACAAGTTCGTCGGTCAGAATTATCCCTGGGTATTTCTGGCATACGGCGTGGGCGGCATTGCCGGCCCCATTATGGGCGGAAAATTGGGCGACATGGGTAACTTCCCATTGGCGTTCACCATTTGCGGTGTGGCCGTTGTGGCCGCGGCGATTGTCGCCGCGCTGATTAAACCGGCGAAAAAAGCCGCGTAATTTTTTGTAACTTTTCGCAGACCGCTGCGATTACGATTTTTTCAATTTGAGGGGTTTTCCCCCAACCAAAGAGGAGTCGACTCATGGCAGACAAATTCGAACCGATAGCCCAATTTCGCGACAACGCATGGATTAGCAGTATGGAGCAATATAAAGAAATGTACGACCGCTCCATTGACGACCCGGAGGGTTTCTGGGCGGAACAGGCCGAGCAATTCCATTGGTTTAAAAAATGGGACAAAGTATGGAACTATAATTACGATCGCCGCGAAGGAAAAATCGGCATTGAGTGGTTCACCGGCGCCAAAACCAACATCACTTATAACTGCCTTGATCGACACCTCGACACTCGCGGAGATCAGGTAGCTATCATATGGGAAGGCAATGACCCTTCCGAATGCCGTAAAATCACCTACAAGGAACTGCACGAGCAGGTGAGCAAATTCGCCAACGTGCTCAAAGCCAACGGCGTGAAAAAAGGCGACCGCGTATCACTGTACATGCAGATGATTCCCGAGCTGGCCGTCGCCATGATGGCCTGTGCCCGCATCGGCGCCATTCACTCCATCGTTTTCGGTGCGTTCTCTCCCGATGCGCTGGCAGATCGCTGCAGCGACTCTGACTGCAGAGTGATTGTTACTCAGGACACCGGTCTTCGCGGAACCAAAAACAACGTTCCCATGAAAACCAACGCCGACAAAGCCGCCGCCAAAGCCGCCTGCGTTGAAAAAATCATCGTTGTAAAACGCACCGGCGTTGAAGTTCCCATGCAGGACGGCCGCGATGCATGGTGGGATGACGAAATGGCCAAAGTGTCGGCCGACTGCCCCGCCGAAGAAATGGATGCGGAAGATCCGTTGTTCATTCTGTACACCTCCGGCTCCACCGGAAAACCCAAAGGTGTGCAGCACAACGTGGGCGGGTACATGGTATATACCGCCATCACCCACAAATACATTTTCGATTATCACGATGGTGACATCTACTGGTGTACCGCTGACATCGGTTGGGTAACCGGTCACTCATATATCGTTTACGGTCCGCTGCAGAACGGTGCCACCACCATCATGTTCGAAGGCGTTCCCACTTATCCCGAGCCCGACCGGTTCTGGGAAGTATGCGAGAAACACAAAGTGAACCAGTTCTATACCGCTCCCACCGCGATTCGCGCGTTGATGGCGCAGGGCGAAAAATGGACCCAGACCCGTGACCTGTCCAGCCTCAAGCTGCTCGGTTCTGTGGGTGAACCCATCAACCCCGAAGCCTGGATGTGGTACCACAAAAACGTGGGTCACGAAAAATGCCCCATCGTGGACACCTGGTGGCAGACAGAGACCGGCGGCATTCTGATTACGCCCCTCCCCGGTGCCTGGGGAACCAAACCCGGTAGCGCCACCCTGCCCTTCTTCGGTGTTAAACCGGTTATTCTTGAGCCCGAAAGCGGCAAAGTGATTGAAGAAACCAAGTGCGAAGGTGTTCTCGCCATCAGCCAGCCCTGGCCCGGCCAGATGCGCACGGTTTACGGCGACCACCAGCGTTTCGAAGAAACCTACTTCGACATGTACAAAGGTTTCTACTTCACCGGTGACGGCGCCCGTCGCGACGAGGATGGGTACTACTGGATTACCGGTCGCGTAGACGACGTGATCAACGTATCCGGTCACCGCATGGGTACTGCCGAGGTGGAGAGTGCGCTGGTATCTCACGCCAAAGTGGCTGAAGCGGCTGTGGTTGGATTCCCGCACGAAATCAAAGGCCAGGGCATTTACGCGTACGTCACCCTGATTGTGGGCGAAGAGTACACCGATGAACTGAAAAAAGAACTGGTCGCCCACGTTCGAACAGAGATCGGCCCGATTGCGACGCCCGACATCATTCACTGGGCGCCCGGTCTGCCCAAAACCCGTTCCGGTAAAATCATGCGCCGCATCCTGCGCAAAATCGCCGAGAACGACACCGGCACCATTGGTGACACCTCCACCCTCGCCGATCCGTCCGTGGTTGAAGACCTCATCAAAAACGACCCCCGTAAATAGTCTTCTGTAAAACAACTTCAACTACCCGCTCTGAACGGAATACCGTTGTACGCGCAGTTGATAATTTGAATTCGGCGGATACCCGAGTCAGATTTGAAATGTTTCAGATTGGATTCTTCCTGCGAGTTTAATATATTCGCCTTATGAAAAAAATTCTGATTATTTTCATATCGACGTGTTCCATAATCGGCTGCGATGTCGGTACGGATGACAAAGTTGAAGGGTATTTTGCGAGCGCTCAAGTATACATTTATGCAACTCATTTTTCATCTGGCGATTCCTATGGCGTTCAAGTGGAATTTTATCCGACAGATGGCGAATTATGTCCGGTGATCGCGGCTCAGGATATATTGAATATTAACGGTATCAGTGCTCTTCCAGCAATTGACAAAGGGGGAGAATATGAAAAAGGATGGTGCCGTCCTGCATTAGTGAATGTTCCATTAGACGAATTTCCGACTTCGGTCGTTATCGAATTCAACAACACCCACGTCTCGTACGAAAATCTTGTAGAATCTGATATATG
Organism: Deltaproteobacteria bacterium; assembly: GCA_016936575.1. Taxonomy (GTDB): domain Bacteria; phylum Myxococcota_A; class Polyangia; order JAAYKL01; family JAAYKL01; genus JAFGXQ01. The sequence goes on from JAFGXQ010000198.1 coordinate 25,016, forward strand.
GTTAGTCGATCCCGCCAACACTGCATTCGAAGAAGGGAATTCCTTCGAAATTGAATGGCTGGCAAGCGATGACCTTCATCCTTCTCTGGACATTTGGGATGTTGAAACAGGGACGGAGGAACCTTGATTCCTGAGAAGTTGGACTACGGGACGTGCCGAGCTTTCTTACTTTATTCGTGAGGAGACCACATATGGTTGGATTGGTCGTCCCCTAAGTACCCCCGAGTCAGATTTGAAATGTTTCAGATTGGATTCTTCCTGCGAGTTTAATATATTCGCCTTATGAAGAAAATTCTGATTATTTTCATATCGACGTGTTCCATAATCGGCTGCGATGTCGGAACGAATGATAAAGTTGAAGGGCATTTTGCGAGCGCTCAAGTATACATTTATGCAACTCATTTTTCATCTGGCGATTCCTCAGTCAGCAGGTCTATCCAACAGTAGAATAAAAAAATATGATCTCTTATCCGTGGCGATAAATCGAGGCGTTCTGGCCGACCACAAAGATGGTGCCGTTTGTCGCAGCCCAGATGTCTCTACCGCCTTGTTCCAGGCTGCCGATGTACTCCCAGGTATCTCCGTTTAATTCGTGGATGTCGCCCCATGCTTCATCCATGAATCGGCCGTAACCGATGCCATACCCTTCTATGTCCGACACCAAAGCGAGGTTGAAAATGCCGGAGTAATGATCACCATACGAAGAATACACCCACTCCCAGCTCGCGCCCGAATATTGAGCGATGTGTCCGGCGCCCGCTTCCACGTCGTCTTGGCCGACCGCAAATCTCACCTGACCGTACACTCCTTGGATGTCGTCAATCTCGGTATAGCCCCATTGCGGGAGCGCCACCCATTCACCGCCGGTATAAGTCATGTGCAACAGATAGTCCGGGGCGCCGCCAATCCAAATATCGTCAACATCGCTACCCCAAATGCCCTTGAACGGCGGATAATACACATCGCCGAATTCACTTGAAAAAGATCCGATTTCCATAAATGTAAAGTTGCCGTCCCGATACTGCAGCACAACCCCGGCATCTGAGGTGAAAAATACATTGTTTTCATCAGCGGCCCAGATTTTGTTGTAATTACCGGCGAGTTCGGGGATGCCTGCCACACTCCATGCGTCGCCGTTGAAAACCACCACGGTCGCATTCTCACCGGCCGCCCAGACCGACGTGGATGACACACAGTGAATGTCGCGCAGATTTTGCGACGTGCCGCTGTACATTTCAGTCCAGGTGCTGCCGTTGTAGTGAAGAATAATACCGTTCCGACCGGCCGCCCAAACGTCATTTACGCTACAGCCGTGCACCGCGCTCAACGTTTCGGTGACACCCGCCGGTATATCCATCAGGCACCAGCCGTCATCCTCACAATTGAGCAACGGATTCGAATCCGTATCATTCACAACCTCGGTCTCTGTATCTTCGGTATCTTCCGTATCCGGGGGTTCTGTATCTTCCGTATCCGGGGGTTCTGTATCTTCCGTATCTTCAGTATCCGGGGGGACCGTATCTTCGGTATCTTCGGTATCCCGGGGTTCGGTATCTTCCGTATCTTCAGTATCCGGGGGGGCCGTATCTTCTGTGACGTCATTCACTTCTGAATCGCTGGCCGTATCTGAAACCGCGGTATCACCGTCGGTATTGTTCTCAGAATCCGTACCGGGTGCCGGTGAGGGGTCTGAATCCGCAGTGTCATTTTCGGAAGTTGATTTCAGCTTGTTACAGGCGTTGATTGACAACAACAATCCGGTCCATACAAAAATATATATAACAAGCCATTGGGTTCGCATAACGATCTCCTAATCAATGCATACGAAGAATGTTAAAAGCAATTGGTGTACCAACCTGAATTCTGCTCATGCTATCACTTAATCTAATGATTTTACTGTTTTTCGTCAGTTTCGAAAAGGCACAATGTGTGTCGTGTAATGGCAGATACACGTTCTATTCAGTCTCGGTGGGTAACTGCATTTTCAGTTCCTTAAACTTATCGGCCATTGTGGGATTATTCCGAGTCAGCTTTTTGATGGTCACATCCTGCGCTTTATCGTTGGCCAAACGAAGGTTTCGGTCAGCACCTAATAGTGCCTCTTTCGTTTTTTGCAAATGGTCAATTGACTTGTCGATTTCATCTATTGCTGTTTGAAACCGTCTGGAGGCAAGGTCATAGTTTTTTCCGAATGCCGTCTTAAAGGTTTCGAGGTCGTTCTCGAAACTGGTAATATCGATATTCTGCGCCTTTACAAGTGTAAGCTCGGCTTTGTATTCAAGTGACTTCAATGCCGCATTTCGCAGCAGCGTAATGATTGGAAGAAAGAACTGCGGTCGAATGACATACATCTTGGGGTAGCGATGAGACATATCGACAATGCCGGTGTTATACAGTTCACTGTCGGCCTCCAACAAAGATACAAGAACGGCATACTCGCATTCCTTCTCTGTGCGGTCTTTGTCGAGTTCTTTTAGAAAATCTTCGTTCTTCTTCTTGGTTGCAGTACTGTCGCTTTCGTTTTTCATTTCGAACATGATCGAAACGATCTCAGTACCGGCCTCATCCGAATCACGAAAAATATAGTCGCCCTTGCTGCCGGACCGCGCGTCATTATCCTTCTCGAAATACGCTCTGGGGAACGCCGTTGCTCGAAAACGATTAAACTCCGTCTCGCAGTGTTGCTCAAGAGTTTCACCAACCATCTTCGTTGATAAGCGAACCTTAAGATCCTTTAAGCGATCGATCATATCATCACGAGCCCTGAGCTGTATTTCGTAGTTTTCCGTAAGGGACTTTTCAGACAACTGCTTTTCAAGCTCCACCAGTTCAATTTTTCCTTTTAACTCGTCGCGATCCTTCTCAACGGCATTAACGGCATTGTTAATCGCCAGCTGTTGCTCAAGCTTATTGGCTTCAAGTTTCGCCTTCAAGTCCTGTATTTCGGCATCTTTCGCCGCCGTCGCTTTCTGCATTTCGAGACTGGCTGCGTTCGTGGCAAGCGCAACCGCGTTATTCTTTTCCTTTTCGGCCATCTCAAGTCGATCATGCAACTGTTTTTCGAATTCGCTGTCGTGAACCTGTTTTAAAATATCGGCATACCCTGCTTCATCAATTGTGAATGCGGTGTTGCATTTCGGGCAGATTATTTCATGCATTAGCGACCCCTTTTAGAATTTCCCATTCTATCCTGGTGCGGTTCAGGTTGAATTGCCATTTCTTTGTCACAACTCTGAATTTGTCACCCCATGGTATTCTGAATTAATTCTTTTTTCAACCAAAGTGAAAAAGCGTAAAAAGGCGCAATGTGTGTCGAAACGTCGGTGTGGAAGAGGGGCGCCCCGTTTCACAGCGCTGTGAATAAAATCCACAGTTTCACGGTGCGACAACACAAAAACGCATCGGTTTTCACGTCGTACCTACTGGTACGGTTTTCGCAAAGATAGCCGGCAAACACCTGCTACCGCTCCGGCGGCAATTTGACGAACGCAGAAAATCGAAATGAAGAAATTAATTTCAACAGCGCTGATGTGCTTTGCCGCATCTTTTTTTTTACTTGCAGGTCGACCGGTGAGCGCTATCGCGTCATCCACGTACGACCGGCGAAATTTTGCACCTGTCGATTCCCCCGGCAACTCAAACAGCGACAAACCCGCCACGATTTTCGGAATGACATTCGGCGGTTCCGGCATTGGAAACGGAATCGCGCACATTACTTTTTTTGCACGCGATGCCTTCCCGACCCACAGAGAACAGAACATTACCATCGACGCCTCTCTGGCCATTATTCCGTTGCTCTGGGCCTCGCTGTTTCAGGTTATCCTGCCGATGCCGATGCCGGCACTCGGCGCAGCGGCCGCAGTTGCTTTCAGGCGCAACCGACTGCCCTCGGGTATAAAAATATCATTTCTGACGCCCACCCTGTTTTCCTCCGCCGCCAGAGAAAAAGAATTCATCCTCGGCATACATCTGGTGAAGGCAACTTTTTAAGCAATACAGTTAACCGAATGGCTGCTTCTCGCAGCTGGTTATTTTCCGCTCCCCATAATCGAAAACTATCCATTCAACCGTTTTTGCAGATGGCGCAAAAACCCGCCGAAGGTATCGTAGATGGGCATGTTGTGAGCGCCCACCGGCCCCGGACCATGCAGGTAGGTGATATTCGAATTCTGCCGCAACAGCAGTTTGACAAATTGAATCATATTGCCCGCCGCGCCCTGCTGCGAACTGGGCAGGATATTTCTCCACAAGCACTGCATCGCATTCACAATGTACAGCGTCTCTTGCGCGGTTGACTCATTCTTTCGAATAACCAGCGCAAACAGAAAAGCCGGCTCTTTCGGCACTGAGGTTCGAAACACTTCGAGACCGTCTGTTCCAAGCCGATCCATACGTCCCGGCGCCACCATCGCAACATCGGCTATAGGTATCTCAAGTACACCGCCCTGGGATTTCCCATGCAGCATCGCATTTTTAACTTCGTCAATCATCAGCTCACGGGGATGCGGACCGCTGCGATAAGTTGGTTGCGGGGCGCGACCATGCACTCCATTGTCTGACAGCGTAGAGGAAGACTTGGGCAACGCAGAGAACGCAATCAGCGGAGCTTGCTCTTGCGGCTTGAACTTCTCGGGTTCAAGTCCGAGTACTTTCTGTTCAAAATCCGTCACTTTGAAAACAATCGCCACGGCCAGTCCTGCGGCGAATCCACCGATATGTGCCCAATAGGCCACTGCACCGAAGTCAGCGATAAAGGCATACATGAGTTGACCCAAAAACCAGAAACCAATCATCACATGGGCGGGGGCTTCAAAAGTACCGGTTTTGGGCGTCAGCTTGAGCGCGAAGTACATGTAGAAAAAATGAATCCGCGACCGCCCGAACCGAAACGCGAAAGCGGCCATTACCCCGGCAATGGCGCCGGATGCTCCAACAATCGGTATTTCGCTACCCAGATGAGTCACATGATGAACCAGCGCCCCCGCAACACCGCAACCCAGATAGAAAATGGAGAATACCCGTTTTCCCCAATGATCTTCCAATTGCGGCGCAACCAACCACAGAAAGAACATGTTCATCAACAAATGAAAAATTCCAGCATGCAAAAACGCATATGTAAACAGAGCGATTATTCCGGGATGCTTCGGCACATAGCCGAATCGATTGGTGATTGCAGAATCACGCAAGCTGAAATATGACGCGACCCGTTCGTCCAACGTATTCTGCAACAGAAGGCGTTTTGTGGCGCTGGTGCTCAGATATAACCGCAGCATGTCGGCTTTAGCGTCATCGGTAAGCTGCATCGCGGCGGTGGGGCCGGGCTTCGAAGTTGACGACGACGGATTCATCAAATCAGCCATTACTCCCAAATCACTCTGATGCTTGGCGGAAGGTGCCGCCGTATGCCCCGAAGTGTTCTTCACCCATTCTGACATTTCATCCGGGTGCTGTGCATATTCCTGCATCCACTCCCGGTGGGTGCGGTATATTTTCTGAAATGCACGTGGCCCCTCGTCAACAAACGCATCGGGCAATTCCAAAAAAGAATTGTCAGCGTAGGCGCGCAAAGCATCGCTATACGCAGCGGGTATCTGTTCGCTTTCTCCCGAAATTCGACCGTACGTCAACACGAAAATCACAATACACAGCACTATGATACCGATGGTGATCAGGGGCAGCCGCTTCACACTCAAATCCTGATTTCGAATGGGAATGATGAACATGCACCGATTATAACAAAACTTACCCGAAAAGATACGGGAAGTACATCGCCGGGGCGGAAACTCGGCGCTATTGGAAGTTACCTTTTTCATGCTCCCGATGATATTTTTTATCAGATCAATTTGGTTCCAATTTTCAACTGAACTTCCCCTTGAAGAAATCCTCATTTGCCACTATGAAAGAGTTGCCACCCGAAAAGTGCTGTAAACCCATCGACCGAAAGGGAGACCGTATATGAAACACCGAATTTATGTATTACCGTTCATGTTGCTCGTTCTACTTAACCTAAGCGGATGCGATCGCGTCCAACAACTTATTTCAGGCTTGTCGGATTCCGAAAAAGGTGACGCAGCCGACAAAAATGACGCTGTTCCTGATGCAACCGCAGACACCGCACAACCACCGTCGGCAGACCGGTCTGCGGCGCCGGCCCCCGAAAAAGAACCCGTTGCGAAAGACACCGCCGCTCAATCGGCCGATGAATCATCGTCGCTTTCCATTCCGGGAATTCCGGATTTAGATGTGAGTATCGGCCCGAACCTAAGCGATGTGGACCGGGAGGAATCCCAGCAGTTGAATCAGAAAGCGGTGAAATTGTACCGGAAAAAAGACTATGCCGGGGCAGAACCGCTGTTCCTGAAGGCACTCGAAAAAAATCCCAGCAATCTGGTTTTCCGATATAATCTGGCATGTATCGCCTCGTTGACCGAAAACACCGACCGTGCGCTCGCGGTGCTGCGACAATTTAAAGAAACGCCTGAATGTCCACGTTGCTTCATCATGCTCGCCAATGCCACCGAAGATAAAGATTTCGACAACATCCGCGAAAACGCAACGTTCAAAGAATTGGTTGCCGGCGCCCCGGAAAAACTTGCTGCGGAATTAAAATTGGCGAAATGGATTTCGTACGATGCGAAAAACAGTTCCCTTCCCATTCGCACCGAAGGGCTTCCCGCGATTGCCGACGACGGGTCCCGCATCGCCGTGGTCAACCGGTTTAAAAACGGGTATCGCATGCAGATTGTGATGGTTTCAACCGGAGAAGTATCCACCAGTGCGATTTTACTCAACGACAAAGAATTGGAACAATTGAAAAACGGCGAGGTTGAGCCCAAAAACATGCGCCCCCGAATCAAAGAACGCATCGACAATGCCCACAAAAAAATGTTGGGCCGCAACTGGATTGAATTCAGCATCAAGTCCACATCCATCGCACCCACCTGGTTAAAAGGACGCGCGCAGCAGCGTTTTCAGTTGGGCAACAGCACGGTGAAATACCGATATCCCAATCTGGAAGTCACCAACAGTGAAGGCCGAATAACGGTTGAAGACAAAATCGGTCATTTCCCCGAAGATGACTGCACCGACCTGGCGGTACTTTCCGAGGCATACGTGAACGGACAGTTTCATGTGATGCTTTTCTATCAGCTCAACGTAACCAAGAAAAACTGCACCCCGCAGGGTGGGGAATATCATATTATCCAGGTGACCGGCGAATAGTCGCATTCCGTCGCGGTTTCATTTCAAAATAAACCGAATTTTCACATCATTCACTCCCCGCACGAATAATTTGACGCTATAATAAGTCCAACGAAGCATTACGCATTACCGCGTGAACAGATTGCTTACAATAAACTCGCGTTTGCGCGCTCGGCCAAGTGCCGAAAAGAAAGGACGCCGCTTTGAAACCGAAACTGAAAACGCTGTTGCTCATGCTGTTTCTGTTGGGATTGGCACTGCCGACCGGTTGTACTATCGAAGTCGATTCTGACGACGATGACACAGATTCAATCCCCGCCGGAGATGGAGACACCGACGCCGATACCGATTCCGATACTGACGCAGATACCGATTCCGATTCCGATACCGACTCTGACACGGACAGCGACACCGATTCTGACACGGACACCGATTCCGACACCGATGCAGATACCGACTCTGACACGGACAGCGACACCGATTCTGACACGGACACCGATTCCGACACCGATGCGGATACCGACAGCGATACCGATGCAGATACCGACTCTGACACGGACAGCGACACCGACGCGGATACCGATTCCGACACGGACACCGATACTGACGCGGATACCGATTCAGATACCGATGCGGACACCGACAGCGATACCGACGCTGATACCGACAGTGATACCGACGACAACTGTCCCGACGACCCCGACAAGTTCGAACCCGGAGTCTGCGGCTGCGGCATCCCCGACGATGATGCAGACATTGACGGCACCCCGGATTGCAATGATGCCTGCCCCAACAATGGCGATATTCAGAGTATGGGTACCATCAGCTTCAGCGTTACATTCGCCGACGCCTCCGTACTGCCGGAACTTCACGATGAACTGGAGCAATGTATGATCGCAGCCGGAGACGCATGGGCACAGCACCTGGTGGCGCCGAGCAACGTGACCATCGAAATACTGGTGGGGATTGTAGATATTGCAACCGCGAACGGACGCAGCACCACCACCGAATATATTCGCACCGATGGGGGAATTGACATTTACCAGGCCGGCGTTCCGTACGAAATCCGCACCGGCGTTGACCCCAACGGCAGCGAACACGACGCCGAAATCAATTTCGGTGTCAATGCCATTAACGGCAATGGAAGCTGGACGTATTGGTTTGATCCCGATCCATACAGTCGCACCGCAGTAATGCCCTCCGGCAGTGTGGATGGAATGAGCACCTGCCTGCACGAACTCGGACATGCGCTCGGATTCACCGGATGGAGAGATCAATCCAGCGGCGCACTTCCCTCGTACTACGCCACAGAGTGGGACCTGTACACCAATATTGATGCCGGACAAGTATTCTTGTTTGAAGGTGCCAAAGCGGTTGCGGAATACGGCGATGGAGTGCCCGAAACATTCGAAAACATCCGCCATGTGGCCAATCAGGACCCGCTTCCCGGATCTGATTTGCAGGACGACCTGATGCGCGGCACCTATACGGCATACGATTTCCGTTATTACATCTCACCGCTGGACCTGGCCATTATGGAGGACACATCGGTACCGGTGAAAGGGTCTCCGGCGGCAGAGGCGCTTTGCGATGCAGCGTCGTCCTCCAGCGCGCCGCTTCCCGAGCCGAGTTTCACTGTTTCGCGGCCCGGACCGCCGCTCCCATTGGTAGAGTAGTTTCAGGCCTTCGAACGCTGATGAGCACACCCCAAAAAACAATTTATCTGCTTCCCGGTGAACTCACCGTTGTTCGCAACCACGAAACCGTCTGGACTTTGTTGGGTTCCTGCGTATCCATCATCTTTCACCATGCCCGCACCCACCAAAGTGTAATGTGCCATGCGCAGTTACCGGAACCGAGGGGTTCGTTTTCGTGCCGCGATAGTTGCCCGCATCCTTGCGACAGAGAAGAAAAAGATGAGTTTAAATTTGTAACCTGTTCTTTTAAATACATGTGGGCGCATTTTGAACAGCAGTGCATTCCGGGATGGCAACTCGAAGTGGGGTTGTACGGCGGTGCCAGCATCTTCGGGAACGAAGCGCTGTCATTGCGGGTGGGAGAAAAAAATCTGGATACTGCCAAACATTTGCTTCAACGACATTATCTGCAGGTTCACTCCGAACACATCGGCGGAACGCAACCGAGAAAACTGCTGCACGACAGCTACACAGGGAAAACGACCCTAACGGTTTCGTAAACTGATTTTCACTCCTATCTTGAAAAACGCTCAAAAATCGTTACATCACTTGTGACAGAACGCGTTCCCAAAACGAACAAAGAAAGCACTGCGCATGCTCATGATTGCTCTTTTCCTTCTCATCGGTGTCATATCCGGAACCTTTGCAGGTCTTCTGGGCGTAGGGGGCGGACTCATCTTTTTGCCGCTGGCCAAATTCTATTTTCTCGATCATCTGGGATACCCGTCTGAATTTTTGAAAGTCATCATCGCCACCTCCACCGCTATCATCGTCGCCAATAGTGCAAGTGCAACCATTCAGCACCACCGAAATAGAAATATCGACATCTCATTGCTCCCGTACTTCGTCGTCGCCTGCATTGTCGGCGCGAAACTGGGTGTTGTCCTTATCGATATTGTTCCGATTCCGGTTGTAAAATGTATACTCACCACATTCCTCATCATTTCATCCTTACGCATTCTGCGAAAAAAAAAGCCGAGTTCCGACAACCGCATTCTCGACAAGAAATCCAAAATACAAATCGGTTCTGTCGGGTTACTGATTTCGACACTGTCTAGTATGTTGGGGTTGGGTGGCGGTGCGCTAATGGGGCCCTTTTTGAATGGCGTCTTCAAACAATCTATCAAAAAATCTATCGGCACAGCATCGATGTTCACACTCACTGTATCTGCCACCGCCTGCGTATTCTATCTCATGCAACCCGAACCGCAGAATCTGACCCACCACCTGATGGTGGGGTATATAGATATGCAAATTGCAGTCCTCGTGGCGGCAGGCGGTATTTTCGGCAGTTGGATGGGTGCAAAGCTGATGCATCGTGCACCGGTCACCGTCATTCAAAAACTGTTTGCTGTGCTTCTAATTATCGCCGCTTTGAAAATCACGCTTTGACAACGACTACTTAGGGGCCGATCAATCGACGGCGCAAAAATGTATCCTGAAAATCTAGCACGGTTCATTCTGACCCGTGGGTATTTTTCCTCCCACCGGTAGTATTCCGAGTTCGACTGTTTATATATGAATATTGGTCGAAACAGATTTGACCAGGGTGCATTGTTCGAACACATTTTCCTCATGCGCATATTCCATCCACACGGCATGTCGGCGAATCGATATTTCTGGCTGCTCATCGCGGTGCTGTGTTTGTTCGCCTCTCTGCTTGTTCGCAGTCAACAAAGCGACAAACAGATACTTGAAGCGGGTGAACGAAGGTTGAACAGCTACATGCTGGCGGATGAATTACGGCAAACCTCTGACGATTTAACGCGAATGGCACGCACCTATGTCAGTACGAAAGACCCCAAATATAAATTGTTTTATCAGGAAATCATCGATATTCGCGACGGTCGCAGACCCCTTCCGAATAATCCCTATATTATATATTGGGATTTAGTACTCGATTCCGACACACGCCCCACTCCGTCAGATAGGTCCATATCGTTTGAACAACGCCTGCAGCAGGCGCGATTCACAACAGAAGAAATATCTATTCTGACAGAGGCAAAAGTTGCATCTGACCAATTGACACATCTGGAGAACGCCGCGTTTCTAAAAATGGAGTCGCAGTATCCTTCGCCCACTCAAGCGCAGACCCAGGCCATTTCGATGCTCACCAACGATGCGTATCATCGGGCTAAAGCAAGTATCATGCGCCCGATAAGCAATTTTCAGCAAATCATTACCAAACGCACCCACGATGAGGTGCAGCAGGCATTGACATCATCGAGCCGCGTTCACAACGCGTTATATTTTACCAGTGCGCTCACTTTGTTTGTTCTCGGGGTATTGCTTCACTCCATTCGAAAAACAGACCTGGCTCGAATTGAAAACAAGGCGATGTTCAAAGCCGTCTTCGAAAACGCTGCCGTTGGCTTGATACATGTAAGCCGCGATGGAAAAATCCAGAATGTCAACAACGCGTTCTGCAGAATGGTCGGATATTCACCTTCGGAACTACTCGATTCAAATTTTCGTTTAGGGCAATTATTTTACTCACAAACCGTTCAGCATAAACTGTTTGGAGAAGTACTCCCCGAATGCAGCAACGAAAAAAAATGCGTTCTTACCGAACCCTGTAGAGGAAAAAACGATCGATTGGTATGGCTGCGATTTTTTGTTGAACTATTTGCGAAACCGAAATCAAAAAAAACCACATTCATTTTTTCAGTGATTGACATTACCCAACAGAAACACGCATCCGCTCAATTGGCGGAATATCGCGAAAACCTGGAACGAATTGTGGAGGAACGAACCCAGGAATTACAGAAAAGTGAAGAACGTTTCCGGTTTATCGCTGAAAATAACCAGGACGTCATCTGGACGATGGATTTGCGAACAGATTCCTTCACATATGTGAGTCCATCTATTTATACCCAGCGAGGCTATACGCCGGAAGAAGTGATGAACACTTCACCCTGGGATTCGCTGGCACCTGATTCCCGCGAGAAGCTCCTCGCCCTGCTTGCGCAACTGAAGGAAAAATGGAATCCGGACAATACCCAGGAAACCCTGAAAATTGTAGAGGTTGAGCAGCCGCATAAAAACGGCGGAGTCGTCAATACCGAAATCGCATTGTCTCTTCACGGAGATGAAAACGGTCAGTTGACATCTGTTCTCGGCGTCAGCCGCGACATTACCAAACGTAAGAAAGCCGAGGAAGAAATCCGCCACCTCGCGTTTTACGACGGTCTGACCGGTCTCCCGAACCGCCAGCTGCTGTTTGACCGACTGCAACAAGCGGTTGCCTCTGCCCGTCGCCGCCAAAAGCGTGTTGCGCTTCTTTTTATCGACCTCGACAATTTCAAACCCGTGAATGACGAATACGGACATCAATTGGGAGACTGGTTGCTGAAAAAAGCATCGCACCGTTTCAAAAATCTACTTCGCCCATATGACACCGCTGCCCGCATCGGCGGTGACGAATTTATTGTACTGCTCCCCGACCTCGAAAGCGTTTCCGATGCGGTCGAAATTGCAGAACGCATCAGGCGAACCATCGATCAGCCGTTCCATCATGCGCAGTCCGGTGTGTCGTTGGCCATTTCTTCCAGCATCGGCATTGCACTATTTCCGGATCACGCCGAAAATGAGCACAGCCTCCTTCGGGTCGGCGATGATGCCATGTATAACGCCAAGCGCTCCGGTCGAAATCAGGTGAAAGTCATTTCGTATCCGGCCAAACCGGTGGTTCCGATTGCAGAAGAAAACCATTACGACACAGCGATGAAGCTCATTTGGCGGCCGGCGTTCGAATGTGGTGAATCGCAACTCGACCAGGAACACCGACAGCTGTTTCAAAGAGCCAATCAAGTGATGCACAACGCGTTTCACAACGAAACCATGTCCTCAGAACTGGTGGCATCGCTGGATCAACTACTGCTGGACATCGCCGCCCATTTTGAAAATGAGGAAACCATCCTGTTCAATCAGTCGTTTCCGTATCTGACAGAACACACGCAAAAACACCATATACTGTTGCGACGTGCTGAAGAATTGAAAATACTGGCATCTCACGAAGACATTCCGATTAAGGAACTGCTCGATTTTCTGGTTGTTGATGTGATCGCCCAGCACTTGCTCACCGACGACAAACAATATTTTCCGTATGTGTCTTAAAGTTTTGAAAAATCAAGCGTTGCAAACAGGTCATCAATCGTTTCCGCGCGCCGAATCTGCTCCACCGAGCCATCTTCTTTCAACAGCAGTTCCGCACTGCGAAGCTTGCCGTTGTAATTGAATCCCATGGCGTGACCGTGAGCGCCGGCGTCGTGAATAACCAGCAAATCACCCATGTCTATTTTCGGCAGCTCCCGGTCAACAGCGAATTTGTCGTTGTTCTCACACAGTGACCCCACTACATCATAGGTGCAATCCAACGGCGCAGTTTCTTTTCCCGGCACTGAAATATGATGATACGCACCGTACAATCCCGGTCGCATCAGATTCGCCATTGTGGCATCCACACCGATATACTCTTTGTAAATATGTTTTTCGTGTATTGCCCGCGTCACCAAATAACCGTACGGTCCCGTCACCATGCGCCCGCATTCAGAGCGGATGCCCAACGGATGCAGCCCATTTGCGACGATGAGCTCGTCGTATTCCTTTTTGATTTCCCGTCCCAGGGCGAATAAATCGACCGCGTCTTGCTCTGGATGATACGGAATGCCGATGCCGCCGCTCAAATTCACAAACGCGATGGAAATTCCCAGTTCATCTTTCACCTCTTTCACCAACTCAAACAACATTTTCGCGGTTTCCACATAGGACGCCCGGTTCAACTCGTTGGAAATCACAAAACAATGAATTCCAAAGCGGCTCGCACCTTTCCGGCGAAGCAGCGATAATCCTTCAAACACCTGCGGTCTGGTGAATCCATACTTGGACTCCACCGGATTCCCGATAATTGAATTGCCTGTGCGTTCCGGCCCCGGGTTGTACCGAATTGAAATGGTTTCCGGAATACCACAATGTTTTTCGAGATACGGAATATGCGTAATGTCATCTAAATTGATGATAGCGCCCAGCTTTTGTGCCGCCTGAAATTCCGACGCCGGGGTTTCGTTCGAAGAAAACATAATTTCCTCCCCCACAATACCGGTTTTCTCCGCCAGCAGCAGTTCCGGCAACGAACTGCAATCCATTCCGCATCCCTCTTCTTTCAATATTTTCATCAGATACGGATTGGGCGTCGCCTTCACCGCGAAATATTCTTTAAAATCTGCCCATTCAAACGCTTTTAAAAAAATGCGAATATTTTCGCGAATGGCGCGCTCATCGTAAATATGAAACGGTGTGGGATACACACCTGCGATCTCTTCAAGTTCACTTCTGGTAAAAGGCAATTTCTTTTTCATCACTGCTCCCATGAATAGGTACTCTGTCAAGCATAAACGAGTCCCATTCGTTTTAACGTCCTTACGCAAAAAAGACGGTTTGTTAACC
>JAFGXQ010000199.1 GCA_016936575.1 Deltaproteobacteria bacterium
ACAAGGGGCCAGGCGCCGTCTATCTCCTCAGGAGACGCGAGCATCACTTCGATGCTTTCCGAGACGTGGTTTCGCGCTGCATTCTTGCGCGTTGCCTCCACAGACGGCTCTTCAATATCAAACCCCAGAACGTGAGACGCGCCTAATTTCACCGCGGCAATCGCCAGCACACCCGACCCGGTTCCCACATCGAGAATATGTTCGGGAAACCCACGGTCCGCATGGGATTCAATCAATTGCAGCATCAGTTTGGTGGTCGCGTGGCCGCCGGTACCGAATGCCTGGCCCGGGTCAATCACGATAGACTGATGATGCGTTTGCGGCAGGTCCATCCAAGGCGTTATCACCCGAAGTTTTTCGAGAATCACCGGCTTGAAAAACTTTTTCCAGCCTTCGCTCCAACCGTCATCACGCATTTCACCACGGGTCATTTCCAACGCCGGATAACGGACGCTCCGTTCATCGGCGGCGCGATTGCGCGCAGCTTCAGTTTCAAATCCACCGATATACAGCACAGTATCGGCCTTCGGCGCATTGCTCATAGTGAACCGATCGCGGGTTTCAACACCGATCGCACCGTAATCATATAGTTCGTAGGGCAATTCCTCGTAGGTTCCTTCCCGGGTGGTGATAAAAACGCCATACGCCACTACGTCAGTCATCGTTTTTTCCTCGTTTTCATTTCGTCATTCAATCTCTGTTGCAATTGGAGGGCGTCATCATACACACTGCCCACTAAATTCGGAATTGTGCGTTCCACCAGCTCCAATACGTCTTCAACCGGCCACTCAGCGGTTTGCGCCAACGCATAGGCGAACTGATACTTGCGCACCGGGTCGATGTTCAAATGCGGCGCAACCAATCGCAATCGTTCCTGATTCGATGTCACTTTCGCCCATTCCCGGTTCGTCCAGGCACAGTCGGCCAACCCCAAAAGTACATCGGGTTCGCTGTTCGACACCTCTGCCGCTTTCGCAAACAGCGACTGCGCTTTGGCGCTGTCTTTCAGTTCATCGAGAAACACCCGCGCACTGGCCACAAAAAAATCAATCTTCTCATCGCCATCGGCCATGTGAGCCAATTTTTCAAGGGTATACGCCCGCGCCGACATCTGCCCGGTGCGCGCATACACTTTTTCAAGCAGTAGAAGCGATGCTTTGTCGAGCGGCTCCAGACTGAGTGCCAATTCCAGGTGCCGCTGCGCTTTATCAATATCATCTACCATAAAATACGCTCTGGCGGCTTTACGGTGCATTCCCGCCGGCATCTGTGCCACACCGCCTTTGCGATTGATCACACCCAACGCCGCGCGCACCCCATCTTCATGTCCCTCGTCAGGTGCGGTGCGCAAATACCCTTCATAAGCGCCTTGAAACTGCGGCGCCCGGTCCACCAATTCATCGAACAACGCAAACGCTTCGAGCGACTTTCCCTCAGATTCAAACATCATGGCTTTCCAATACGCAATATCCGGGTGCCAGGCAGAACCGCTCGCCGATTTCAGGTGCGTCCGCAACCCTCCCCAATCGCGCGCCTTGAACGCTCGCTCCGCCAAAAACATCAACGCCTGCATATTGTCGCCGGACAAATCCAACGCTTTCTGATAACAGATACCGGCGCGTTCATCGTCGCCCAGCTGATTCCGATACACATTTCCGAGCCCCACCCAGACCTCGATTTCCGACGACTCGGGAAGCGCAAATTCAGTGCATTGCTCCAACTGCTGCGCCAGCAGCGACCATTCCTCGGCGCCTTCCAGGGCGTTGATCAGCTCAGTGAGATATTGCGGTTCCGTCGGGCAAAGTGCAATCAAAGCCATCATGGTATCGGACCATGCACGCATATTTTCTCTGCCCACCACTTCAAGCTGCACCTCGTATACGTTTTTCTGCACAGCCACCGGAAGCGACGCCAAATCGGATAAAACCGTGGGCAACATTTTTTTCATCTCTTCTTTGTCTTTTGGGAAAGACAGCACAGAAAACAAATGCAATGCCACATCGAAAGAGGGCTTTCGTTCAAATGCCATGCGCAAAAACTGTTTCTCAAGCGGACGCTGTTCCAGCTGCGCCGCCAGATTGGCCACTTTCATCACCATCGACAGCTCGTAATCCATCACCTTGGCCCGTTTAATCAGTACGTGAAGCAAATCCTCTCTTCGTTCCAGTGTTTCCAGCAGCTCCGACAGTTGTTCCAGTTCCATCTCGTCGAGTTCCCCTGCTCGAAATAACGCCATCCAGTCTTCGGCCGCCCCCTCCCTGTCTCCAAGACGGATTTCCCGAACCCCTGCTCTCCTCTTCAGCAGCCCATTTTTCTTGCCGTCGCGCACCCGCTTGATTTGCATTGACAACAGACGCTCCACATCTTCCCACCGCCCTTGCTCATACGCATATCCGGACACCGCAGAGATCAACGGCATCATATCGGGGTTATCTTCAACTGCCCGAAGCAATCGATCCATCGATGCCGCTCGCAGCGAGTCATTTTCCTCTACCAGCAATGCACATTCTTCAAACAACTTGGCCCGATGATACATGACCGCTAAATCTAAACGCAGTTCCGCGGCTTCCCGGTTCGATGCAATCGGGACCATTGATTCCACAGCACGAGCAAACAACTGTGGATGATGACTCAACTTCGCAATGGACATCACCTCCGTCAGCAGCTCCCGCAGTACCGTTTCATCCTTGGCAATTTCCACCGCTTCCAGCAGGTACCCTGCAGCCACCAACGTCTCCCCTTTTTCCATGGTCAAAGCGGCCAGTCTTTCAAGCCTAGCCAATTCACTGTCTGCATTCGTCGATTTCGCACCACTCAACAGCGCCAGCATCGCATCAGAATCGCCCTTGGCCTCGTAGTGTTCCAGCAACATCTGCCGAGCATGTTCATCTTTTCGTGCGATTCGCGACAACACGTCGAGCATCTGTTGTTCCTGTCCCGACCGACTAAGTGCCGTGGCAAGCATTTTACCGATTTCCAAATCGGGAAATGACTCGTACGCCCGCTGCAACGCCTCCGCCGCTTCCTCAAACAGTCCCTCTGCAAAGAAAAAATCCGCTGCGCGCTTCACATCGGCAATACCCGATTTTGTGCCCGAAAAAAATCGCACCAATCCCCTCGCCAATTCCGCGCGATTACCGCTTGCCTCAAGCAACGACAACAGCCGGTTTTTCGCCCGTTCACTTTCGGGATAAATTTTGAGTATCTCTTCAAACAATGTACGCGCCAGCGGCAGGTCGTTGAGTTCTTTCCAGGCAATCTCCGCTCCCAAGTCGAGTAAATCCAGAGCATCTTCATCTTCCACATTCTGTGCGACCCTACGCAGAATACTCAACGCCTCACTCACCTTCCCGATGTACACCGACGCCTCGGCCAAAATGCGCACCGCCTCCACCCGCAGTTCCGCCGGTCCCGAGCCCGCATCTACCGCCGCCGAAAAGGCCGCGCTGTAATCTTCAGTCGCAATCGCGGCACGGGCCTCACCGAGCGCTGCCAGATAGCTGTCCCGTTCACCTTTCGACTTGCGAACCGTGGCATATAAATCTTTGGCCAGCGCGAATTCCTGTTCCTTCAGCAGTACATCCGCAATCTTCAGCAAGGCGTCATTTCGTTTGCGTTCCGCCAAGTCGGGCAACGCCTTGCGCAACAAAACAGCCGCCTGTTTCCCATTGCCCGTGTGAATCTGATGCTCCGCCAGCACAAAAAGCGTTTCCGCCACTTTTTCCTTATTGTCGTTTTGCTGATAGAGCGGCAATAATTTGTCGATTTCTTCTTCAATATTTCCCGAACCCGTGCGGCGTAATGCTTCCACCAGTCCTTCCCGCGCCCCCAGGGATAGCTCATTCTCCTGCACCGCCAATCGATACCAACGTTCTGCCGTCGCCGGATCCTCGAAGTCATACAAATGCAAATCACCAAGCTCTGTCGCCATCTGTTCGCGACGTTTCCCAGGCCCAACCGAACCGAACCGCCGTTGTAAGGCATCTTCCAGCTTGCGAACATTCCCCTTTTTACGCAGGGCATCAATGTAAACGTCGAGTAAAACAGCGTTGTCCGCATGGTACGCCAGGGCGCTCTCCAGCGTTGAAATCGCGGATACAATTTCACCCGCCGCCACTCGCGCACTCGCCAACTTGGCCACCGTATCGACCGACACATTTCGGCCGTCTTTGACCATGCTCTTTTCGAGCACCAGCGCCACGTCTGCCCATTTTCGCTGCTTCTCCAAAACCTGAATTTTCAGTTCATAGGCCGCACGCTGCAATTCCTCACACTTGGCCGCCTGGTCAATCCAGTGATTGGCCGCATCGAAATCCTCAAGATGAGAGAAAAACAATCGGGCCAGTGTCAATGCGCTGTTGCCCCAATTTTTGTCGTGAACAAGTGCCGTCTCAAGCGCCGCCTCATAGTTCAATACAGCCTGTTCCACGCGCCCGAGTGCCACTTGCGCAGACGCAAGCAACAATTGCACATCACTGTTATGGTGCACATTCAACGCCTCCTGCAACCTGGGAATCGCCAACTCCGGTTCGCCCTGTGAAATCCACGCCTCGCCGATGGCACCGAGCGCTTCTGATTCGGCCGTTCGGTCTCCACGACGGCGACTGGCTGCCGCCAGCTGTTCATATCCGGATACCGCTCGCTGCACATCTCCTTTGCCGGCCAGAGCCTCCGCAAGACCCCATGCGGCATCCTCATTATCGGGGTTGGCCACAAGAGCTCGTTCAAAATACGTTGCCGCCTCCACCCACAAAGATACACCAAGCAGTACCCGGCCGGCTTCGATATTCGCCTGCACCTGCGAATCGGGCTCTTTATGAACCGCAATCCACCTGGGAATCATCGACTGCACTTTAGGAACGTCATTCTGGCGGCTATACATATCCATAAGCTCCAGCAATGCGTCCGGGTTGTCTCGCCGCACACTCACCGCCTGCTCCAGATACGTCACCGCCGTATCCGCGTCCGTTTCTCCAACCAGTTGAGATATGCGCATCGCGCCAAGCATTTTTTCCAAGGGCGATGCGCTTTCAAATAGCAGACGATGCATCTGCAGCTCCCGTTCGGAATCTTCCTCCAAAGCGGCACTGTGCGCCAATACCGCAAGCACATCTGAACGTTGTTGCCAACCTGCGATCCGCTCTTCCAATAGTCGGGTTTCCGTTTTTCGAAGCGACCGATTCATGATGTCAATCATCGCCAATCGCGTGATCATCGCCGGGTTTTCGGGGGACCGTTCCAACAGTGCCGCCAATTGCGCGCGCGCCTCATCCAATTCGCCTTTGCCCACAAAAAAATCAGCATCGCGTATGCTGCGCAATTCCTCAAGCCGTTTGAGCATCGGCATGCTGAGCAACTGCTCCAGTGCGTCCTTATGCCCCACATGCTGCGATCGCATTGCGAAAGTCATCCCCAGTCGTCTGGGATGCAGCGTAAATTCATCGATACAAAGATCATCGTACGCGGGCAGCCGCCATCCGCGTTTGGGCAGAACGTGCAGCAACAATTGTTTCACCGGATTGTCCAAAACAACATATGCACCTTCAATTGAAAAACCACCCAGTTCCGCCGAACAAAGCGCAGCCACGCTCAACAGGGGGCCGGGAAGGGCTCCGTAACAACGAATATCATCGATAACAAATGCAACCGCATTTTTCCACGCGATGGGGACCCAGCGAAAACTCAGCGGAACCGCCGTATTCAGTGGTCCATACTTCAACGCGATGCCGATATGGGTATCGTAAAAGGCCGCCTCGAAATCGTGAATCCATTCGTTCCGCGCCACCCGTCCTGTCGCTGCACCTAAAACCGCATCCAACGGAATATCCAATTTCAACTTCTGCAATTTCAGCCGACGATTGGCCAATCCCTTAATACCCTGTGACACATCGAATGGGAAACTGATGTTGTCAATGACCAACTCAAGCAATTCGATTTTCACATCGTGCTCAATCGGCTCATCGGTCAGCTCCAATACCCCTTTTCCGCCCGCGAATTTCATGGAAAACCCCTCCGAAGCGGGTTGTTCCGTCAGGTTTCGGGCAGGACGCTGAAAACCGCCCTTTCTGCCCTTGCTATTTTGAAATCTGAGTCGTCGAACCATAATGTGTTGATTTTCTCTAAAAACGATTACGATATAGTAGCATCTTTCTCCGTTGATTATCCAGAAAACAAGTCAAAACCTTTTTTTAATCTTATTGAAAACACACCCAAATTGAACGGTCTCTAAAAAAACCAACATCATTTTTGAAATAAATCCCGATGCCGCGCGTTGTTATTTATGAACCGGCAATGCACCAGCGAAGACACCTACGGAGGTGATATATGCGTAATACGTTGACGATTTCATTCAAAGACACAAAACACACCGCGCACATGGTTCAGTTTATTGAAAACAAATTCAAGCGGCTGAAAAAAATGAATCCGAAAATTATTCAGTGTTCGGTGGTTATCCGAACGCCGCACCAGAAGCTGACAACCGGAAATCAAACGCAGGTATCCATTACGCTCCAGGTGCCGGGAAAAGAGCTGATCAGCAAAAAGACAACCGCTCCTCATGAAGGGATGGATTTGTACTCCGCAGTAAGTGATGGATTCTTTGCACTCGAATCACAGCTGAAAGCCATGCGCCCCAAACGCGTGACATTTCAGAATTTCCGCAAACTGCCCTACCTTGACCTCCCCCAATTCTCGGGCTGAATCCATTCAGCCCCTGCCTTTATTTCTACGTCCCCCGGGGTTCATTGAGAACGTCGGGGGATTCTTTTATTTTTAATCCTTCACTTCAAAATCTTTTTCGGCGGCTGTCTTGTCGCGTGCAGCAAGGTAGGCATCGAGGTGCTTCGCCGCATCCGCAGCATGTTTTTTCATTTCGGTGACGTAGGATTCCTGATTGGTCGTAAAAAATTTCTCGGCGCTTTCCACCATTGCCGTAAAGCTCTCGCCCCGCGCCACCATGTGGGAATGCAGGGCGGCAATCCAGTCTTCTTCCGGTATAAGCGCCTTTAACTTCGCTTCAATCTGCCGAGACCGCTTCAACCAATCCGCCACTCGCTTGGCGCCTTCCTCATCTGTCGCCGAATCGATTTCTTCAAGCAATGCGTCCTGTTGTTCCACCAGCGGACGAACTTTCTCTATATACTCGTTATAGGTATCTGCATTCGCCATACCGCCGAATAATTGAGTCAGCCCGACAATCGCAATCACACCGCTGATAATTCCGAAAACAACATTTTTTTTCATCTTAAATCCTTTTCATTTCAGATGCCGCCTACGCTAAGCGGTAGGGGCTGGAGGTAAAGGTGTGGTGCGCCCTTTCTTTTTTTCGCGCTTCTTCGCCATCAGACGATCATCCGCCTCGCGCATTAAATCCTCAAGGCTTCGGTTGTCATGCAAGCCGGTCGATGTGACGCCCATGGAGATGGACAAATCATACGGCTTCTCCATAATTTGATTATACGCATTCAAACTCACACGAAGTCTGTCCATGATCCGTGCTTCAAGATTCGATGTCGAATTATCCCACACCAGCATGGCGATGAACTCATCGCCCCCGATTCGCGCAACCAGGTCTTCTTCCCGAAAGGTCTGGCGCAATACCGAAGCCGCACCCGAAATGGCCACATCGCCCTCTTCGTGCCCGTAATTGTCGTTGATCACCTTCAGGTCATCCATATCGGCGTAAAACATCATGATGCGCTGTTCGCCCTTTTTACGCATGCGGAACATACGCGTTCCCTCCATCATGAATCCGCGACGATTGTGCAGGCCGGTCAGTTCATCGAGCATGGATTGAATCCGCAGCTCCTTCATCAGGAACGAGCTTTTCAATGCGCTGCTCATATGCAACCGAAGCTCCTCATACATAAACAGAGGAATACCGCTGGTGTATTCAAAAATTGCGTATCCAAGGTGTTCGTCTTCGAAGAACAGCGGCATGAAAACAAAAGATCCCGAACTTTCGTCCTCATACATGTCAGGCGGAAACAAATCTTTCGACAGAAACTTTTTATTTCCCCGCGGGTAATTGAGGACATCCCGTTTTTTGTCGTATCCCAACAGCAATCGGCTCATTTCGGGAAAATGCCAATTGTCGGTGGTCAGCGGCGCCTCGTCTCGCCGCTTCTCGTATACCGCGAATACCAGGCTATTAATGTTCAACTGAGGGAAGCTCGAGGAAATTGCCTGCAGCAGTTTGCGTTGTTCAAACGTGGTAATCATACTCTGCGACGTCTCGCGAATCATCAATTGAAACAATGTATCCTGCAGAAATGACGTTTGCGCGGAATTCAGCCGATGTTCGCGAATCAACGTATGCGCCTGCTGCAAAATGGCGGTGCCGGTGGCAAGCTGCCCGGACTTCGTAAATAAAGAAGGCAGAAAGCCGGTAATGTCGGTTACCAGACTGTTCATCAACCCGACATTATCGGCGCATTCCTCGAATTTGAACAGCAGCATATCCACTTCATTTAAAAAGATTTCCCGAATGGACGCCTTGTTCACATCCCATACCAGACTGTCCAATAAATCGGTGAAGTATTGTCTCACTTTCTTGTCGCCGGGATAACTGGGATGGGTGCTGTCAAAAAACACCCGAGCATTCTGGGTGATCATGTCAATGATTTCGTGCTTGCTGAACCGAGTGGTCTGACGCGGCCCGGCCGCTGAAGCGCGAATCACGTCGGTGAAACAGCCGCAGGATCTCCGATAGACCGGAATCGCAGCCAATTTGGTGAAATGTTCGAACGGCGCTTTTTGAATCAGCCGTATCACGTTTTCAAGCGCCCGGGCGCCCATCTCTTTGAGCGGCTGCCGAACGGTCGTCAATGCCGGAAGTGAAAGACTGGCTTCGGTAACGTCGTCAAATCCGGTCACCGCCACTTCGGTGGGAATGTGACGTTTCAGTTTTTTCAATTCTTCAATCACACCGAACGCCGCTTTGTCATTCACACACAGAACCGCATCGAACGATATGTCGTGCTCCATAAAATGACGAACGGCTCGATTGCCGCACCCTTTGGAAAAATCGCCGGCGAACACCAGCTCTTTCCGAAACGGCAGATGATTGTTTTCGAGCCCTTTTTTATACGCTTCCAACCGCTCATCGGCTTCGCTGTGTCCGGCAGGACCGGAAACGAATGCAACGTTGTTCAGATTGTGCAGTTGCACAAAATGATCGATCAAATCGATGATTCCCTGCTGATTGTCCACCACCACACATGGAAACTCCCCAATGGGCGCAGAAATACATACCGTAGGAATATGGGCGAAATGCTGCAGATAATTGCTTGCGAATTCAACCCCGTGGTGTTCGCTGATCGGCCCCGAAAACGCAATCAGCCCATCTATATCAGAATTTGATACGAAATCGGCGATGATATTGTAATGAACATGAAAATGACTGGTGCGATCCTGGGAGGTCGCCACGTAGGATACCAATTGAATGTTCATTTCGCGGGCGCGCGTCTCTATGCCGCTCCAGATGGTGGATTGATAGGATTCGTGCAAGCAGTCTATCAGGACCCCGATTTTCATTGATTTCGTATCTGTCTGTTCAACCATATATACTGCGCCTTATCGCCGGCCAATACTTCTGAATCCGCCAATCGACTCCTCTTATAAATGTACTCAATTCAAAGAGATTTGTAAAACGTCCCGAAAAAAAAAGGCAATTTCGCAGACTGCATACACCGATACACGATTAATCCCTTGAAATAAACAAGTAACTCTTGACAGCAATCGAAGTGTGTTTATGTAAGGTCTACATTTTTGACATATCCCGGCTCAATATTGAGCAGATTCGCAAATGGAGCGTTGGAACCATGACATCAAAGAAACAAAGCATGAAATTTGAAGCCGAAACCAAGCAACTCCTCGAGATTATGATTAATTCCCTGTACACGGAAAAAGAAGTGTTTCTACGGGAATTAATTTCCAATGCATCAGACGCTTTGGATAAGCTGCGTTTTTCAGCGGTCACCGACAAAAGTCTGATTCCCGAGGGATTCGAAGGGAAAATTCGCATCGAACCCGATACTCAGAATCGCACGCTGACGATTTCCGACAACGGCATCGGTATGACGCATGATGAAGTGATTACCAATATCGGAACCATTGCCCGCTCCGGAACCCACGAGCTTATCAAGTCGCTGGAAAAACAAAAAACCGAAAAACTACCGGCGGAGCTGATTGGACGATTCGGCGTTGGGTTTTATTCCTGCCTGATGGTTGCCGACTCCGTGTCGCTGACCACCCGCAAGGCTGGAGAAGAAACCGCTACGGTCTGGGAATACGCAGGCGGCGAGGAATACAGTGTCACCGAAGGCAGCCGCGACAGTCAGGGCACAACCATTGTTCTGAAACTGAAAGATGCGGACCCCGAAGATGGGCTCGAGGACTTCACCAGAGAATGGGTCATCAAGCGAATCGTAAAAAAGTATTCTGACTTTGTTCGCTATCCCATTGTCCTTCCGGTGGAGCGAGAAGAAGGGGAGGACGACAAGAAAGAAAAAGTGATCAAGGACGAAACCCTCAACTCCATGAAAGCCCTCTGGCAAAAGGCGCCGGACGATGTGAAGGACGAGGAGCTGAACAAATTTTACAAGCACGTGGCCAGCGATTGGACTGACCCGCTGCTGCACATTTCGATGAAAGCGGAGGGGCGATACGAATACCAGACACTCCTGTTCATTCCGAGCAATGCACCGTTCGACCTGTTTTCCCAATCGTATAAACGCGGCCTGCAGCTGTACGCACGCAATGTGAAAATCATGGACCTCTGCGAGGATGTTCTCCCAGAATACATGCGCTTTGTAAAAGGGGTATTGGATGCCCAGGATCTACCGCTGAATATCTCCCGTGAAACACTGCAGAACAATCGTCAGATTTCGACGATTCGCAGCACGCTCACCAAAAAAATCATCAGCGAACTGAATAAGCTGAAAACCAAAGAAGAAGAAAAGTACCTCAAGTTCTGGGACCAATTCGGGGCGGTGATGAAAGAAGGCGTGCACAGCGATTTTGAAAACCGCGAAAAGCTGCTGCCGCTGCTGTTGTTCCAATCCACAAACGACAAAGAGAAGCTTACTTCTCTAGAAGAATATAAAAGTCGCATGAAGGACGACCAGGAAGATATTTACTATCTCTCAGGGGAGTCCCGCGAAATCATTGAAAACTCTCCCCATCTGGAAGCATTTACCCAAAAAGGATTCGAGGTGTTACTGTTTACCGACCCCATCGATGACTTCATGGTATCGGGTTTGCCCGAGTTCGAAGGCAAGAAACTGAAGTCCATCGGCAAGGGCGATGTGGAGCTGGGCAGCGAAGCCGAGAAAAAAGCGCTGGAAGACAAACAGAAGGATTTCGAAAAATTCCTCGAGGCGCTGGGAAAACCGATTGAGGCGCACGTTTCCAAAGTTCAGCTTTCCAATCGCCTAACCTCATCTCCTTGCTGTCTGGTCGGTTCTGAAGGGGACCTGAGCCCTCATATTGAACGAATGATGAAACAGAGCAAGTTGGCCATTCCCAGCCAGAAACGGGTGATGGAGCTGAATGCCGATCACGACGTGATTGTGAAATTGAAAAAGAGTTTTGACGAAGGTTTGAAAGACGAGGAATTGAGTGAAGCCGCGCAGCTGCTGCTCGGGCAGGCTCTACTGGCAGAGAGCAGCCCGCTTCCCGACCCCGCCGGTTTCGCCAGACTGGTAGCCAAACTGATGATATAGTTTCGTTTTCGGCATCGCCCCACAAGGGGATTCACACAAGAAATCACATTTACACGCATCGGATATGGAGATACAATTGAACTTCACTTGCAACAGAAAGTTCACGATATGTACAAACCAATTCCAGCGGTGTTCATTACAGCACTCGGACTCTTCGTCTTCTGCTCCTGCGCTTCCCAGAATGAGGGGGTTCCGGCGTGGTTGATTCACGTTCCTGAGCAACTCGTCGACCCGGAAATCACCATTGATGTTGCCTCAGAGCGACTGGTGTACGAACTGGGACAGCCGGAATTACCGCCCAATTATATTCCACCGGAACTGATCGCGAAATTCGCCATCGAACTCATCGAACAAAACAACGCATTGGACGCAACGGTATTTCTGGCCGCGGCCTCGTATACATACCACCGACAGGCACATCTTGGACTGAACGCCGCTGAAGCTTCCGCACAAGGTGATTTAACCGGTGTCAGCGAGGAAGACCTGAATGCCTACTGGAACTTTGTTCACAATGAATTCAACACATTTAATGAGTTGGATTTTCTGGAACCGCTCGAATACACGTTGTCACTATGGGAAAAGAAAAAAAATGTGACGGAACAGATGGAAAAGGAGATGGCGCAGATATACGGGAACCCCGGCAATGGGGGCACCAATCGTCAGGAATCAATGAAAGACGAACTCACCCGCAAAATCGAAACCGCGCGCGCGCCGGATTGGGACAAGCTCAGGTATCCTCAGGTGGCCCAGGCCCTGCTGGAGCGT
This sequence comes from Deltaproteobacteria bacterium, assembly GCA_016936575.1. GTDB lineage: Bacteria > Myxococcota_A > Polyangia > JAAYKL01 > JAAYKL01 > JAFGXQ01. Next base: position 12,489 of record JAFGXQ010000199.1, read on the forward strand.
CTGAAGGTTGATCTCGCAGTGGAAGACCACAGCTTCGATGCGTCACTGCACATCGCGGCAGTACCGTTTGAACCGTTTCTGCTGACCGCGCTCAACGAAGCGCCGCATCCATTCCTGGTGCCCATGTGTCGCAGCATAGGGCTTCGCTTCGCCGTTTATGAGCAACACGTGTTGAATGCGTTAAAAGCACCAAGACCGGAAACGCGGTCGAATGCGGCGCTGATTCTCGGCCTTCGCGCCGGCGACAAGCACCTGGCTGCAATGGAGCAGGCGTATACGAATGAATCGAACCTGGTGGTTCGCTGGTCGCTGGAATACGCGATGATTGTCGCGGGGAAAACCGACTTGTTGCCGCAGTTTTACGAACATGTGAACCAAGCGATCGACGAAAAACACGTGGATCATCTGATTCAACTTTTCGAATGGCTGCCCGACGACGCATTGGACGGCATCAGCGAAAAATGGCTTGTCCAGGTGGCTGACTCCGAAAAACAAAGTCTATTCGCGCGCAACTTCGCCATGATGGTACTGGGCAATATCGGCGAAAAGCGAAACATCAGCACCGAATCGATCAACATGCTGCTGAAGCAGAGTATGAATGAAGACCCAAGTGTGGCGGAATGGGCGCATCGGTCGGTGATTCGGCAAAAAGCCCTGGACCGCGCCACGGTGTTGCAATATTTGAACCGAAACACGACCGGCACCGAGGCACTGCTCAATCGAATGCTGATGCTCACTGAATCATCGGATTTCGAGTTCTGGAAATCACAACTCAGCGCATTCGCGTCTCTCTCGGACGGCGGCAAACGCTTAACCATCTGGGGGATTGCCCAATCCGGAAAGAGCGACGCGGTTCCCATGCTCCATCAGCTGTTTGATAACTGGCAGGAATATCGTCTCCCCATTTCGGTGGCGGTAACCGAAATTCCCGGCGTTGCGCCGTCGCAACTACTTGAACTCGCAGCACGGGACACCGGAATCGCTTCGGTATTTCTTGCGTTTTCCGCCGAAGAACGCGACGCGGCGGCGCAGAAACTGGGAACCATGCTCCAAAGCGCACCTTTCGGGGAGAAGCTGGCCGCCGCGCAGTTGGCAAAAATGTTTGTTGTGAAAGAGCAGAAAACCGCGTTGTGGGCGAATACCATGTTTCACGACAGCGAATATTACCCCCACGACAGCGTTCTGCGAAACAGCACACTGGACGCACTGATCACCATCGCCATCATGGATGCGATTCAGAAAAACAGTTACGACTTCAACACCCCGCAACTCGACAAACGATAATTCATTCACTGCATTTAATTAATTTCTGAACGATCCAGCCGATTGTGTCTCCATGGGGGCGCGTTTTGAACCATCCCAAATATCGCAGATTCGGGGGCACACCCCAAACCGGAGGTATATCATGGAGCGAGCACTACGATGCATTATCGTTCTCAGCGTAATTATCGTTTGGGGATGCAACGAAAATCATTCTGACACAACAAATGCCGGCTCGGACGGTGATGCGGATTCTGATGCAGATAGCGACGCTGACTCCGACGCTGATTCCGATTCCGATACGGACTCAGATGCCGATTCCGATACGGATGCTGATTCCGATTCCGATACGGACTCAGAT
>JAFGXQ010000200.1 GCA_016936575.1 Deltaproteobacteria bacterium
CAACCTTTCTGTCGATCAACTCACTCTGATCCTCTCAGGATTTGGTGTCAATATTTATGATGCAGATTCCACGAGACCCTGTTTAGAACTGAGCAGGATGCACCGGAGAATGTGTTGGGTCAACCCATCGGCACCCAGCGGTCGACTTCGTGCGATTGTAATACTGTATGCGAGATGCGTGAAGAAATAATTATTCGAGAATTGGCGCAAGAGGAGGCCTGTCCGAAGCATGATCCTGTTGCGGCGAAATCGTTATCTCCCTATACAACAGAGGTGGGCGTCGCTGCCTGAATGTCATTGTTCAGTAGTTGGTACCATGCCCCTCGCATTTCGCTCTACACGACAGCGAAGTTGCGGTGGATGATGCTGGCAGCGTGGCTGTCGTTGGAGATGGATTCCACCTTTGAAATCGAGGGCAGGCCGTTTGATACGACGGCGGGTATCTTGGCACTTGGACCTCGGTTCCAATGGCAACGTCATCGGATAGCATTGGGGGTGGAGCCGATGATGGTGTTTCGATATATCAGGTTGAATCGTGCGGATTTGGTGGATGCAAACCAATATCGCTGTGTGGATATGGGGCCCGGGGTGTATCCGTTCTTTCAATTTCGATTCCATAAAAACTGGGGAATTATGGCACGGGTCGGTGTGGAAATGTACCCCAAAGCACGACGCGTGGTCATCGAGGATGGTCCGAAACGTCGCCTTGGGTTGTGGTCTTTTCCGTTTCAGGCCGCTTTTTTTGCAACATTTTGATCAAAATGAAGCTCCCCACACATTGTTTTTTTAGAGCGCGTATTGTGAACGTTGAACCATCGAGAGCGGCCGTTGAAACAGAACAATTCTGATACAGGGGAAACCCCCGATTTTCATTCCCTTTTTGAAGTTCACGGCGAGCGCGTGTATCGGTGGGTGCTGTTTTTGGGGGTCGACGAGGGAAGTGCCGAAGAAATAACGCAGGAAGTATTTATAACCGCCATGAAAAAACAGCAGATGCCCGAAGATGAAAAAGCCCAGGCCGCTTGGCTGTTTCAAACGGTGCGTCGCCATGTGGCTAATTTTCGGCGCAGCGCCTGGGTGAGGCGGGTGTTTCGGAGCGATGAAATCGCGATGCGTGAGGCGTCGGTGTCGATGGACGAACAAGCGGAAACGTCGTTGGTGATGCGTCAGGTGCTGAGCCGATTGCCGCAGAAATGGATTGAAGTGCTGATCATGCACGATTTGGACGGCTACACCCGCGATGAGATTTCAACGATTCTGAGTATCGCCGAAGGAACCGTGGCGAGCAGATTGCGTTGTGCACGCGCTGCGTTCATTGAAAAGTGGGTGGAGGTGAACGATGCGTAAATTTGATGAGCGCCCATCGAGACCGTCGCTGAAACCGTTGCGTATCGAACAGAAAAAGGCGGTTATCAGTCGGCTGGGAGATGTGTATCTCTCGACAAATTTGAGTCGTGAACAGGCTTCGCGAATTCGTGCCGGAGTGGCAGAACGATTGTTTGAGGATGCGGAGGCGCCGCGGGGTTTCTCGTGGGGATGGGTGGCGGTTCCGCTGGGGGCAATAATTATTGTATTAACGGTTTGGGATATATTTTTTAATAATCAAAGTAATAATGCAATTGCGTTGTTAGACGTGTCATCTGGTACGGTACAGTTGGTGGACAGCCAGGGAAATCTATTGGGAAACAGGGATTTTCTACATGCCGGAGCTGAGGTTCATACCCGGGAAGACAGCCGGGCGGAACTGGTAGTGAATGATCACCGGGTGACGGTTACGGCAGCAAGCGGTCTTCGATTGGCCCGACTCGAAAATTCGCAGCTGGTGTTTGAGGTGACCGCAGGTGAATCGCAATTTGATATAAAAAAATTACGCGAGGGGCACCGGTTGCAGGTGTTGGCCGGGGATGTGTCGGTAGAAGTGGTGGGCACCCGGTTTGCTGTTCGAAAAGATGAGGATTGTGTCAATGTGACGGTGACCGAGGGGCGGGTGAAAACTGTTCATCAACGTCACATTCGGTTTGTGGCGGCGGGTGAGGGGGCACGTTTTTGTGATAATACCGAGGCCGTCCGCACTGGCCAGGTGCCCGGTGCGCCGAAGTTGAAGTCGGCGTCAGGAATAACCGATAATTCACTGAAATCGCCGGAAATATCAGATGAACAAGTGGGCAGACTGTCTGTTTTGCCGAGCGACCCGGACGCGGATGGTATCGGGGAAAGAAATCGACATCGCGTCTTTGCCGAAAACAGTACCGGGGCTGCAGCGGATACTTCGCAGCGGGTTTTGGATAGTGATGAAGAGTTGTTGTTTGAAAATGCCCACAAGGCGTTGACCAAGGGTGCGCTGGCGCCTGCAGAGGAATTGTTTCAGCGGTACATGGTTGAGTATTCGGGGGGAATGTTCGCGGAGGATGCGCGGTTTCGGCTGGTGCGCATCGCGTTTCGACAAAAAGATTTGAACGGCGTACTGCAACGCTCCGAAGCATTCATGGCGGCGCACGGGGCGAGCGGTCATCGGATGACAGAGGTGCGTATTTTGCGGGCGCAGGCATTGATATCGCTGGGACGTGCCGGCGAAGCCATGGGCGTGCTGTCTGCGCTGATCGGCAATCTGCAACGCTACAGCGCACGGTATCAACATCAGATTACCGCCCTGCAATTCACCGCAGCCTGCGCGGCCGGCGACCGACAGCAATGTACCCACTGGTCAACCCTGTACGCGCAGCAGTATCCGGAAGGGGCCTTCATCAAAGACGCCCGAAAAAATGCGAAATAATACGAGCGAAATGATCGATTTGCTCAAATGCCAACATTTACTTAGCGAAGGCAACTTATTGCACTATCTACTTATTTTTTTTTCGAAGGGGAAACGGTATGAAAAGAAAAAGCAACAACACATTTTATTATCGCTTGAAATGGAAAATGACACCCTGGGTGATTGGGTGCGGTTTGGGAACGATGCTGTGCTGGGGCTGTGAAAATGTTACCGTAGAGGGTGACAAATCCAATGATAACGATTCTGTGGAAAATAATTCTGTCGATACTGAGACAGAGACGGATTCGAGTATTCAGAACGCCAACAGTATGTGGGATAATATACCGAGCGTGATTTCGGGGGTGTGTCCCAGTGCCGATGAAATTATGGACATAACCGGTGTTTGTGTACCCCAGTGTGATGCAACGGATAGGTGTTATGTAAGTACACTGTCGTGGGGAGGCGATATGGTCGGAGTTTCGGGTGACGAGGTGTATTTCAGACAAGATGCCGTTGTTGACGAGTTGGAAAATGAGGTTTCGCCGCAGCGGTTGTGGCGGGTGGATATGGCCACCGGCGTAAAAGCGCTGGTAATAGATGATTTTACATCTCATAGAATTGTTGGTGAAGAAGACGGGCTGCTGGTAGTGCTTGACGCCCGGCAGGTGCCGGCGGAATTGAATCTGACTTCTGAAAAGGGAGAACGACAATATCAGACACTTCCCGACGAGATGAATATTGATGACCTGACGTTGAACGACACCTGGGTGTACTCCGGGGGACACAAAAAATTCGGAGACCCTAAAGCGGGCATCTGGCGATTGAAATTGGGATCGGATGACGAGCCGGAGTTGTTCATTCCCGCCGGAAATTTCGGACCCATGGGCGCAGCGGTTGCCGCATATCCGGAAGCGCAGCTGTCGTACATTGCCCCTCGGATGGTAACGGCCTCTGGTGATGACATCTGGTTCGCCGGGGATATGTTTGTGTGCGGTTTCAATTTGTACGAGCAGGTTCCCCGCTGTACCTATGCCGATATGACTATAGGAGAATTCGGTCACAGCAGCGAGGGATACCTGCTGTATGACGAAATGTTCTGGGTGGAAGAGAGGTCAGACGAAAATGGAAATCTTGATTCACCGGTGTACTTGACATCTATCAGCGGAGCGGCTGAAAAAATCAACGTCTATGCCATTACTGAAAATATTTTTATGGCCGGCGGAGAAAATTTTTGGTGGACCGCGGGGCTCGCCGCCGGATGGGGATACGTAGTGAATCCGATAGCAAACGTGGTTGAGCGATTTCCACTGTCTGTCGGTATTTCGCCGGAGCCCCTGTTCTCAACTGCATTGGTGCCGCTGCCGGAAACAACACCGCTGTACTTCGGCCCCCATATGCATGCAAATATGCTGGTCCTCGATTCAAGTATAGCGGTCGCCCGGCCGGTACAAGATGCCGACGGCAACACGGTGCGCACCATTTTTATCAATTTGCCCTTGGCGCCAAGACCCTGCACCCCCGCGTTGCCCTGCGCTGACGACGAACAATGCAGCGCCGCCGGTTTTTGCGAAAGCGGGCACCTGTTTGACACAGACCCTGACACCGATACGGACACAAGCAGCGACACGGATTCGGGCTCGGATTCGGATGCGGATACCGATACCGGTACAGACACGGAAAGCACCCCCGGCTTCAACGATATTGTTTCATTGACCGGATGCGGCTGTAACGACACCACCGAAGCATGCGGCGCAGACGGCGAATGTATTCCGAGGTGTGATAGTTTGGGGCGGTGTATTGAGGGTGTAGTGGATGGAGAACTGTTGCCTTGGGCGGAAACTCTGACGTTTGATTCGAGTGGCGAACGACTTTTTGTTAAACAGAGACCGCAGACTGATTTTCTTGGAAATCCGATTTCAAATTATCGTTTATGGGAAATTGATATGGTGTCTGGAAACACTATATTGTGGGCTGATATTGATGAGGAATTCAAGTTTTGGGGGACGATGCAAGATGGCGTTGTTGTTGCGAAATATTTGACGGTGCCTATTGAGGTTCAGTATTATTCTGAACCGGAACAATTGGAGACGAATATCTACTTGCCGGAGTTCGCGTCGGAATACGATTCTGTCTTGGCTGAAGATTCAATTTTATTTTTACGCAAAACGAACGTCAGTCAAAATAATGAATATCATCTCTGGCGGATGTCTCTTACTACGGATGCAGTAGCTGAAATATATGTTGAGGCATCGGTGCTCAGTGGAACAGATACAGGTGACCCCTATGGATGGATTTCGTACTCTAGTAATGGGAAAATGTGGTCGATGACATCTGACCGTTTGTGTCATTTTGAAGTAAACGACGCAAGTACTATCACTTGTTACCAGAATCCCAGTTATTTTGATGGATATAAAAGTGTAGTCCAGGCGGGTAACTATTTATACATGTGGGATATTATGGTCGATGGGCCAGTAGCAACTACAATGGACGCGGAATTTAATATGTTGAACGTGTATCAGTATCCGCCGGTATGCAACACTGAAGAATGGCCTGGATGTAAATTATATTTTTATAAAAATTGGGCGTACGGATTTGAATCCGGAAATCCCAATTTTATTTCCTTTCCTCTTTTTGCTGCTCGTGAACCCCAGGTTTTATACCCAAGGGATTATTTTGTAGGTTCGATAGAACCCGATAGCGGTATGTCATCTGGGTTGAGTGTTGGTGCAGGAAAGTTTGTGTGGCTTTATTCGACAACTGCTGCGGACAACTACACAATTCGTACCCTTGTCTTATCCGCTCCCCTTCCCCCTCACATGTGCGACGCAGAACTCCCCTGCACCGGTGAAGGAGAAACCTGCGGGGCGGATGGGTTCTGTGCGACGGGAAAATAGTATCTTTTGCATCGCCGAAATAGTTCGGTTGTCTGAGTGTAATTCATTTTTCTCGTGAAGCGTCAGGGAACGAGATGCCCTTCTTTCCCCTGGCGTTTCTCGGGAGATTTTTCCAGCTGCAGAAGTGGGGACTTCAGAATTCTTTGCGATTTATCCGGTCCTTCAGCGCCACGTTCTGCCGAAAAAACGGCTCCTTCTATTGCCATCACAGGTTGGGTGAATAAATTTGGCATATGGCAGTCTAACTGCATGGAACTATTCAGTAAAAAAAATAATTTACCCCCCCTTGACCGGCGCAAATCGGTGATTATTTTGATGGCAGACGAGGTGACGAATATGACCAGAACCACAACCACAGCATTAGCAAGAGTAAGCGAACTCGACCGATACATGGCGCAGATTCGACAGTACCCCGTTTTAACCCGTGAGGAGGAAGATCGCCTGGCCCGAAAATGGGTGAACGAAGGCGACACCCAGGCGGCCCATATGCTGGTTACATCTAATCTTCGCTTTGTGGTCAAAATTGCCAATGAATACCGAGGGTACGGCGTCCGACTGCTCGATTTGGTGCAAGAGGGCAGTATCGGCTTGATGCAGGCGGTGAAGCGATACAACCCCGACAAAGGGTACCGCCTGATTTCCTATGCGGTGTTCTGGATTCGGTCGTACATTCATAACTTTTTAATGGCCACGACCCGCATTTTTAAAATCGGTACATCCAGGGCGCATCGAAAACTGTTTTTCAAACTGCGTTCCTTTAAAGCGATGCTCGGCGCCAAAGGAACCACCGCGTCTGACGAGGTAATTGCCAGGGCCAGCGAGGAGTTCGGCATCAGTGCTGAAGAGGTGGCCGAAGTTGACAGCCAGATGAACGCGGTGGACGCGTCTCTCGATGCACCTGTCAAAGAAACCGGAAACGCGCTGGTTGAAGTGATGCCCGCTGACTCGCAGAATGCCGAGGACATGCTGTCTGAGCTGGAAGCGGAAGCCGAAATTGGTGCTCTGCTGAACACGGCCCTCGAACAGTTGAACGAACGGGAGCGCAGAATCGTGGAACAGCGGTACCTGGCGGATGTACCGGTTCAATTGAAAGAACTGGGGGAGGAGCTGGGTATTTCCAAGCAGCGGGTGGCCCAGATTGAGAAGCGCGCCCTTGAAAAATTGCGCGAGTCATTCATCGCCGCAGACGTGGCGGCATAAAATCGTCCATTTTTAATTGTTGTGTTTCAAAAGACCGTTTCGAACGGCAGCCCATCGATCCGACCGTACGGTTGCGTTTGGAAGTATTCTGTATTAGGTTGATTATATGAGAAGAACACACCCCATATCGACACATGATGTCGCCATTCAGCCGGAGAAGCACGATGCCCGTGTATGGCGGTTGGCGTGGGTGGCGTGGGTGTTCCTGGCGGCCGCCGTCGTGCCCCGGATAGGGGGGGCAACCGAAACGGACGGACCGGTGATACTTGACAATGGTTCTTCTGAACAGCTTTCACCTCCGCGCAGCGAAGTTCCCGATGGCGAGCCCGACCAGCTGGACGCAGAACCCAACTGGCGAATCTGGGCTTCGGCTGCTGCGGAAACGGCCTTCTCTGCCCCGGGCGTTTCCTATGAAAACACCGGATCTCTCTCCATCTTTTTATTGGAACGCCCGCCACAAACCCTCTGACACTTTTTTTCAGGCGTAAAAATAGTCGACGCAGGAGATTCCTGCATGTTGGATGAGCGATGCCTGTAGCAGGGATCGTTTGCGGTAAGGAGTGAATCAGATGACAGAAAAAAATATTGGAAAAGATGTAGACGCCAAACGCGGCTGGTACGAAAAACATGCCCCTCTCATTTACGGCATCGCGGTGTTCACCGCACTGGTGGTGTTCAGTCTGCTGCACGGACTCGCTATTCATTGATCTGCGATTCTTTCTAATCTCATCGTTACGCTACTTGACATGTAAATGGGTGAAGAATGCCCCAAAATGGCGCAGGTGGGTAAAAAGACACCTCGATTTTCGTCTTTTCATGAAAAGGCAAAACCCGTATTATGGTAGATATGTCGGCGGTTTGACATGGAACTTTAGTCAAAAAACCGACAGGCATGAGAATTGCTTATTTTTGTTAACGGCGAATTTTAACTACGGAAGGTTAGGTAAAGCCATGGCGATCAACATCAACACAAATCTCCCTGCGATCAACGCGCAGGGAACCCTCAGCAAAACAAACAGTCTGTTGGCCAACAATTTATCGAAACTGGCCTCGGGCAAACGTCTCAACACGGCCAAGGACGGTGCCGCCGAATTGGCCATCTCCGAAAAACTGATGGCGCAGCTTCGGGCCTTGAATCAGGCGCAGCGAAACACAATGGACGGTGTTTCCATGATTCAGACCGCCGAAGGCGCCACCAGCGAAATGACGGGAAACATGGCGCGCATGCAGGAGCTGGCGGTTCAGGCGGCGAACGGAACTTTGTCTGACAGCGACCGGTCAGCCATTATGGAAGAGTTCAATGCGTTGCGCTCCGAAATTGACCGTACTGCGGCGACAACGGAATTCAACGGACAGAAATTGCTCGACGGTTCTGCAGACGTCACGCTGCAAATTGGTGCCCGCAGTGGTGAAGATCAAACCACCAATATTCAAATCGGCGCGCTTACCAGCTCCAACCTGGGTGACGGCAACGCGGTCATTGCGGATTTGGATGTGAGTACCCAGCAGGGTGCCAGAGATGCGCTGACGGTGATGCAGGGCGCGATGGACCAGGTGTCCACGGTGCGTGCGGAATTGGGCGCCAAACAGAATACGCTCACCAGCACCATGACCAACCTGGCGGTGGAACGCGAAAATATCGCCGCGGCCAATAGTCGGATTGCCGATGTGGATGTGGCACAGGAGGCGGCGGAGCTGGCGCAGAACCAGATTCTGAGTCAGGCGGGTACGTCGGTTCTCGCGCAGGCCAATCAGCTTCCTGCCATGGCAGTCGCGCTCATCGGATAAGATTTCTTTTTATTATTGTCGTTCCTGCTGAAATCGTGTTTCATTCCGACGATGGCGAAGTGCGTGATGGAGAATGTATGCAGACGACGGAGTTCATTTTAGCGATAATCGATAAATTGCTGTGGCCGGTGACGGTGGTGACGGCGTTGCTGGTGCTGCGAAAACCGCTGGACGTATTGATCCCCAAGGCGACCAAAGTAAAAATCAAAGATGTGGAATTGGAGTTCGGCAAGGCGCTGGATGCGGTCGAAGAAAATGCGGCCAAGGCGTTTCCGGAGCTGAAAGGGAACAGACGCTCGGTGATTTTATCGACTGCGGCGTCGATGCCCAGTACTGCGGTGCTCGATGCCTGGAAGGCGGTGGATGCCGTTGCGGAATCGCTGCTGGTGCAGGAAGTGCCGGCGCTGAATCTCCAGGTGAGCGAGCGCTACAAGCTCATGGAAGAGACATTGCTGGAGCGTGGGCTGCTGGATGTGAAAAAAGGAAAACTGTTCAGCGAGTTGCGTCAGCTGCGAAATAAGGTAGCCCATGCCACACGGTTTCAGGTTGGCCAGACTGAGGCTGCGCGCTACGTGGATTTGTGCTTTGTGTTGGTAGAGCATTTTGAACAGCTGTTGCAGAACAAGAATTTGCCGTAATGGACGAAATAGACGACACCGAAAAGGAGATTCTATGAATAGGCCCCTTCCTGTCAGTTAAAGTAACATTAGTTACCAGCATAAACGGGCTCATTAGGCCCAAACAG
>JAFGXQ010000201.1 GCA_016936575.1 Deltaproteobacteria bacterium
AACGGACATTCTCCGATGCCTTCAGGGTATTCAGACTGAAGCACCGGGTCGCTCATCCAGTTCGGCGCTTTCGTGCACACGTCTCCAAGTGGAATGTCTTCATCCACCTGCCCGTCGCAATCATCATCCAAATTGTTGCACACTTCATCGGTGCCGCCACTCCCCCCAATACACACAATGCCGTAATCTCCCGCATCTGTATCCAATATACACTGATACGTGCCCGGTTCGCAGATACCCAGCGATTGGCCGCACGGCTCGCCGGTCCCAGCCAAATCCTCGTCCACAAATCCGTCACAGTCATTGTCTCGACCGTCGCATTCTTCAATTTGTGCAATTTCCGGTGTCACGCATTCACCGCTGGCATCCCATACATTCGCGTCGCAACAATGCAGCGACGTAACACCGTCAACCGCAACGCACTGCTGAATCCCTTCCGGACATTCACCCACCGCCACCTGGCACACCACGTCGTCCATGCCGATAAAGTCTTCATCCACATTCCCGTCGCAGTCATTATCCAAACCGTCGCACACCTCCGACACCGGACCTACCGCACCGTAGCAATCCGTCGTCCAGCCGCCGTCCAGACAGTAATTCAACCCCTCTTCACATTCCCCCGCACTCGGGTCCGTATCGATACAATCGAATTCCGTATCTACCCCCACCACACAGCCGCCGCACGATACCGGGTCGATTCCGTCATCGAGAATGTCGTTGCAGTTCTCGTCTTCGCCGTTACATACTTCCACTCCGGGCTCTTCCCCCACGCATTCCAATCCATATGCGCCCAACTGTCCCACTGTTTTCGACGTATCCGGTACACACTCATACACACCGTCACAAGCGCCGCACGATGCCCCAACCAGAGAATCTTCTGAATTGGCGGCCAAATCCGCTGCCTCCGAATCCTCATATGCACCGTCACAGTCATCGTCTAATCCGTTACACAATTCCGCCGTCGGACCCTGCGACCCCGTGCACGAACCCCAATCCGTCGCGTTGGCGGTCACACCCTCACTGCAGTACTGAACGCCGTACCGGCAGATGCCGACTCCGTTCGCCGCACCCGGATATGTTTCCGTATCTAAGGAATCGCCGCAAGTATTGGTAATTCCCTCATCAACTTGACCGTTACAGTTATTGTCCAGATCGTCACACACCGTACCCTCCAGACTCGGCGCGGTATATCCCACACAGGAAAGCGTTCCGGAGCTGCACACATAGGTTCCGACCGCACACTCGCCAACACAATCCGTATCAACACATCCACTCAGCCCCGCCGGATAACAACTTCCCAAATTCAAATCTTCATCCACTGCTCCATCGCAATCGTCGTCTTTGCCGTTGCAGGTTTCCTCCACCGGGCCCCGTGAACCGACGCAACTGCTCCACGATGCCGACCCGCTTCCATTCGAAGCCGTGCAGGATATCAACCCGACGCTACACTCACCTCTGCCAGGATCTGTATCTATGCAATCAAATGACGGATAATCCGCATCAATGCATCCGCCGCAAGCGGTGGAAAGATTTTCGTCTATCTCTCCGTCACAATCGTTATCATACCCATCGCATACTTCAGCCGTTGGCGACACAATCGCCGGTTCGCTGTTATTGGGAACGCACACGATATCACCCGCATCGTCGGGCATAGTGCACCCCGTAACATCGGAACCGCAGCATTGGAGGGTTCCAGCGACACACAGCGTATACGGATTGCCGACGCTCTTCACTGTCCAAGCACCCGAACCGGCCGGACAGGCGGTCGTTCCCGTTGCCACGTCGTCATCAATAGACCCGTCGCAATCATCGTCAAGCCCGTTACATGTATTATCCGGCTGCGGCGTGGACATACCCACACAAGCGGTGCCATACGTACCGTCAGTGTCGTCGCATATCAGTTCGCCCACCTCGCATATACCGTAGCACTCCCATACATCCACATTCAAAATGCAGCCGTTGGTCGCATCGCCGTCCCCTTCCTCGTAACAGTCATTTCCCTGACCGGTAAATGTTTCATCCGTCACGCCGTCGCAATCGTTGTCGATGCCATCGCATTCTTCCGCGGAACCGTCGGTATCGTTGCATGCCCAGCCGCCGGCCGTACATTCCAGGTAACCCTCCGAACATGCCCCCACACTGGAACCACAAGTAACATCTGTATCCACAATGCTGTAGTCCGCCAAATTGTCTGTATTCTCATCAACTAACCCGTCGCAGTCATTGTCAATGCCGTCACACTTCTCGACTGTCGGTCCGATATAGTTGATACACTGTTTTCCCTCACCACCGGGAATACATACCCAGGTTCCCGCCCGACATGGAGACGGAATATTATCGGGGTCATCAGACAGGTACGACGGAACATCCGTATCATCAGGAGGTGTGCAGGCGGTGCCGAAATCCGGATCTTCATTGGCACTCCACGCCCCATCATTCGGTGTCTCGTCAATTTGACCGTCGCAATTATCATCAATACCGTCACAAACCGTTTCGCCTGGGTCATCACAAACATAGTCGTGATTCGGATTGCTGAACGTATCGGTATCGCCCGATTCATTCCAAATCGGTGCCGAATCCGTATCCCATTCCAACGTTGTCGCATCATCCAAGTAGGTGTTGTGCACGTCACAGAACTGTCCGCCCACCCCTTCGTCCACCTCAAAATCGCAGTCGTCGTCTATATAATTGCATTCCTCAAACACCAGCGACTCGCTCACAATATAAAACAATGCTGTCGCAAGCGCAGACTCGGAATATGCGGTAAACGCTGATCCCCAGTTGTTGGGGTCATAATGCATTCCGCCGTTGGTGGCCATGGTATTGAGTGTTGAACTGGAATACGCCAACCCGATAACCCACGTCTCAATTCCATCCGCATACAACTCCGACACTTCAGATGTAGAACTGATCGCACCGTTTGCCGCTCCGTCCGTCAACACCACAACGATGTACTTGCGACAACTACGATAATCATCTTTCCCGGTGACCGGATCCCGTAACTCCTCCAAATAATATCTTGACGCACGCAATACCTCTCCCAAAGGCGTGTTTCCGTCCGCTCGAAGTTCCTGCTCCAATCCATCACCATCCGGTCCATCCCACAATGACAAATCCGCCTGCTCGGTTCCATTCCCATATTCGTGATGGTCCATCCACATTAACACTTCCGCCCTATCATTTTCGGTATTCGCACCGCGCCCGTATAGCAGGTCGCCCCCCGACGATGCATAATCACCGAACCCCACTGCCAGCCACTTGTATACATCGTCAGCGCCGTCAAATTCCGCCCAATAATTGCTGGTAAACCCATGATAGCGAAGTTCGTCGAAGTCCCCGGCAGTCTGATTTCCATAATAATACGAAGAGGCGACTGCATTGTTTTGATTGGAGTAGTAATCCTGAGCAAATTTGGCGAGTCCAAACTCTATCTCTCCAGACGCGTTCAACATCTGAGACATGGCATTTTTCGCCGCGTACAGTCGAGACAATTCGCCGCCACCGTTATACACACCTGGACAACACTCTCGTGAACCATCCCAGTTGTCATGGGAACCGTCCCCGTAATTGCTGGAACCGGAAAAGGTTCTTGCCATACTCCCCGAGGTATCGAACACAATTAATATTCGCGGCTTCACTTCATATTGCCGCTGCGCGAAGGCTGAGCCGGTGGCCAGCAACAACAATATAAAAATAAAATTTGAAACCATCAGAGAGTGGATACGCAGAGAATTCATCCATGACTCCTTCCTGGAGAGGCCGTCTATTTAAAGACAGTTCAAAGTGTCAATACTTCTCTTACGGAGGGATCCCTCCATCAATTAATAGTTGTTAAGCGAAGTTGATTTTATGAAACTTTATTTTTACAGTATTGATAATATAATTACAATGGGGAAGGCATTTTTAAACATCATCAAACGACTCTATCAGTTTCAGATACTATTTTGTTCCGACGCAAGCATCTCTTCCAGGCATTTTCCGGTTTCTGACTGATGATTTCGAGCTACGTCCGCCGGCGATCCGGCGGCGACAATCCGCCCTCCCCGATCGCCGCCTCCGGGCCCCAAATCGATAATCCAATCCGCGGATTGAATGACATCCATATTATGCTCAATCACCAACACCGTGTTCCCTTCGTCCACCAGCCTCTGAAGCACTATCAGTAACTTGCGCACATCATCAAAATGCAACCCGGTAGTCGGTTCATCCAGCACGTACAATGTTCGTCCTGTGCTGCGCTTCGCCAGTTCCCGCGACAGCTTAATCCGCTGTGCCTCCCCTCCCGACAAAGTTGTCGCCGGTTGTCCCAAATGTACATAGCCCATCCCCACATCCTGCAGTGTCTGCAGGATACGCGACAGCTTGCGGTGATTGGAAAAAAGCTCCTGTGCCTCATCGACTGTGATGTCGAGGATTTCCTTGATATTGCGACTCCGGTACCGTATCTGCAACGTCGCGTCATTGTAGCGATGCCCTTTGCACACCTCGCAGGTGACATACACATCGGCCAAAAAATGCATCTCCACTTTCACCACACCTGCTCCGCCGCATGCTTCACATCGCCCGCCTTTCACATTGAAACTGAACCGTCCGGCATCGTACCCGCGTGCCTTGGCCTCTTTGGTGAGCGCCATAATTTTGCGAATTTCGTCAAACGCCTTGGTGTAGGTAACCGGATTCGAGCGGGGCGTACGGCCGATGGGCTTCTGATCTATGTGAATCACTTTATCGAACTGCTCAACACCCGTGAGTGTTTTATAAGGTCCCACGTGCACACTGGCGCCATGAAGCTGTTTCTGCAGCGCTGGTAAAAGTGTTCCCGACAGCAGTGAACTTTTTCCGGCGCCGGACACCCCCGAAAACACCGTCAGCGTGCCCACCGGAACCTCAACGTTCACATTGCGCAAATTATTGAGTGAGGCACCGGTAAGTGCCAGCCAACCTTTTGCTTCGCGCGGCGCCTTGCGGGGCGCCACCTCCATCGTTCCACGCAGATAGGCGCCGGTAAGCGAGTCCTTATTGCGCTTGATGTCGGCAAGATCCCCTTCGCAAACCACCTTTCCACCGCTATGCCCGGCGCCGGGGCCGAAGTCCACAATATGATCGGCACGCTCAATGGTGTCCCGGTCGTGCTCCACCACAATCACCGTATTTCCCAAATCCCGAAGTCCCACCAACGCATCCAGCAGCGCCGCGGCGTCCTTGGAGTGCAAACCGATGGATGGTTCGTCAAGCACATACATCACCCCCGACAGCTCCGCGCCCAGCTGGCTGGCCAGTCGAATCCGTTGCGCCTCGCCACCGGACAGCGTCGGCGCCAATCGGTCAAGCGTCAGATACGACAACCCCACATTCACCAGAAACCCCAATCTGTCGCCAATCTCTTTGAGAATTTCTTTGGCCACCACTTTTCGCGCCCCCGCAAGGCGCGCTTTGCCAAACCACTTACATGCATCTTCAACACTGAGTGAAGTCAGCTCGTTGATACTCTTCCCCGCCACTTTCACCGCCAGCGATTCCGGCCGCAACCGGGTTCCGTTGCATTCACTGCACGGCACAGACGACATGTACTGGGTATAAAACTCCCTCATCTGCGGAGATTTGGTCTGCTGCAACCGCCGCAGTAGTGTATTGGCCACGCCTTCGAATCGAATGGACATGCGGTGGGAGGATTTGTCTCTATCCCAATGCACACTGACTCGCTTATTCGTCCCATACAGCACGATGTCTTTCACCCGTTTGGGCAGTGCTTTCCACGGCACATCCAAATCAACCCCCATCTCCCGCTCCAGCGCCTCGAATATCCGCGCGTTCCATCCGTCAAATCGCTGCAGTTGTGCGGCAAACGGCGCGATGGCCCCCTCGTATATCGACAGATTCTCATCGGGAACCACCAGCGTCGGGTCCATCTCCAAACGCGTCCCCAAGCCGTTGCACGACTCACAGGCGCCCATGGGTGAATTGAACGAAAACGACTGCGGAGACAGGGGCGGAAACCCGATGTTGCACTCCGCGCAGTGATGTTTGGCCGAAAACCGCAACTCCTTCTTTCCGGGCACCGCCACAACCAGCTCCCCACCGGATTCCGACAGGGCAGTTTCAACGGAATCCACCAGACGTATCATCTCGGTGGCGCCCACCTCAATTCGGTCGACCACCACTTCAATGGTGTGCTTTTTATTTTTGGTCAATGCCGGAATATCTTCGTCAAACCGATACACCTTTCCATTAATTCGCACCCGAACAAATCCCCGTTCCTGCGTTCGCTCCAACACATCCTGATGTGTGCCCTTTCGGCTCACCACCAGCGGCGCCAGTATCTCAGCGCGAACCCCTTGACCCAACTGGACAATTTCATCCACCAGTTGTTCCGCAGTCAGCGCGGCCACTTCGTTTCCGCATTGATGGCAATGCTGCGCACCCACACGCGCCCAGAGCACCCGCATATAGTCGTACACCTCGGTAATCGTGCCCACCGTCGACCGCGGATTGGCCGAAGCGGCCTTCTGTTCGATGGCAATGGTGGGAGACAAACCGCTCAGTTTTTCAAACTTGGGCTTTTCGAGCTGCCCCAGAAATTGCCGCGCATACGACGAGAGCGATTCCACATAGCGCCGCTGCCCTTCCGCATACAGCGTATCAAACGCCAGGGAGGATTTTCCGGAACCGGACACCCCGGTAAAAACCACCAGTTTGTCCTTCGGAATCTCCAACTGTTCAATTTTCAGATTGTGTTCAGTGGCGCCCTTAACCAGAATGACATTCTTTTTGTTCTTCATATCGGCTCAAAACTCGAATTTTCTATTTTTCAAAATCAGTTGGTCAGAATCGGGCTGGTATAGGCTTCCGCTTCCAACCGCTCCCGACCAATCAACAACAATCGCAGCAGCATTCGTCGCATGGCATCCGGCTCGCGCTCCGGCTCGGTCACACCGTCCGCCGCCACATTCAGGGACAGTGTAAGCACTTTCATGCCGGACACAAGCATCTCATGGGTGGGCTGATTCAAAAACGCCGAAGCAAATGACTTGGCATCCGCACGTGAGACGCGATCAAGCGACGGCGTTCCATCCACAAACGCATTCGCAAGTAATGTGAGCAGCAACGTGGACGGCATCACAGGCGCGGCATCCGCGGTTCCGTTCCAGTTCAGCTGTTGCACCACCGCAGCGACGGCCTCCACCTCGTCGAGGTAGGCGTTCGCCAACTGAACTTGTGATTCGGAAGAAATCGACTCCAAATCTTCGAGCAGCGGTTCCAGCTCTGATGCCGAAGAATAATTTTCGTTCAACACCGGCCACCACATGGGAATTTGCGCCCCCAGACAATCCAACACAACCTGCCATGGCGGAGCCAACGCGATTCCTTCAAAACGTTTATCACGGCGCAGCTTCAGTGCGCGCTCCCGCAGTGGTATAAGGCGTCCCATACCCACCTGCAGAATTTCCCCCGGAGTCAGATAGGCCAACGCTTCGGCTCCTTCTTGCGGCGACGAGGCTATTGAACCAAGCCCCAACTCAATGACGTCACGGGCCAATTCGGTTCCTTTGGCCACCGCATTCACATCAGACAACCGACACTGTATCGCGGTTAAAAACAAACTTACCGTCGCGCTGAGCTCCCCCTGAAAAAAGGCGGCGCGCTGCTGCCACTTGGGGTCTTTGGCGTTTGCCAGCAACTCGAATGAGGCATCGAGCAGGGTGCGTCCTTTCAGATGCTCGCGATATATGGCCGGAATATTCGCATCCAGGGGAACCGGTCTCGGAATGGATTTCTGCGCCACCACCCGCTGCGCACTATCCACAGAGCGGGGCGCCAGCAACGCCAACCCCTCTTCGTATGTACCGAAACCCAAATCCGCCAGTCGACCGTTCCGCCAGCGAAGGGCATCCTCCATCAGTTCGAATTTCAACTCATGGCGGATGGCTTCCAGCTCAGGTTGATACTCCTCGAATGTCTTAAAGGTAATTGCCCGAAGCAATTCTTTGATCACATCGGGACAGGTATCGGCGTTGGGAATTTCAATTCCGTAATATCCATCCGGCGTTGTAATGAAATCCGACGTATCGGGAACATCGGGAAAATCCTCGTCCTTTTCTTCGCGCAGATGAACTACAATTCGCTCTTTAAACATCAGTGTCTTCAGTTCATCGCCCAGCTTGTCTATCGCCCGCAATGCCCCCCCGATTCCCGTGTGCACCAGCGGGGCAATCACTTCCTCAACCTGCTCGAGATTCGGTTCAAACCCATCCCAACAGGAAAAATCCAGCATTTGATGAAACTGTTCCCGACTGCACAGCGTCAGCAAGTCCGCGCGCTGCTCGTCGTCTGCCTCTTCGATAGCGAGCAGCAAATCATGCGCGCCCAATTGCTGTACCAGCGCCTGCGGCATGTCCACGTCTCGAAGGTTGCGTAAAAACTGTGCGGCCCCTTCTTTGGTTCCGGGGCTGGATGGAATTAGTTTATTTTTTTCTTTCATGATGATCGGTTTATTGTTTGAGTATGTCGTTTAGTCAACGGGAAGGTGAAAAAAAGTCACCTGCGAAAAACACTCTCAAAACAATTAAAAATCAGGAGGTTCCCGGAAAACCCACTCTTCCGACCGCAACCGATGGTCGGGACACATCCGATTGCATCTTGAAAAGGAAGATAATTCGTGTTCCAATAAACAAAGTGTATATTGCAGGTACGCTTTTTTGGCCGCCTGGGGGTATACCCATGTAAGAGGTATCAGATGAAACAATTATGGATGTCACTTATTTTTTTTATTATGACCGCTGCCGTTCTATCGGCATGCCGGGAACTGCCGAATCCGTTTGCCGACTGCGCGCCGGGCAGCCAGTTTTGTGCCTGCGAGCAAGGCATGTACTGCGAAACCGGACTCGAATGCCGCATGGGGGTGTGTCAATTGAGTGGCGAAAATATTCTGATTACAGACGGCGACGCCGATAACGACAGCGATGCCGATACGGACGCGGATACCGACGCGGATTCAGATTCCGACACCGACAGTGACGGAGACCCCTCCTGCGGCGAAAGCTGCTATTTATATGACGGATACTGTGACCCCGGCTACATCGGCACCTGCGATGGTTGCGACATGGGATGTGAAGTGCACGACCCCGATTGCAGCGCCACTATCGGAAACTGTCTTGATTTGTGTCCCTGTCTGGACGGGGATTCCAGCAGGTACTGTGACGGCGTGGACGATTGCGACGACGCCGAATGCGAATGTGCGGCCGATAATGGTGGAATTGTCGAGTGTCCGTGTGACTTCTACTATCTCGGAGACGGATGGTGCGATGATATGTGCAATATCGCCGCCTGCAATTTCGACGGCGGAGACTGCAACAGCGACGACTACTGCGCGCCGGGGTGCCCCGTTTTCTGGATTGACGACGGATGGTGCGACGATGCCTGCAACAACGCCGCCTGCGGCTATGACGGCACCGATTGTAATGCAATTGAAGAATGTACTCCCGGTTGTCCGGTGGGTTGGATCAACGACGGTATCTGCGACTGGTCGTGCTATGTGGTGGAATGCGACATGGACGGCAACGATTGCTTCACGGATGAATACTGCGCTCCCAGTTGCCCCTACTACTGGATTGGCGACGGCATCTGCGATGACGCCTGCTATGTCGATGAGTGTGACATGGATGGGGGTGACTGTGACTATGATGAATACTGTGCAGCGAATTGCCCCGACTACTGGATTGGCGATGGATACTGTGATTACTACTGCAACAATTCTGCATGCGATTATGACGGCGGTGATTGTGACACTCCCGATGAATGTGCGCCGGGGTGCCCCTGGGAATGGCTGGGGGACGGCTATTGCGATGAAGCGTGCGATGTCGAAGAGTGTGAGTACGATTTCTGGGACTGCGATTTTTATACCGACGAATGCGCGCCGGGCTGCCCCTGGGAATGGATTGGAGACGGAATCTGTGATTACTCTTGTCAGGTAGCGGAGTGCGATTACGATTTATGGGATTGCGAATACTACGAAGAAAACTGCGCACCGGGCTGCCCCGTATATTGGATAGGCGACGGATACTGTGACAACAGCTGCTATGTAGACGCGTGCGATATGGACGCGGGAGACTGCGACATGTACTATACCGGATGCGGAGATCACTGCTATACCTACAATAACTCCGCCAACTGCGCCTCTGCCTACATCGGCAGCTGCGACGGCTGTGACATGGGCTGCTCGGTGCACGACCCGGATTGCGACGACGAGGAAAGCACCTGCATGAGCGCCTGTCCGTGCCTGAACGGAGATTCCAGCAAGTACTGCGACGGAGTGGATGACTGTGATGATCATGCCTGCGAATGCGGCGGAGAATAAAAATCGGCTCACATTGTGCCGCGCACTGCGCCGGCCTCTTTCGCCACATTTCTACAAAAAATCATATAACACGCGGTAATCGTTATACAAAACGTCTTCTGGTCGCGCCCATATAAATTGGTACATTACCTGCAAATACTCAAAGGTACTTACACGGATAAACATTTTGAGAAAAGGAGTACGCCGATGAGAATCACCATACCACGACATTTCAGTTACTGGATTTTGTTGTTGCTGCTGCAGGGGCTGTTCGCCTGTTCCGAATCGAACAATTCTGACAGCGACGGAACCGGTACCGATGACACCGAAAACGGAACAGATAGCGACATCGGAAACGACACCGATACCGGACCGGACATTACCGAAAGCGGTGGCGAATTCCTGAAATCGGCGCAACCGAGAAATATGACCCCGACCCCCACAGAAGATACCTTGACACAGCTTGCCGCAGCCAATAGCGCGTTTGCAGCTGACATGTACACGGCGCTGAGTCAGGCCGATGACGAGAACCTGTTCTTTTCACCGTTCAGCCTGTCCGTCGGTCTGGCCATGTCGTATGGCGGCGCTGCGGGAACCACCCAAACCCAAATGGCCGATACCCTTCATTTCTCTTCATTTGCAGAAGAAGACCTCCACAACGCATTCAATCGCATGCTCCTCGATCTCGCCGGTCGTTCGCAGGCCGCATCGGGTGATGACGGTGGTTTCGAACTTTCCATTGCCAACAGCTTCTTTGGACAAAAAGACTTTCCGTTCCTGTCAACCTATCTGGATTTACTCTCCGTCAATTACGGCGCGGGAATCTACACCATGGATTTTCAGGCCGATTTGGCCGCTGCCGTCGCCGCGATAAATGACTGGATTGCCGAACGCACTGCCGACAAAATCACCGACGCACTTGACCCGAACGAACTCACCCCGCCGATCTTCTCGGTATTGGTCAACGCCATTTATTTTAAAGCGGCGTGGAATCTGCCGTTTGACGCGAACGACACCATTGATCAGGAATTCACGCTGCTGTCGGGAGAGACGGTCACCACCCCGATGATGGCCCAGGGGGAACACTTCTCATACGGGCAGGGAGATGGCTATCAGGCAGTTTCGCTTCCATATGACGGCGAAGATGTCGAAATGATGATCATTCTTCCCGACGCTGAAACCTTCAGCACGTTTGAAGCCGGGCTCAGCGCCGCCAAAATAGACGATATTGTTCAAAACATGGCGAGTGCGTATTCCACCTGGGTCACACTGAATGTACCCAGATTTCACATCGCTTCGAAATGGGAGCTTAAAGATATATTCACCGCCATGGGAATGGAGGCGCCGTTCAGCGATGAGGCCGACTTCAGCGGTATGAGTGAAGAATTTCTGCGTATTCAGAAAATCATTCATCAGACCGACATTACCGTCGACGAGGCGGGCACCGAAGCCGCCGCCGCCACAGTGATTGTTGATTCAAACGGAGATGCCGACTACGCAACCGTTACGCTGAATCGGCCGTTTCTGTTCCTGATTCGCGACGTGCCCACGAGCAGTATTCTCTTTATGGGCCGCGTCACCAACCCGAGCTTATAGCGGCGCACCTGCAACGTGCCGCAAGGATATTTTGATTGAACCACTCCTGCCACATCTCCGTCGCAGTCCTCCTTTCGGCCGCGTGTCTGTCATTGTTCGCATGCAGTGACAGCGATTCCGACAGTTTTTCGAACTACGCACAGCCCCACGGTCTGGAGTGGGTATCCATTCCCGGCGGAACATTCATGATGGGCAGCACGGACTGGGCCGATGAACAGCCGGTTCATACAGTTACCGTGCCGAGCTTTGAAATCACTCGGGCGGAAATCACCGTGGCGCAGTATGCGGAGTGCGTGAATGCTGCGGTCTGCACGGCCCCGGACAGCGGCGGCCCCTATGAAAACTGGAACCAGCCCGGATACGAACAGCACCCGGTGAACGCGGTGGACTGGTACCAGGCCGGAGCATTCTGCCGCTGGATCGGCGGAGATCTGCCCAGTGAATCCATGTGGGAATACGCCGCCAGAAGCGGAGGAAACCCGCAATTGTTCCCATGGGGCGACGCCCCCCCGAATTGTGACACAGCCGTTATGGACAGCGACAACCGCATTGACGGATGCGGTACAAAGCGCACCTGGCCCGTGTGCAGCCGACCTGCCGGCAACACCGACCAGGGACTGTGCGACATGGCCGGGAATGTATGGGAATGGGTACTCGACGGGTATCACGGCACGTACGACTGCAGCACCGATCAAACCGCCTATAACTGCGACAACAAAGACGTCGCGCCGGCGGACGGCAGCGCCTGGGGGGATGACAGCGGTTTAATTGTGGAACGAGGCGGCAGCTTCAACAGCGACTCATTTTATCTGCGCGCATCCACCCGGCTTCGGGTGTGGCCCACAAAAAGAAGTTACGGGCTGGGATTTCGCTGCGCACGGTAGTATGCTCAGCCTATGACTGCCAACGTATTACTCGGTCTTGAAAATCTGCTGGCCAATCACGTGCACCTGATTGCGAACCGCAACATCGGTATCGTGGCCCATCCGGCAAGTGTCACCTCCAACTTTGTTCATATTCTGCCTGCGCTGCTGCAGAAGGGCGCCCGGGTCACCGCCCTGTTCGGTCCGGAGCACGGCTTCGGCGGCGAGGCACAAGACATGGAACCCGTATCGGCTCCCGCAGACGGTCCCATGGGCATTCCGCTATACAGTTTGTACGGCAGCTCCGAACAAAGCCTCTCCCCCAGCCCCGACGCAATCAAGGATCTCGAGGCCCTGGTGATCGACGTCATGGACGTGGGGGCCCGGTACTATACCTTTGTATGGACGGCCGTACTGTGTCTTCAGGTATGCGCGCGTACCGGAACCCAGCTGATTGTGCTCGATCGACCCAATCCCCTCGGCGGCACGGCAATTGAAGGCGCACCCCAACTGGACGGTTTCCTGTCATTTGTCGGGCTTCGAAAGGTGCCGGTACGCCACGGACTGACCGTGGGCGAAATTGTTCAGATGGTTGCCGAAGAAGACGGCACCGCAGATGCGCTCACGGTGGTTCCCATGAAGGGCTGGCACCGCGACATGTATTACGACGACACCGGACTGCCGTGGATTGCCCCCTCCCCTAACATGCCGACCCTGAACACTGCCATTGTGTACCCGGGCGGATGCCTGCTCGAGGCCACCTGGTGTTCCGAAGCGCGAGGTACCACCCTGCCGTTTGAACTGTTCGGAGCCCCGGGAATCGACGCGGAAAAGCTGTGCGCCCATCTGGAAACACAGCCCCTGCCCGGCGCCCGGTTTCGGCCTGTTTCCTTTAAACCCATGTTCCAGAAACATGCTGGGCAAATATGCACCGGCGCGCAACTGCACGTCATCGACCGGCAGCGGTTTAGACCGTTTCTCACCGGCGTGGCGATCATCTCCGCACTGAACACAGTGGCGCCCCATGCGTTCGCCTGGCGCACTGACCCCTATGAGTTTGTGACCGACGTTCCGGCCATGGATTTATTGTGCGGAAACGCCGATATTCGGTTGGCGATTGAGCAGGGTATTCCAGCTGCCGAGATCGCCCAAAGCTGGAAAGAAGCGGAAAACCGCTTTCTGGAGCGGAAACCCCATTTTCACCTTTACTAATTTGAACGCTGGTATAGCATTCCCCACATTCACGTGGGAGCGCAGACCTCCCCTGACATCCGGACCGTCTTCACAAGACAGTCGTCCCGCGGGCGCGGACAGAAGAGCGTATGAAAGAAGAAAAAATACAGGTTCTGGTAGCCGATGACGAACGAAATCTCCGCAGAATGTTGAAAGCACAGCTTGAACGCTGGGGATACGAAGTTCACCTGGCCGAAACCGGCACTGACGCACTGCAGATACTGAACGAAAACCACATTGATATACTCATCACCGATTTGCGCATGCCCGAAATGGACGGCATGGAGCTGCTCAACCAAGTGCAGAAAAAGTACAAATCGATTCCGGTGATTATGATCACCGCGCACGGCACCGTGGATACCGCCGTGGAGGCCATTAAACTGGGAGCGTTCGACTACATCACCAAGCCCTACGATCGCAACGCGTTGAAAGATGTGGTTGCCAAGGCCGAGAAAACCTGCAAGCTGGCCGAAAAAGAGTTCAGTTTCGACGACAATCAGGACGGCCGGTTCAAAATTATCGGCAAAAGCGAACCCATGCAGGAAATCTACGACATGGTGGAGCGCGTGGCGCCGACCCCCTCCACGGTGCTGATTTCGGGAGACAGCGGCACCGGCAAGGAGCTGATTGCCAGAGCCCTGTTCGACAACTCCAAGCGAAATAAAATGCCGTACATTCGGGTCAACTGCGCCGCCATTCCCCCTACACTCATCGAAAGCGAGCTGTTCGGCTATGAAAAAGGCGCGTTCACCGGTGCGGAGTCCTCGAAACCCGGGCGGTTCGAACTGGCGGACGGCGGCACGCTGTTTCTCGACGAAGTGGGCGAAATCTCAATGGAAATGCAGGTCAAGCTGCTACGCGCCATACAAGAAGAAGAATTCGAGCGGGTGGGCGGCGTATCGACCATCAAAGTCGATGTGCGACTCATCACCGCCACCAATCAGGATTTGCGACATTTGGTGAAAGAAGGCAAATTTCGAGACGACCTTTACTACCGGCTGAACGTGGTGCACATGCACCTGCCCCGACTGAACGATCGCAAAGAAGATATTCCGCTGCTGGCCCGACACTTTCTCACCAAGTACAACCAAAAACTGGTGAAAGAAATTTCGGACTTCGAAACCAGCGCCATGGACGCTCTGTTGGCCTATGAGTGGCCCGGCAATATTCGCGAGCTCGAAAATGTGGTGGAGCGGTGCACCCTGTTCTGCGACGACGACCTCATTGCCGTGTCTCACCTGCCCTCAGAAATTTCGGGTTCCTTCGACCGGGGAAGCAACCCCGATGTCACCATCAGCGACCTCGACATCGAAAACGGCGGCCTCAAAGACCAGGTGCGCGCAGCCACCGCCAACCTCGAAAAACAGCTCATCATCAAAGCCCTCGACCAAACCGACAAAAACGTCACCCGTGCCGCCCAACTGCTCAAAATCAGCCGAAAATCCCTCCAAACCAAAATGAAAGACTTCGGCCTGAGGGATGACGGGTAAGAGCGTGTATTTTCAATCGTCGTTTATGAACTGAGTTAATACGGGTACAGCTACAAGCCAATAGTCTACTAAATTCTTTTTCGAGCGACACCTGTCTCAAAACAACTAAAATTCACTGCAATTTAAACCGGAATACTGTTTAACATCTGTGCTTCCGCATTCATCTGCCATGTTGTTTTCAACAAACGACTCGACAGGAATATATTTAGACGAGAAAAGAACGTACAAATATTGCAATTGGGAAGTTGTGAATTGTTGATGATTCTTATGGTTACCAATCCTGGATCAATTTGTACCGCATCCATTT
This sequence comes from Deltaproteobacteria bacterium, assembly GCA_016936575.1. Classification (GTDB taxonomy): domain Bacteria; phylum Myxococcota_A; class Polyangia; order JAAYKL01; family JAAYKL01; genus JAFGXQ01. The sequence goes on from JAFGXQ010000201.1 coordinate 15,823, forward strand.
GAACTGTGCAAAAAAACAATATCCATTTTTTATTCATACTACTCGCCTGAACCCTGTGGGGTTATCATTTAAATTTCCCTTGGTATTCTTTTTGGTTCCGTTTATTACATCATATTCGATATACTTCGGCATTTATAAAACGATATTCACCAGAAGGGACGATACCACTCGTGATACCCATACTCAGAACGACTTTTGTACTCTCTGTATTTCTGACCTGCTTTTGTGCCGGTGCCCAGGATGAGTTCACGGCTCCTGGGGAAGAAGCCGGCGATGCTTCACTTTCCGCGGAACCGGGGGCGGCATCTGAAACAGACGCCACCGCCCCGGTATCTGATTCAGGCGGCGATACCGAATCGGTTTCAACAGAAGAAACCGTCGCCCCTGCTGAAGAAAGCGTCGAGTCGGCGACTGCTCCGGCGACGCAGCCGGTAACCACAGCCGCAGCCGAAGCACCGGCAGGCACTGCATCATCCGATTCGACTGCAGCGTCTGTGGAGGGGCCGACTCAGCCGGAGACCGGCGATGCTACCTCCGCGACCGACACTCCCGCCGAAGCAAAACCGCCCACCCAGAACCCGTTCATCGCCCTGGGAGATGAAATGTTTCTCGGCGTCGCTTTGATTTCGGCATGGGGCACCTATTTCTGGGACTGGTGGCAGGAGCCGTTTCATTTTAAAAAGGAACACGGTTTCACTCGTGAATCGTCCACCGGCGGCGCCGACAAAACCGGCCATTTTTTCACCGCCTACATTTTCGCCGATTTTCTCAACTGGCGTCTGCGAAAACAGGGTTGGTCCCGCAGGCGTTCCGCGATTGTGGGCTCTTCGGTGGCCATGGGGTTGATGACCTGGATCGAGGTCGGCGACGCCACCAGCGAATACGGATGGTCATGGGAAGACATGCTGGCCGATTTTATCGGTGTGGCCATCTCCGCGGGGCTGGCCATGTCACCGGTAGCCGATGAACTGATTGATTTTCGGCTGGAATACTGGCCCACATCGTCGTACCTGGAAGGGGGCGTCATGGCCGCCGACTACTCAGGCATGAAGTACATGATGGCCCTGCGTATGACTGGAATCAAACCGCTGAAAAGAACACCGCTGCGATTCATCGAGTGGCACATGGGCTTCTACAGTCGGGGCTTTCGCAGTTTTGACAACACCCGAGCCACCAATCGGGTATTCTATCTGGGAATGGGCATCGATATGCGCGAAATCTTCGATCTCTTCGTTCCCAAAAAATACAAACGTCCCTTTGACGTCGCATTCACCTATTACCAGGTGCCCTACACGTCGTGGACGATGAAAAAATGGGAACACAAATGGCAGTCCTCGCCTCCCCCGTTCACACCGTACGTGCCGAAGACAGACGATTAAACAGCGTATTGATTATTCAGATTTCTTGGCCGGCGCGGCGGGCGCTTTTTTCTCGGGCGCGGGAGCGGCTTCGGCGGGTGCTTCTTTGGCAGCAGCCTCGGCCTCTTTGGCGGCGGCGGCTTCTTCTTCGGTCAGTTCCTTGCCGTTTTTATACATGGGCGCTTTAGCGACGCTGCCGTCACCGGTGTAGTAGCTCCAAACACCTTCCCGCTGACCGTTCAGGTAATCGCCCTCTTTGATGAGTTTTCCCTGTTTATTGAAATACTGCCATCTGCCGTTGGGCTTTCCATTGGCCCAGGTGCCGATGTCTTTCAGATTTCCGTTTTCATACCATGCGGTCCATTTGCCTTCGAATTTGCCGCGTCGGTTAATTCCTTCCATCTGTTTCTGGCCGCTTTCGTAGTAGTGAACCGCCTTGCCGTCCGGTGCATCATTGCGGAACATATTCTCGCTCTTTTTCTTTCCGTTCGGATAGTAGCGAACCCACAGGCCGTCACCCTTATTGTTTTTCCAGGTTCCTTCGGTCTTTTTGGTGCCGTCGTCGAACCAGTCGGTCCAAACACCCTGACGCTCACCGTTCACGTACTTGCCCTGCTGAATTTTGGTTCCTTTATCGTTCCATTTCAGCCACTCTCCATCCTGTTTTCCATCGACGTAATTCACAGTATGCGCTTTTTTGCCATCTTTAAAAAACCGAGTCCAAACGCCCACTTTATTGTCATCCTGATAGGCGCCTTCTTCTTTTTTCTTACCGTCCGCATACCACGAAAAATACGGGCCCTGCTTCATACCGCCGGAGGGAGATCCGCTGTTCACGCACCATTGCTCCACGTCTTCGGGTGGGGGGCCGCCGATGCGTTTCATTCCATCGGGGCAAGGACTATTGTCTCTACAACCCATCATCATTGCACAAACACCACAAATCACTGTGATAAATACGATTCGATTCATCTGACTTCCTCCGTGTGTCAACCGTTCGCGTCGGTTCATTTAAGTTTCATCAACTGATGTCGCTGGCGACAGAATGCGTTACGCGAACCTCCAGTAATGCACCAAATGGGGCGATTTTACGTTTACTGAAATTCTTTGCAATCACTATCCGTAAAAAAAAACAGATCTGTTACTTGAAACAAAAAGCATGCTTTTTTTGAACACAAATCAATATTTCACTTCATGGTTTCATTGATTGTCGAATATCTATATTATCGACCGCATGCAGAATAGCGACTTTACCGGCCAGTTGCTGGACGGAAAATACTTACTGACTAAAAAACTGGGCGAAGGCGGTATGGGGGCCGTATATCTGGGAAAACACGCCACCATGGGCAAGATGGTGGCGGTGAAAATTCTCCACACCGACTTCATTTCAAACGAAGAAGTGGTTCATCGGTTTATTCGCGAAGCCCAGACGGCGGTTGCCATCAATCACAAAAATATTATCGATATTATGGACCTCGGGGCCATGCAGAGCGGCGAGCCGTTCATGGTCATGGAATATCTCCAGGGAGCCGGGCTGGATGAAATCATCAAAATCGAGAAACAGGTCGATTTGGCGCTCGCGTGCGCCATTTTGGAGCCGACGCTGAAAGCCATCGGCGCGGCCCACGACAAAGGCGTCATCCACCGCGACTTGAAACCCGAAAACATCTATGTGAATCAACCTACTGACGAGATGGCCGATATTAAACTGATTGACTTCGGTATTTCTAAAATTCAGGACACCAAGGTCACCAAACTTACCCAGGAAGGCACCACCCTGGGAACCCCGGCGTATATGTCTCCCGAACAGGTTCGCGGCTCCACGGATATGAACCATCTGACCGATATATATGCGGTAGGCATCATTTTTTACGAAATGCTGAGCGGAGACACCCCGTTTGAAGGCGAGCAGTACAATGTGCTGCTGGCCAATATTCTCACCGCGGAGCCTCGACCGCCGCAGTCGGTGTATCCCGATTTTCCCATGGCGGCCTGGCCGGTGATTGAAAAGGCCATTTCGAAAGACGCCTCGAAACGGTATCAGACCGCCCAGGAAATGCTCGACGCGATTTGCGACCTGTGCCCTCAGCAAGAAAGATCCGCGCGTTTTGCCCAGTTGCCGATGAGTATTGCCAAAGCAAACGCGCACAAAAGTATTCCACCGGTGGCTCACCAGGGCAAAGCCGCCAGCGCCATTCTGTCTGATCTGGTGCAGCAGAACACAGCCATCGCTTCTGCGACCATGATGGCGTCGCACACCAATGCCGCGTCTCGCGCCGACGTTCATGGTGCGACGATTCTGTCGCAGGTGCACGATAAAACGATGATGCATGTTCAGGCGGCCAAAGAAAAACTCCCCGGCAAAATCGCTTGGTGCATCGAAAAAGGCCGCTACGGCCTGATGGAAAGCCCCAGAAAGCTTTTCTTTCGCATCGGCGCGGGCGTTTCAATCTTTATGCTGTTTCTGTTTGTCGGCATGTGTTCCGGCGGCGGTGCGGTCGAGATAGAAGTGGTGGGCGCACCGGAGAAAGCCGAAATATACTTCAACGACGCGCTGATGAGCGACAATCCGTTCGACGCTCCGAAAAGCGAAAAACGAATTCCCATGCGGGTTGATGTGAAAGATCGAACCCGCATGCGATTCACCATTGTGCCCAACGAAGACAAACAGATTCGCTACGTTCCCGGCGGGCGCAAAGCCGAGCTCATCGAACCCGCGGAAGCTGTGGAAGACAGCGCCCCCGAAGAAAAATCCCCCGAAAAGCCATCCTCAGAAAAGGCCGCCGCACCAGCCCCGTCCGCGGCACAACCTGCAGCAGCCAAAAAAAGCGCGCCCGCCAAAACCACGGCGAAAAAGAAAAGCACCAAAAAAAGCAGTGCGAAATCGAACGACAGCGGCGAGGGTGCCCAAAGCGGTTCCGGCGGCGGTCAGAAAAACCCATTCAAACGCCTCGGAAACCGAATCCGCCGCTCAATGGATTAGTACCGCTTGACCACGAATCGGAATGTTTCGGCACATTCACCGCAGCGTAAACTCTGCGCCAAGTCGGTCTACAGTTGGAAGGCGGCGACCCGGTGTTTTCCGGCTAAATCGTCGATGACCCAACCGGCTGTGCCCAGCAGTGTCGGCCCAAGTTCATTGGCCGCCTGAACAGTTTGCACGTTATCGAGCTCAATAAACAAATATCCGCCCGGCTTGATGTACAATTTCGCATCCGCCAGCAGTCGCCTGCAAATATCGAGGCCGTCGTCGCCCCCGCCCACCAGCGCCAGTCGGGGTTCGCGCTGCACTTCAGCGGACAGCCCGGCGATTTCATGCCCTATCACATAGGGCGGATTGGAAACAATCACATCATACCGGTTGTCCTTCGGTACCGCGTTGAACAGGTCGCCTTCAAACAACGTCACCCGGTCATCGAACCGGTGCCTGCTCACATTGCGCCGGGCCACCGTCAACGCCGCGGCGCTGATATCGGTGGCATGAATTTCGGCGGTATTGCATTCAGACGCCAACGCTACAGCCACGCATCCTGATCCGGTGCACAAATCGAGCACCTGCGACGGCGACTCGCCTCGCGAACGCAACACATCGACCGCCGCCTGCACCAGGGTTTCGGTATCGGGGCGCGGCACCAGCACGTCGGGGGTTACCTCAAATGAAAGCGACCAGAACTCTTTTTCGCCCACAATGTACGCAGTGCATTCGCCGTTGCGGCGGCGGGCAACCCAGGCTCGGAATCGCTGCAGCTCATCGGGATGCAGCGGTCTGTCAAAATGCGTGTACAGGTACAGCCGCTCCTCTTCGAGCATGCGACTCAACAGAATTTCAGCCTCCAGCCGCGGCGACTCAATTCCCCGTGCGGTAAAATCATCGGTAGTCCAATCCAACACACTTTTAACGGTCCAAACCTGTGACATTGTTCTTCCTGCTATCCAATCGCATTTGCGTTGTACATGACAGCGCACGAAACGCCCAGCACAATCTGACCGTTACTCCGGTTCCTCCACCAGTTCGGTAAAAATCCGATTTTTACTTGTTCCAAGCCCCATGTAGGAGTAAATCTGCCCGGACGCCTTGCGTTGACTTTTGCAAATTCATAGTTAAACGAGTTAATAATCGGGTAACCACAATATGGAAAAACGAGATTTTTACGAAGTTCTGGAAGTTGATAAATCAGCCGACGCAAAAACCATCAAGCAGGCCTACCGACGGCTGGCCATGAAATACCACCCCGACAAAAATCCCGGCGATAAAGAGGCAGAGGAAAAATTCAAAGAAGCCGCAGAAGCGTACGATATTCTGAGCAACAGCGACAAGCGCCAGATATACGATCGCTACGGGCACGCCGGCCTTTCCGGCCAATCATCCGGGTTTTCGGGCATGGATGATATCTTTTCGCATTTCGGCGATATTTTTTCAGACTTTTTCGGCGGCGACATATTCGGGTCCCGGCGTTCCACAAGGCCGCCACGTCCGCCCAGAGGCGCCGACCTGAAAGTGCAGATGACCGTTTCCTTTGAGGAAGCCTATACCGGCACCAAAAAGAAAATCGAGCTGGAGCAGCGAAAACCCTGCGAACAATGCGGCGGCTCCGGATCTGCGCCGGGAACCTCCCCCGAAACCTGCGGCACCTGTCAGGGGCACGGCCAGGTGGTGCAGCGTACCGGATTTATGACAATGGTGACGCCTTGTCCCGAGTGCAACGGCAAAGGCACCCGTATCAGCTCCCCGTGCAGCAAATGCAACGGCACAGGAAAGGAACCATACACCCGCAGCGTTACCGCGTCGGTACCCGCCGGTGTGGACTCCGGCATGCGGCTGCGTCTGGCCGGCGAAGGGGAAAAGCCCGATGTGGGCGACCCGGGTGATTTATACGTATTCATTTCGGTGGAAGAACACCCGACCCTACTGCGCAACCAGGATGACCTTCATTTTGAAGCCGAAGTCCCCTTCACACGCGCCCTGTTGGGTGGCGTCATTGAAGTGCCGCTGGTGGACGAAACCGTCAGTATCGATATTCCGCGCGGCGTACAGCCCGGAGACATCATTTCGGTGGAGGGCAAGGGGATGCCCCATATCGGAACCACCCACCGCGGCGATTTACACGTGCTCGTAAAAGTGACCCTTCCCGAAAAGCTGAATAAGTCCCAGCGCAAACTTATCCAGGAATTCGAAGCCAAATCCTCCTGAATTCCGCAGCCTCAGGTGGTTTTTTCCGGCGCATCGCATATATTGAACTGTACGCTTCATTTCGAGTTGTAACCGAAAGGATGGGTGACGCCGGTGACACTTCGAACATCTCATTGCACCGTCCAGGAGTGGCTGGCGCGGAACGAGTTTGAAAACGCACTCAAAGCCGCGGGGCCCATTTTGGAACGCCATCCGGACGATCTGCTGGCGTGGTACCAGTTGACACGGGCCCTTTGCGGCCTGACCACCGCTGAAAATGAACAGAAAAATCTCGATGCGGTCATTCGGGCGTTTGTTGCGTCGGGTACCCCCCTGTTGGCGCTACTCGCACTGCTGGAATGCCCCATTGACACGGTTCAAACAAACACTCACCTGAAAACGCTGCTAAAACAGTGCGAAATCCCGTCGACTGTGCCGACTTCGCCTATCCCGCCATGGGGACAAAATCAGCCGAACATTCCCCCTTGGAGCGACGACCTGGACCTGGATACTGCCATTCAGATGGCCCAGAGCCTCAGTGCCATTTCATGGGGGAATTCTCTTTCCGTCGCATCGCAACCGCCCCCCGAACGTCCGTTACCCTGGTTCGATTCCCTCATGGAATCGTCGGTTCGGTCATTTTTTGAACAGTTGAAACCAATTACATTTCTTGACGGAGAAAAAATTGTTGCGCGTCACTCTTCGTGTACAACGTTGCTTCTGCTGCTGAACGGCCGTTGCGAAGAACAACCGATGCCTCCGGCGAACGATCAACCGCGGCATGCGAGTTTGCCTCCGCGTCGCATATTGCCGGGGGAAATTATCGGAGAAGCAGAGTCGGTTCTTGAAACCCCCTTCCAACACGACGTGGTCGCCACAGAGTGCTGCTCATTTGCCTCCATTGAACTTGCGAATATTGCGGACCGCTGTCGCACGGATTCCCGCTTTCTGGACCGGCACACTCTGCGGGCACAGAAAACAATGCTGACGCGGCTCATGCATAATGCATTATTTTTGCAACCCCTCTCTTTTTCTGAACGCGCAACCGTGTTGAAGCAATGGCGCCCCGCATTTTTCAGCCGGGGGAGCAAAATCATCGCGCCGTCGTCAGATCCTGTGGTGTGTATGCTGGTTGCGGGGGCGGCTTCCGTGAACACGTCGCAAACGCAAGAATCCGAGCATTCGATACAGCAGACCGGCGAGCTGTTCGGTTGGCTTGCCCCCGAAGAAACCGACTTTCCCGTACATATGCACGCGATTGAAAATACTCTGGTCATCAAATTGAGTCAAAACGAATTTCGTGCCATACTGCAGTCGTATTCTCAGCTGGACACAGTACTTATGGACGCTGTGGCAAACCAGAAAAAGAAGTTGAATCGCGCTACAGAATAGGCGAAAAGATAAGTAACACATTGTGACGTGCCGAAAAGAGAACAAGTCAGTTTCACTATGAATGATCAAATCAAAAAACAAACCAATATGGGCATCGTACTCGCCATTCTGGGGTTCGCACTGATAGGCGGTGCGCTTGTGCTGATTCCCAAACTCGTGGACGAGAAAATCGCCACCATGGGTTCCGGCAACCGAAGCGATTCTGATTCCGCAACGGGTACCGCCACGGCTGCCACCACCGGCACCGCCGCCGCAAACCGCAGCAGCATGCCCGGTACCGATACCGGTGGCGCGGGACAGAATGCCGTTTCCGCCGCAGCTGACTCAGACAGAATCCAGAATAAAGCGGTCGCTGCATCGCCCACCGGCCCCTGGGTACTGACACTTCAAGACAAATTTGACCCTGATGACGCCTCCGCGGCGCAGCTGAAAAAAATCATCGAGCTGATCAAATCAGACCCCAATCTCCGACTCGGCATTGTGGGGATGAACAACATGAAAAAAAGCAGCAAGCTGGCGCAAATGGGGGCGAACCGAATCGCGAATATCATTGTCAAGGAAGCCGCAGTTGTTGAAGAAAGGCTGGACATCAACTTCGAGCAGCAAACCGATATGAACGGAATTGCCGTGAAGGTCAGCGTGTTGGGAGGTGCCCAATGACGTTGCTTTTTATTGCTGTTGCCGCCGGTGTATTACTGGGAACGGTTTTTCTGTGGCTCTCCGGGTATTTTACCGGTCAGGCGGTGGGCGCATCCAACAGCAGTGACCCGGCTGAAAAAGAAATGCTCCTGCAACAGTTGGCTGCGGAGCAAAAACAGGTCCAGGAGCTGAAAACAGAACTGACCCTCGTGAAGCACAGTACACCGAAAACGACGGTTGTGACCGATTCCCGGAAAGAAGAAGAGATTGCGACATTGACATCTGAACTGGCGAGCGCTGAAGGAGAACGGGATAAGGCGCTGGTGGAAGTAGACAATCTCAAAGACGAACTCGACAAGGCCAAAGAAACGCTGGCCGCCAAAAAAATCGAAAAACCCACCTCGCTTCCCAAACCTCAGAAACGCGATTCGAATCCGGTATCGGTCAGCGAGGCACTCGACGAATTACAGGCCAAACTCGATATGGAAAAAGTAGCCCACCAACTGACGAAAGACGAATTCGCTCAGGTAAAAACCGAGCTGGAAAAAAACCAGAAAGAACTGGAACAGGTGAAAAAACTGGTGGCGGTAAAACTGGGAGGAGGCGCTGATTCCTCGGCGCAAACCGGGTCACGGTTTAAAACCATGGCTATCGGCATGCGAAGCCCGGTGGCCGGCGGCGCCGATCAGAATATCTTGCGGGCCGCGCTTGAAAAAGTGCAGGCTGAAAAAGACAAAGTACAATCTGAGCTGGAACGCGCCAGAAAAGAAATCCAGTTGCTCAAGATGCGCAGCTGATTCAATACGAAACGGAATTCCATGCCCACAGTCTCCATTCGCGCCTACGAACAGAAAGATCTTCCGCTCGAACAACGATTGGCTTCATTGGCGAAACGATTTGCCGCCCTGAAAGATGCGGAGGGAATTTCGCCTTTTTCTCCGGCTGCGCTGCATGCCTACATTCAAAACAGCGACAATGTCGCCGCCGTACAAACCGGGCTTCTCCTGCTGCAGCTGGCCGGTCACCCCACTGAAGAACCGTTCGAACTGCTCACCGCCATGGCCGCCTGGTCCGATGAAGACCGCCAAATGTTCATCAACTTTTTGCGCGTCTGGGATTTTTAGCGCGTCACCTGATTTCTCCCGCTCGAGGTCCCGCAAACACGAGACACGCGGTCAGGATGGAACGCTCAGACTCGCTCTCTGCTGATTCTCCGCGCACACGAGGCGCGCGGTCAGGATATTGTTTCAGGAATGCTCTTCGGGTTCCCAAATAGGAACGAGCACTTGTTCACTATGATGCTGGATGGAAATTAAAGAGCAAGTGGGAGGGTCTGACCCCGAAGATGGTTGGTCTTAATCGGCGCTTTCGGTCTGACCCCAAATAATCGCCGTCACAGCAAGGTATGATGAAACCAATTACTCAGAAAGTGTGCGGACGGGTCGGAAGCCTGCCGTCTCCAATCTACCGGTTTCATCCCATGCAAATTGCCTCGCAGATCGGGCCAAACACCCGATACCATTAAATCGTCCACCTCGAAGGTCCTTGCTGTGTCCGGTAATTCTTCCAATAGGGTCTACCAAGTCTTCTCCTGGATGATTATCCATGTAATCTAAAGAACCTCCATCATTGAAATAGTCCACCCATTCCAACGCGTTGCCAAGTATGTCGTACAATCCCCACGAGTTCGGTTGTTTTTTCGCAACCGGATGCAAGCTGTCATCTGAATTGAAACAATACCATGCGATGTCATTCAAATTGGCTTGCTCCTGACATTCATTCTTGGGATTGGCCAACAAGTCACCATTATACGTATCAGTTGTGGTACCTGCACGTGCGACATACTCCCATTCAGCAGTTGTAGGTAACCGATACCCCCGACATGCGTACCAATCATCATTTTTATGTATATCTTGAGTACAACGATACATGTCTGGAATATTTTCGCAAAGTGGCTCTTCAACACAAGTCAGGTTCGAATACTCCGGTTCAAGCACATTCCCACCTCCTGATAATTCACCAACACACGATGACAAATCGTAGCATTCTTCAAATCCCTCCTGTCTCGAGAGAGCGTTGCAATAAGCGGCTGCTTCATAAAAATAACAAATACAACAGGCAAATTGGGCAAGTTGACATATTGAGGGGGTATAACAAGTCCTGCCTGTTGCCACTGGTATTGCGTAACTTCTGTTTCAGACACAACAATCTTGTGAGTCAAAGAAACGCTCACCTCATCTTCACGGTCAACAGAACGTTGGCAACGAATATCAACCGGAGAGCCGAACACAAACGTACCCGCATCGACCAAAACCCATTTAGTCGCCCGTGGCGGCTCAGGATCAGTATGAGAATCTGTTGATGAAGTGTCACCGTCAATAAATGTATCGTTTGAATCTGAAAGATTATTGGAATCGCTTGAATCTTCTGTTTTTGAAAAATTTCCACAAGACACGATACAACACACCCATAATAACGATAGTACTTTTTTAATCATCGCCATTACCCCTAAAGATTTTTATTGATACCAGCATCTTGCGCTGTTTCTTGAAAATAGAGTTGCTGATCGTTGCTATATATATTCGAAGAAAACATCACCGCATCCAACATCTTCGAATACTCAAAAGCGCTTACCACACCGTTTGTCGCGGCGTTCATCATTGTAATCGAGAACCGATCATTCAAAAAGAGTACGAACAGGACGAAAGCCTGTAAAAATACCGCGAACATCTGGAGTCTGCGGGTTTTGTCGCGAAGCGCGTACTCGACAACCAATGCTGCGGAACTCAAAGCCTCGAATATCCTTGCTGGTTCCAGAAGTGCGTCCTATGGGATCAATTAAATCTTCTCCAGGATGTCCATCCATATAGTCCAGAGACTCTCCATCAGTAAAGTAGTCTACCCATTCGCTGACATTTCCGAGCATATCGTAGAGTCCCCACGGATTCGGTTGTTTCCACGCAACAGGATGAAGCTGATCGTTCGAATTGTTGCAGTACCAGGCAATATCTTCTAAAACAGGTTGCTCATGACAGAGATATTTTTCATCCGCGAAAACATCACCGTTGTAGGTAGTGGTCGTCGTACCGGCTTTGGCCGCATATTCCCATTCCGCAGTGGTGGGTAAGCGATACCCCGGACACTCATACCAATTTTCGTACTTGTGAATTTCGTTTGCACAAAAATATATTTCTGGTGCATCTGAACAATCGTCCGCGATACATCCACATCCATTTTCCGGCGGCTCATTCACAGGGCATCCGGAAGCAAAATCACCGGTGCAAGAAGACAAATTATAGCAGGAATCGAGTCCTTCTTTTTCAGATAAGGCATTACAAAACAACAACACATCATAAAAATTCACACGTGTTATCGGAAAATTACTTCCAACCATGTGCTGTATGGGAAGTTCCAGTCCAGCCTGTTTCCACTGGAATTGAGTGACTTCTGTTTCAGCTATCACAAAATTATGTGTCAGCGTAACGTTCACTTCATCTTCCGCATACGCACTCCTACAAGGTGTTCCGTACAGAGAGCCGAATACAAAACTTCCGACATTCACCGAAATCCATTTCACCTCACGGGGAGCATCTGTATCGATGATTCTATTAATAACATTCGAATCGGTATCTAAAATGGTACTATCGGAATCATTTTTTTTATCTGTGTCGGTTGTACTATCTGTATCAATGTCCACAGTAGTCCGATTTTTGGGACTGCAAGAAAATTCACAAAAGAGTACTACCGTGTATACAAAAAACGAAAAATATTTTGAAACCATTTCTAATCCCCCAAATTTAAATCAATACCGGCATCTCTAGCAAATTGAATGAATTGTGCTGTTTGAGAGCTTGTTTCCCCATGAAGCGTCTTCACCGCATCCAACATCTTCGAATACTCAAAAGCGCTTACCACACCGTTTGTCGCGGCGTTCATCATTGTAATCAGTTCGTCAATTGACCATCGTTCATTTTCATTTCCGGCGGTATTCACCGCCCAGAAAAATTTTGTGTAGTCGATTTCAGTGACAAAATGTACAAGGTCTGCAGAATATGCATCGGTTTCACTGTCAGTATCTGAATCTGTATCAAACACCAGAGGAGGTGGAGAATCCTGCTCAAGACAATATTGATTTCGCCAAAGATTCCACGCTTGAGCGGAGTCGTCACCCACCAGGCTGCACGACAGAGGTACCGGCGGCTGAACCACCTTCCACCCCGCCAGCGGTGCGAAAGGCCGGTCTTCTTCTGAAACATCGGTGTCACCGCTAAATTCCCTGTCCATCTCAGAACCTACCTGCTCGGGATTATCCTGCATCCATTTTGCAGCATCAAAGCAAAACGGCTTTTTTGCGAACGAACAAGCGGCATCGTCATCGTCACATTCAACGCAGTTTTCCTCTTCACAATCCATTGTGCCGGGGGGGCAGTTCGGCACATACATCCACTTGGCGTACGAAATATAGCAATCTTCTTCCTGCGGATTATTCCATATTTTTGCGCTGTAAAAATAGGCAAACCCTTCTCTTACCGCTTCATTGGTGCTCATTAACGTTTGCATGCAATGGCTACTCGTTGTTTCACCGGATGAAGACTTGATTACGCATTTACACTCACTGGGAACCGCAGGACTCGCCCGTACAAATTCTGTTACTCCCCACTGACTAGTGATTTGTATACTTTGGGTTGTAATACTTCTGAGAACCCCTTCCAGCAAATTCGTATGAATCGAATGTCCAATTTCATGTGTCATTGAAAATTTTCGGGATGCATCGCCAAACGGAATATCCATGTCACCTCTCAATAGAACAGCCCCTTCCTCGAAGGGTCCCCTTTCTGTTTGAGCAGAATTCAAAGGAATATAAACTTGATAATTACCGTTCACCGGATCGACAACCCAATCAACATGCCGGGCTCTCGGGTAAATGACAACATCCTTCTGCAGATTTTCGAGTCCCAAATCAATACCGTCATAATGCTTTTTGAGTATATGACTGATGCTCGCCGCAACTTTTGTAAATTCATTATTATAGTTCACAGAAAAAACGATATTTTCCGTATCAAACGAACTGCTGGAATCGATTGATGTCACGTAGTCAATCATGAACGTTTTTGGGGTCGCGCTGTAGTAATTGTCGGGAGTAACGCCGTCGTAGTTTTTGTCATGAATCCGCCAGCGTTTTGCGTCAGGGAGCTCTTCCTCGCTATCATACCCCAGCACTCCGATAATTTTCATTTCCATCGTCACATCTTCGGCAGAATCTTTAGGCATAAAATGCTTTGCATTGGGAGCATATTGCCAGGGAATACATCCGTTTTCGTTCAGGGGGTAATAATGGTGCCACTTTGGATAATTTTCCTCGCCTCCGTTTATATCAAACGAAACGTAGGCAAAACTCGCCGGAACGGACTGAATATGTTTTCCGGTGAAATCGTCTTCACCAACTCCCCCGGCCAATTGCGCATTCCATTCAACGCAAACATTTGATACCACCGGAGGGGGCGGAACAACCGGCTCAACGTCAAAATCAAAACAGACCTCCCAACCGCTGTCAGTCTCTGCGCACTTACGACCAAGACCGTACGTTTCATCTTGATAAACAAAGGTATCGGTTGTCGGATCCAACTCAAGTGTCATTTTTAAAAACACATCGTCATCGCTCAATTTATCCCTGTCGACGAGCTTAATTTTTATCTCGACAATTTCTTCATCAACCTCAAAGGGGAAAATTCCGCCGGTACCTTCGTTGCATGCTTCAACCCAAATATCCAACCACGTATCGGGGTCACCGCAAAGACCTACCTTCTTCGTTTCGCCATCGATGGTCACGACTGCTTCCAGATAGCTGAATGGATTACTTCCCACATTCCAGTCAGTTATGTTTAATGCATATGTCCGCACAGCAGATTGCTGTTCCTGATAATCTTGTGCATAATTGATTTGCGCCGGTCTTTTTTCGATAATGAACGAATCCGTTAGCTCCCAGGCTTCATCAGGCTCGTTCCATTCTTCATGACGAAGATACGGATAGCTGTCCAAATAAGTTGTGTCGGTTGGGTTTTCTTCCATCTCTACAAATGTATAGTCATCCATCGTACACCCCCTCACCGTACT
>JAFGXQ010000202.1 GCA_016936575.1 Deltaproteobacteria bacterium
CAGTCGTATCCGCCGCAGGTGATTTCAGTGGTGTCGCTATGATCGCTGTTTGCGTAATCGGTTAAATTCCCCTGGTATACCCCGGTACCCGATGACGGGATTTCGGTGATGTCGTATACCCGGGGAGCGTCTGTCACCCGCTCACAGGCGCCGTTGTTCCACAGCACCCGTTTCACCGTGACAGTAAAGGTGCCGCTTGATGTACCTGCGCCGTCCACAAAAACATATACCGTTTGTGCTTCCGGGGTGGCCTGATTGCTGCGTGGAAAAACTACTGTCTGAGCCACATTTCCGGCGGTGCTGCTGCAATCGTAGGTGCCCCCGGTATTGAAGACACATTCGGTCGGAGATGTCGGGGTTGTCCACGTGGAGCCCCCGCTGTTGTACGTGCGCTGACACCACTCATAGTCGCCCGAAGCACAGTTCTGGTCTTCCTGATCCCAGTCCAATCCCGCGGTGTTTACTCGATATTCCCAGGGCACCGGCGGTGGATTTCCAGACCCTGCGTCGTCGGGTTGGTACAGACAGGAATTGCTGGTGACGCCGCTACATGTATCGTTTTGGGTGTACACCACCGCATGAAAATTGTCACCGGTCGCAGCGGGAATATCAGACTCAACGGTGATCACGAAGGCATACAGATCCTGTTGGGCAGTGCTGGTTGGATAGTAGCGAAAATAATAAACCAAATCTTTTGCTTCGGCACCCAACTGCGCGCCGCCGTTTTCCTTGCAGGAGATGTGGGCTGCGGAATAATTGTCTACAGCGCAATCGGTATTGGCGGTTGCGGTTCCCACCACTCCGGTAAACGTATTCGCTACGATGCCCGTGCCCAGTTGTTCCGCGCCGCTACAGGTATCGTTGGTCGGTGCGTTACGTTCAACTTCTTCGCAAACACCGTTGTCGTTGGTGCTGCTGAATGTCGGCGGCCACGTTGAGTTTGTAACCAATCCGCAGTATCCGGCCCAGCACGACGGAGGATATTCCACCTGGTCGATGTCGCAGGTGGTTCCGGCGGGTTCGTGAATCTCAATACACCCGCCGCTGGCATCACATTGCTCGCCCACGATGCAGTCTGTTGGGTTCGCGTCTGCGCCTCCCTCGCACCAAGTACCGGCCGGCAATAAATTGACAACACATTGCCCAATGGAATTGCAAATGCCGCCGTCGACGCAATCCGGGTGAATGCTGGGGTCGGCTGAAACAGAACATGCCGCGTCGGCGTTCACAACATGTACACACGAACCACCAGAGCAGGTATCTGTGGTACACTCTCTGCTGTCGTCGCATTCCGCGTCGGTGAGGCATATTGACGATTCGGTATCGGCGGTACCCTCGCAGTTGCCGTTGGCGTAGTACGCAATCAGTTTGTCTCCGCCCCATGGGTAGGTGCCGTCGCAACAGACCACATCGTTGCCCTCGCTGTCGGCTACTAAATCCGGTGTCAGGTTCTCATCGGTGGGGTCCCACCATTCGCAGCCGCCGAAACAGCTGCATTTCAGATAGCCGTTGCAGTACCTGGGACCGCACAGAGAGAGATCATCCGGATCGCTTCCGGTTTCGCTGGCGGGTTTGGTAATGCATACACCGTTTCGTTTGACACCTCCGCCTGTGGCATAACTGGCGGTGGGGTCAAAACATTGAAGCGGTTTGGCAGGGTCGCAGCGACAAACTCCCAGCGGGTCAGTTGCCTCTCGTCGGTAACAGGCGCCGCCGTCGGAGGCAAAGTCGCTATAATCGGCACAATCCGCATTGGTTCTGCAGGTGACGCCGTCTTGCACCGCGTCTTCCCACCAGCATTCGTCCATTTTACCCACCTGGGTGCAGCACTCTTCGACCAGCGGCCTGCCGTTTTGCTGGATAAACATATTGTCAATTGAGGATTCAACCATATCGGAACTGAGACTGGGCGATGTGCTCGATGCGTCTTCATCGGCTGTGGAGTCGGGGGTCACCGGGGCCTCTCGCTCCGAATTGCACGCCGCGATGGAGACGAGCGCTACAGAAAAGCCAATAATTAATAATATCGGGTAGTTCGCTTTTGTTTGGGTCATGGGAATCCTCTTTCCATGTTGTCTGCCGGTCAAACGGCACAAAAATGCCCGTCTATATAGTATATACTTTAGAATATCATTTGTCATAACATTGTACTTTTAAATCCGCTATTTTGGAAATTTTTATATTGGATTGAAATTTTTCGTTTGAATGGAGAATTGCGCTCATACCGGTTAGACGAGTTTTTCCCTAATTATTTATGACTTTTACCAGTTGAATAGGCGCTAAATCGTAGACCCGGTGACGCCGAAGGGTGTATATATTCGATGCGTTCGGGCAATTTTTAAATAGAACGCGGGGAAATTCGTTAAACAGGATAATTGTCGCACCGCTTGATAACAAATCATTTGTTCAGGTTTTGTCCGTGCGGAAGGAGACTGCATGAGTCGGTTTTGGAGTGAGGTAACCAAGTCGCTGGAACCGTATGTTCCCGGGGAACAACCCCAGTTGGCGAACATCATCAAGTTGAACACCAATGAAAATCCGTACGGCCCCTCTCCCAAAGTGATTCAGGCCATATCCGAGCAGACCACAGCGGATTTGCGCAAGTATCCGGAACCCGACTCCGATGCCCTGAAGCAGGCCGTTGCCGGTTACTGGCGCATCGCTCCGAAACAGGTGTTTGTGGGGAACGGCTCGGACGAAGTGCTGGCACATGTGTTCATGGCGTTTTTCAAGGGTGAAGCGCCGATTTTATTTCCCGATGTCACCTACAGCTTTTATCCGGTGTATTGCGGGTTGTATCAGATTCCCTTTGAGCAGATTCCGCTGACCGATCAGTTTCGGATTGATGTGGCGACGTATCAGCGAAAGAACGGCGGCATCATCTTCGCCAACCCCAATGCACCCACCGGTGTGGCATTGAAGCGAACCGATATTGAGGAACTGCTGCGGCAGAACACGGATTCTGTTGTGGTAATTGATGAAGCGTATGTGGATTTCGGCGCCGAGAGTTGTGTTCCGCTCATTAACTCATATCCCAATCTGCTGGTGGTGCAGACCGTTTCGAAATCTCGGTGTCTGGCGGGCTTGCGGGTTGGATTCGCCTGCGGCAGCGAAGAGCTGATCGAAGGATTGGAGCGGGTGAAAAACAGTTTTAATTCTTATCCTGTCGATCGTCTGGCCTCTGCGGGAGCGATTGCCGCGTTTGAAGACACCAAATATTTCGAAGAAACCACCGAGCAGATTATCTACAATCGTAAGATGCTGACCGATGGATTGAAAAAGCTCGGCTTCACGGTATTGCCGTCGAAAGCGAATTTTGTGTTTACCAGTCATCCCAAAGGCGCCGAACGGATAAAAGATGAATTGCGCGAGCAATCCATTGTGGTTCGTCATTTTCAAGGTGCCCGTACGAGCGACTTTTTGCGCATAACGGTGGGGGCCTATCGCGAAATGAAAACGCTGCTCGCGGCGCTGGAACAAATTGTAAAGTAGCGACTTGATGAACATTCACTTTCACTCATCTGTCATTATCGCAAAAAAATTTTCTACTACGGTGTCGTTCTATCGCGATGTGCTGCGGCAGACGGTATCTGATGATTTCGGTGCGTGCGTGGTTTTTTCGTGTGGGTTGTCTGTGTGGCAGCCGGCACAGGAGCACGCGGTGGCGCGCCATATCGGGCAGGGGAGCGGTGGTGCGGCGCGGGTTGAACTGTGTTTTGAAACCGATGGGTTCGATGAAGTGGCGACGGCGCTGCGCGACTGCGGCGTTTCTTTTTTACACGACGTGCAGACCGAAAGCTGGGGGCAGTTCACCGTGCGGTTTTTCGACCCCGAGCAAAACATTGTGGAAGTCGGAGAATCCATTCCGTGTTTTGTGCGTAGATTGGTGCGGGAGGGCAATTCGATGGAGCAGGTATCTCAGCGAACATCAGTATCGCTTGAGCGGGTAAAAGAGATTTGCGAGGGAGAAATGACACCGTGACCCAAAAGCTGATCATTCTCGGAACCGCCGGCAACTGCCTTGAAATCGCCGATGCGGTTCGCGCTGTCGCTACGACCGGCGGTGAATATGAATTGGCGGGATTTTTAGATGATTCCCCAGCGATGCAGGGTACACAGGTGATGGGAGCGCCGGTGTTGGGCACGCTTTTCGATGCCCCAACATTCACGGATTGCGTGTTTGTCAACGGTATCGGCAGCACCGCGAATTTCGCGCGTAAGCAACAGATCATCGAGACCACGCAGCTGCCCATTGACAAGTTCGTCACCGTGATTCATCCCAAAGCCGACGTGGCGTCGACCGCGCGATTGGGCTTGGGAACAGTGGTGCTCGCAAACAGTACTATCGGTGCGAATGCTCAGCTGGATTCACATGTTCTGGTATTGGCCGGCAGCACTATCGGGCACGACTGCCGAATCGGGGCAAACGCCATTATCGCATCCGGGGTGGTTCTTTGCGGAAATGTTATAGTGAACGCCAATAGTTATGTGGGCGCGGGCGCCTGCGTTCGCGGGGGAGTCACCATCCATTCGGAAAGTCTTGTGGGCCTGGGCAGTGTGGTTATCGACGACGTGGCGCCGCAAACCGTGGTGTGCGGCAATCCCGCCAGGGTGTTACGTCAGCGGTAGACGAACAGCGGAGGGATAGCCCGGCAGCGATTGTTGAACGGCTTCTTTCACCAGGCGAATCTGGTTCGGACCGGACAACGCATCGCAGACGCGCAGCACTTCGTTGTGGAGCGCATCGGCATCGCCATGCACATGTCCGCGGGCAACCATATCCATCGTTGCATATAACCGGGGATGGGCATTGGACCGCGCGGAGATGAAGCCTGCGGCGCCTTTCTCATATGCGGTTCGAAGCAGCCGATCGGAGCCGATGTAGTAGCGGGGAGTATGCGCAATGAGCGATAGATCGGCGGCTGAGTCTTTCAGTCCGAAGTGGGGAATCTGCTGCAGCAATTCCGGCGTAACGCGAACCTGGGTGTGCTTGGGAAAATTATAAATGAGAAACGGCAGTTCGGTGGCTTCGGCCAGCTGTCGCAGATAGGAGATAATTCCATCCTGAGGGGCGCCGGCCAGAAAATAGGGGAGGATAACCGCCACCGAATGGGCGCCCTCGGTTTCGGCTGCGCGAACTAGATGCAGGGTGTCGGCCAAAACATTGGCTCCCGCGTGAAACATCAGGTGCACGGGTTCGGTTTTTGCCGCGACGCGAAGAAGTCCGATGCGCTCTTCAATGGTCAGCGAAAAAAATTCGCCGGTGGTGCCCCCCAGCAATATCTGGTCGGCGCCGCTTTCCCGGAGCCATTGCAGGTGCGAGGTCAGCGCGCCGGTATCGATGTCACCGTTGCGGGCAAACGGGGTGGTGGCTGCGGTGATGAGTCCATTCAGAAGGGGTTTCGATTTCATGGGGGCACTATACCCATACCGGCACATCGGAATCTATTCATTTTTTTGGGTATCTTCCACTATTGTATCGTCTGGTACCGGATATCCGGCCGATTTTCACATCAGCGCAATGAACACCAGTCTGAAATATCTTGCTCAAACGATGGTTGTCTTATATAGATAACTTTCAATTACATTCGGGGTTGTTTTACAACGCCTGATTTTTTCAATATGGAGGACAACTTGAACGAACTGGCGCAATACCTGATTGATAATATTATTTTAGATTTCGAAGGCGATGTGACCACCGATGCGGTACGCGCTTTTTTGCGTAAAGACGACAGCCCGCAGGCACGCGCATTGCTGCAGAAAATCATCGAGGAGCAGGGAATCGACGAACTGCTCCTGGCGCTGGCAGACTGTCTGACAGGCGAATTGACAAAGAAATTAAGTACTTCCGATGTAACTACGCATCTCGTCAATTACTCCGAAGCGTAATTTTCCCTACCGCAATGCGACCCTGTTTACTCGCATGTATAATATTTCTCGCCACATGGATAGGCGGCGTTGCGTGTGAAAGTTTTATTGACCCGGATGGCCGGGAAGTTTCTCCACTGGAAATCGAGTCGGTTTATCCCGACCTTTATGATACCGATTTTGCTCCCAACGACGCCATTCGCATAAAATTCAACAAACATCTGGATTCCAACTATCTGATGACCAGTCAGCTGCAGCTGCGCAGCGGAAACGTCGGCAAATGGCTGATGGCGTATTATGATCCCATCCGTATGGAACTGGTGGTGTGGACCAGTAGTCCACTTTTTGAGAACACGGTATGGGATTTCAATATTATCGATGAGTTAAGAGCTCTCGACGGCACCGTGTTGCAACCGACTGAAGTCACTCGCTTCCGCACCGACACAACGTTGATCAGCACTCCCGTATTTGCGCGAAAATCTTTTACAGACGACATCCAGCCCATTTTCAACCGGCATTGTATTCAATGCCATGGGAAAACCCAATATACATCATTAGATTTAAGAAACGATAATTCGATCGGCGCGACTGCAATCAATATCGTCAGTATCGGCTGGCCCGAGCTGGACCGGATATCCCCGTACCGCCCCGGCGCCAGCTATCTGCTGTACAAACTTCTAGGCAGCGAAAATATTGCTGGTCAGCCCATGCCGAGAACGTTAGAACACGAGTCGCAACCGACGCAATTGAGCGATGAGGAAAAACGAACCATTTCCGATTGGATTGCCGGCGGTGCGATTTTTTGACCGATATGCTATTTTGAAAGTAGAGTAACACAGTGAAACAGCTTCCAGGACAACTCACGCCCATATTTGCCATGCTCCTTATCGGCGCCAGCGCATTTATTTATCTGAACTGCGCTTCTACACAGAGTGCGACCTATATCTCCGCTCAGGATCTCGGAAAAATCGGCCAGGTGGATGTGAGCGAGCTGACGCCGACAGAATTGAAACGTTTCGACGAAATTATCAATAAAGAAGTATCGCCCTGCGGTAATGAATTCAGCCTGGCGCAAACCCTGTTGAACCCCAACCTCTGTCCGCTGACGCCCCATGCCGCGGGTTACGTGTTGTCTTTAATCATGGAAGACTATAACGCGGAAGAAATTTCTACCCGATACGTTCAGCGATACGCATCTGTGAAAGGCATGGATATCGATATTGCCAATTCCCCCCAAACCGGCGCGGAAAACCCGAGTGTCACCGTTGTCGTTTTTTCGGATTTCCAGTGCCCCTTCTGTGCCAAAGCTGCGAAGATGGTAAAAAAAGTCACCGACGCCTACCCCGATGACGTCCGGTTGGTATTTAAACATTTTCCGCTCGCAGAGATTCACCCGGATGCAATGCTCGGCTCCCGCGCAGCGTACGCCGCATTCCGCCAGGGAAAATTCTGGGAAATGCACGATACGTTGTTTTCGAGAGGCGCCGCCGGATTCGACCCCGAAGTGCTTCGCGTAATGGCTGCCGGTCTGGGCCTGGATGTGGACCGATTTGAAGAAGATTTGGTTTCAGAGTCCGCAAAATCCGCTATCGAAGCAGACATGGCGCTCGGCCAGAAATTGGGGGTGGATGGAACACCGAAAATATTTGTGAATGGCCGGGTTTTGGAAGGCGGTGTGAACGCTTTGGAAGATCGTATCCGGGAAGAGTTTCTCCGTAACAAATATTTGAAAAAAAATTAAAAAAAAATCATTTTTGTATCCTCGGTAACTCATCGATTTTAAATGACTTTTATCCGTTCATGACAGTCTGTAAAGTCCTGTGACATTTCAATGACAATTCTGATAATTAGCTGATCTATTTCGGCACATATAGGCGATGAAAAAGTGACATCGACAACGGATTTCAATTTTTACCGAAATCTACGGAGGAATGAATGTTAGAAAATGTGCTGATCGGACTTTATCTTGGAATTCTCGGGCTGCTTGCTTTTTACGGATTCCATCGTACATTGCTCACCTTTTTGTTCTTTAAAACAAAAGGCAACGTACCCAAACCTGCCGGCCATTTTAAAGAAGAAGAGCTGCCCCATATTTTGGTGCAGCTTCCGCTGTTCAATGAGCGATACGTCTGTGAGCGGCTCATCGATGCGGTCACCAAATTCAATTATCCGAAAGACCGAATGAAAATTCAGGTTCTCGACGATTCCACAGACGACACAACAGAAATCGCTCAGGCCAAGGTTGAAGAAGTCGCCAAAGACGGATTTCATATCAGTCTTATCCATCGCGAAGATCGTACCGGGTACAAAGCCGGCGCGCTCGAGAATGGCCTGGCGCTGTCAACCTCAGAATTAGTCGTGGTATTCGACGCGGATTTTATTCCTCCGCCCAACATTCTGCGCGACACTGTGCACTTCTTCACCGATGCCAAAGTGGGCATGGTGCAGGCGCGCTGGGGTCACATCAATCGCGGCTATTCACTGCTCACTCGAATTCAGTCGCTCATGCTCGACGGCCATTTTGTCATTGAACATGGCGCACGTCATCGTTCCGGTCGATTTTTCAATTTCAACGGAACCGCGGGAATCTGGCGCATTTCCACTATTCACGACGCCGGCGGCTGGCAGCACGATACCCTTACCGAGGACATGGATCTCTCCTATCGCGCACAGCTGAAAGGATGGCAGTTCCTGTATGTTGATGACATCATTGCCCCGGCGGAAATTCCGGTGGAGATGGCCAGCTTCAAATCTCAGCAGCATCGCTGGGCCAAAGGGTCCATCCAGGTGTGCAAAAAAATGCTTCCGACCATCCTGAAAGCGGATGTACCGTTTAAAGTGAAAATGGAAGCGTTCTTTCACCTGACCAACAACTTCGCTTACGTGCTGATGATTTTCCTCGCACTGCTGTTGCTTCCCAACCTGCTGGTGCGTACCGAACACGGTTGGCGGGAAGTGATTCTGATTGATTTGCCGTTGTTTTTGGGTACCACCGGTTCCATCGGAATGTTCTACATTACCGCACATAAGGAATTATACGGGCGCCCCTGGCGTGCATTGGCCAAAGTGCCTCTGCTGATGTCGCTCGGCATCGGCCTGTCCATCAATAACGCCAAAGCGGTGCTCGAAGGCGTTTTCGGACACGACACCCCGTTTGTCAGAACCGCCAAACACGGCGTGGGTGAAATCAACAGCAAAACCGATAACTGGAGAAAGAAAAAATACCGCGCGCGCAAAGGTCTTGTTCCCGCTATCGAACTGTTGTTCGCCGCGTATTTTGTCGCAACCATCATCGTTGCATACCAGGGCGGCCACTTTATTTCCATTCCGTTCCTGCTGCTGTTCCTGGTCGGTTATTTGTACGTCGGCGTTTTTTCGCTGTATCAGCGCCGGTAAATTCGTCACAAATCCTCGTCAGCTCCTCAATTCCCCAATTCATTTTCACAAAATTTCTTTTTTTAAAACCTTCCTGAACAACTCGGCGTCTAAGCCAGCATGACACGCTATCGATACAATTTTTTCATACTCTCAGTACTGCTTCTGTTTCCCACCGCGTTGCTGAGCACGCCCAAACCGCCACCCCCGTTTCAGGCCGATTTTCCGATTGTTGTTCATATGGCATCCGCAACGCCTGAAAAAGCGAATCAGAAGATTGACGCCATGGTAAACGATGCCAATGCGCAATTTGCTGAGATCGGCATCCATTTTACGGTCATCGCACGGCACTCCCTGCCGGCAACATTTGAGACATTGGAAACCATCCGAGAACGGCATCAGGTAAAAAAATATTTGCAGCCCAAGGCAATCAACCTGTTTCTGCACGATGAAATTCTCGACCCCGTGCCGTCTAAGGCCACCCGAAAAGCCGCCGCGTTACAAAATCGCAAACCATCCGGACGCCTGGCCGGGGCGCATATTGAATCTCCGCAACGCAACCCCGGCACGTACATTCTGATTTCAGGTGCGGCACGCAACAATACGCTTCCCCACGAACTTGGACACTTTTTCGGGCTGCCGCATCATCGGAATCCCGAAAACATCATGAGCTACGGTGCACAGCGCCGCGAATTCAGCGATGTCCAAAGTAAAACAATTGTAAGAACCGCCAAAAGACTGATTCGCCAGAAAAAAATACGGACTGTTTCTGTGCCCAAATCCATTCCTTGTAAGAAAAATTCATAAATCTGTAATATTCCGCAATATCAATTGTTCTGACGATAAAAATTATCTACAATCAGCTGCATATGAATAACATCACCCCGTCGCAAACATCCCAAGGGTTTTCAAAGAGGTGTCTATGAACCAGCTACCCATCGTCCACAAAACCAAACTGACCAAAGAACAAACCTATTTTGTGAACGCCCAGGAACTTGAAACACTGCTGTCGCGTACCAGAGCGTTCGCCAGTCTGGAACTCAACTTCAGTGACGACCCCAGTCTGTTCAAATCCAACTACGACCGTTTTGTCAAAAAGGAAGGCAGACTGGTGATTATGTCTGCCAGATACACGCCGGCCGCAGACGATAGCCCCGATGAAACGGCATTCCAGCCCTATCGAATCACCGTGTACGCCATACTAAAGCAGATTCGGGAAGATTTACGCGCGCAGTTTGAATCGGAACATTTCGCCACGCTGATTGCCTGGTTGGACGAACCTCGCGACAATGTCTGGAAACAGTCGCCCCATGCCATTCAGTTTTTGATTAATACCGCGAATGAAGAAATTGAAGTTGCTTATGACATCGACTTTGACAGTTATTCCAGACACACCAAAAAACAGCGATATCGCACCAATGTTCGAAAGCATTGATTCTGTTTCTTCCGATTGAACACTTTACATTTATTGGACCATCCGCAAAAATAGTGAATATTATTGTGAAATGGTGATGATATGAAAATTTTTTGTTTACCTCTCGCAGCAACAATCGCTCTGGTTGGGTGCAATGTTCAAAAAGGCGCTCAACTGCCGCCGCCGCCGCTTCCGGTCGGGTTGACCAATGAAACATGTCCCGCGCCGGTTCCTTCTGTAAATACGATGGTGAGTCATTCTTCGGGAGAAGCCAACAATCCGGTGATTGTCGCCAAAGATCTCGGCTTTTATGTGGCATGGTGGGACTGGTTCGGCAAGAATCCGACCATTTCGGGAATTTTCATCAAAGATGATGGAATTCCAACCGATGAGGAAACCCTGTTTCCCAGCCAAAAAAAATGCAGTCTGCCCACCTTGGCAGCCGACGGTGACAATGTTTACGTCAGCTGGCTGGACGGTAGCGAGGCCAGCCATGTAACGATTGGACAAAATGAGCAGAAACCCAAAAAATTTGGCAAGACCTCGCGATTCGTAGCGTCGGGCCCCTGGGGTGCGGTGGTCTGGGAGGAACTGGGAACATTGTGGTTCCGTAACGACGGCATGCTCGGCTTGCCCGGGAGGGACGGTTCGATTCCGGAACCCAGACCGCTTGCGGTTGCACAGGGAGGCATTGAATCTCCCGCCATCGCCTGGACCGGCGAATTTTATGCGGTGGTGTGGAGTGACGCCGTATCCGGCGGCAGAAACATTGTGATGCAGCGAGTAACCAACCGGGGCGAGTTGTTCGGGCCGAAAATTCAGGTATCCGGAGTGGGCGGATATAATAATCGACCGCAAGTGGTTTGGACCGGCACTGACTTTGCCGTCGCCTGGACCAACGCCGCACCGGCGGAACACAATCCACTCGGTAATTTTCGTATTTTCATGGCCATTATTCCCAAAGAAGGGGTGCGACCGTCCTTTACGAAGCAACTCGATTTCAACGGCTCTGCAGATGTTGTTTCGCTGGCGACCACCGGCGCTGAGCTGGCAATGGCATGGGTGGGCACCAAAAAGCCGGCCGGTTCCGCTGTCTATTTCAGACGCTTTGATCTGGAAGGAAACCTGATTGGTGAACAGCTTCGCGTGAGCGATGATAATCCCGCAGCGGTGGGACGTCCTTTTTTAACGTTCGGCAGAGGCGGATACGGGGTGGTGTGGCACGATTCGAGAGAATTTGAAGGCGCGGAAATATTCTTTTCGTTTCTGGCTTGTTCCGCATCCGAGTTACCCGTTGCCGACACCGATGACGCCTCAGACACCGTCCCGCCGGAATCCCAGCTGAAATCTGTCTTCTGAGCAGCTAGTCCGTAATCTGCTGCAGACCTCCGGCACAGGCCTGCGGTCCTATAATTGTTGACATCTGTCGCCTGCCAAATTACAAACATGGAAAATTCTCGGATACTGCAAAGTCGCTTCGCTCTGAATGCCGCCGAAGCCATCAATTTCAGGACAGAAAAATGAAATTTTCCAAACAAGATGCCATTTTAACTGCAAAAAAATTCGGACCGATGGTCGTTATCGCCCTGATTACTGCGTTCTATTGCTACAATTATATAGACCCGATCACCCGCACAGATTCCCACAAGTACCGCATGTGGATGGCCATCAGTGCTACTCTGCTGGCGTTCGCTCGCTTCCACAAAGCGCCGCTGTTGAGAATTGCCAACCAGTTTTATCGACAAGCAGCGTTCAATGTATATTCCGGACTGCTGGTCATCGCCTTTGTCGCGGGAATTTTCAATTATTATCAGTTCGACCGTAAAGTCGTTGAGGGCCTCGATGACTACACCGATATTGCCTACTACTACCTGAACTCCAAGTATCTGGAGGAACTCGGATACACCAAATTCTACGCAGCCATGCTGTATGCGGATCTGCACCACAAAAACCGTCACGCATCAAAAATCAGGCGGTACCGGGATTTGCGCGATTACGACGTGAAATCCACTCGCGTCGCGTTTGAACACGGAAAAGAAATTAAAGATACCCGATTCACTGAGGAGCGATGGAGAAGCTTTACCGAAGACATCGATTGGTTCATGGCCCGCAAAACAACCGCAAATCTGCAAGGCAACTTTTTCGTGGATCACGGCTACAACCCACCACCTACATGGGCGGTGTTCGGCGGCATTCTGGCGAAGACGTTCCCGGTGGACTCTGTCAAACTCATCGCCCTGGTGGATTTGATATTCATTGTGGCCATGCTCGTGGCGGTGGCCTGGACATTCGGGTTTGAATCAATGCTGTTTGTGGGTATTTTCTTTCTTTGCAGTTTCAGCGGGCGCTGGCCAGTGTTGACCCATTCCCTACTTCGGTTCGACTGGTCCGCAGCCTTGGTTATCGCATTCTGTGCGTTTAAAAAGGAGCGGTGGATTTCTGCCGGTGCGCTGTTGTCGTACGCGGCGCTGACCCGAATTTTTCCGGCAGTCTTTTTCTTTGCCTGGGGTGTTGTGGCGGCACGCGAAATCTGGGAAAGTCGATCCATTCCCAGGCATCACCTGAAATTCGCCGCAGGTGCCGCTGCCATGGCGTTGGTTCTCGTTGTTTCTGCCATGGCGATGTACGGCCCGGCGATATTTAAGGAATCAGCGGAAAACTTAATTATGCACAATGAATCGTACAGCTCCCACCGGGTTGGGCTGGGTGATCTGATTGTGTACGACGGAGAGACCACCCGTGAGGAAGTCAACTCGAACGGCGGCATTGCGGGAAAAGAGATTCGCATTCAGGAGATGCAGACCACGCTCCGTCTGGTGGGCATGTTGATGATTGCGCTGCTCGCGCTGTACATCTGGCGGTTGAGAAAGAAAGTTACCGATGTTTTCCACCTGGCAATCATTCCGTTTTATTGCGTGACCAATCCGCAAATCAATTACTGGTATGTGCGATTACCGCTGGTACTGTGGCATGCGGTCAATATTCAGAAGCCAGTTCACAAACTTGGATTGGCCCTCATTTTTATTGTTGAAATTGTCACTCAATACGTATTCCTGCAGGCGGTTCCCCGCTACACGGTAACATCGGTAACCTCTATTGCCATGGCGGTCTATTTCGGTCTTATGCTGTTTGCAATGACGGTTGAATTCGTTCAACAGACGCTGTTTAAACCCAAAGCCGATGCGCCCCTCGAAGCTGTGAATCAAAACAACGACGACGACGCCGAGGCAGAAGACGGCGACGATGATGACGAAGATGACACTGAACCGACTGAAGACTCCGCCGAAGACGGCGACGAAACGCCGGCCACCGACACCGACAAATAATTCAATTCATTGATTTAATTCTGCTGATAAAAACGGATGTAATCCACCACATAGTGGTTGGGAAAATAAGTGTTGGTCGCGTCACCGCCCGAGTTTCCACCGATAGCCAGATTTACCAGAACATAGTGGGGTTGGCGGAATGGAGAGTTGCCGTCGGGATTCAGCATATCATCCAACCAGGTGCTGTTCATTTCCTCGCCATCCAGCACCAACCGAATTTCGGTGTCATCCCAAATCATCTGCCACACGTGAAACTTGGCGTCCCAATCCTGCACCCCGAAATCGCCGATGGAGCGGAATACGCTGTCCCAACGGGCAACCCAGCGTTCATCGGTACCGCACGCCACATTGGCATGAATCCCACCGCCGTAATACTCCATTACATCCACCTCACCGTTTGACGGCCACTCTCCCGATTCTCCCAATGTCCAGAACGCGGGCCACAGTCCCTCCTCTGCCACCAAACGCGCCCGCATCTCGATAATCCCATACTGAAACGTACGCTTTGACATGGTACGCAGACTCGTCGAGGTATACTCTCCGTTCTCCGGCGCAGGTTCGCGGCGCCCCTGAATAATCAGAAACCCGGACTGCACAAACGCGTTATCTTCCTGGTAATACTGCCATTCATTATTTCTCACGTATCCGCTCTCGTATCCCCAGTCGGCGCTGTTGGGTCGCCCCTCCACATCAAACTCATCTGACCATACCAGATGATATCCGACCGGCGCCGGAATCTGCGTATCCGACGTTGCACTGCAGTCCGAAAAATCGGCGTCGACGCATTGAATCCGCGCATCCCCCCAGTCCGCGTGGTCGCTGCCGTTTCCACCGTCCTCATTGGCCAGCAGCGTCAGTTCCTGGACATTCGAGATGTCTACATTCAGCGCCACCGGATCATCCGGACCGTTCAACACAGCCGTCTGATGCAGCAACACCCCGTCGCCCCAGACTTCAAAAATGACCGACCCCGCACTCTTCATTTCCTCATCAATGCCCACATCCGCCATGAACGAACTACATTTTCCTTCTATGTTATAAATCACCGAAGCGGGTGCATGAACCCCCAATCCTTTGCTATACACGCTGCCCGCAACAATCAACGGTCCGCCGTCGCGTACGGCATCTTCTCCGTTGCTGCGATCTTTCTCAATGGGTCCCCATCCGTTGGTTGAAGTTCCCATCTCACACAAATCACTTAAATACAGCGTTTCGGCGGTTCCATCACTGTCCGTGTCGGTATCGCTGTCACTGTCCGCGTCGGTATCACTGTCGCTATCTGTGTCCGTATCGCTGTCACTATCTGTGTCGCTATCTGTGTCCGTATCCGTATCGCTATCTGTGTCCGCATCTGTATCGCTATCTGTATCCGTATCTGTATCGGTGTCACTGTCACTGTCAGTATCGGCGTCACTGTCCGTATCCGTATCTGTGTCAGTGTCACTATCGGCGTCTGTCGATGTTTCTGAATCTGTCAAGCCCTCGGAGTCCGAATCCGACGAAGCCGGGCCGTCGTCGCTGTCGTCATCGCTATCGCTATCGCTATCGCTATCGCTGTCACTGTCACTGTCACTGTCCGTATCACTGTCACTATCCGTATCACTGTCGGCGTCCGTATCCGTATCTGCGTCTGCGTCGCTTTGACCGTCGCTCCCCGACTCGTTGCCGCTACAACCCATGCAAACCACAAACAATGCCAACCCAAAAATCAGTACATATTTCATGTTTCCTCCCATGTATCGTGGCTGTACAGTTTATATCAGTATTCTTTACAGTTCTATTAAAAATCCAATAGACCACTGCTGAAAATTCTTCATTTTCAGATGCTTGCCCCCCAGTACTGATGTTACACTTGGCGGCGATAGTCATTTGTTTTGGGGACAGAAAGGCATGCGACAGTGATTCATTCAGTCTGGTATTGTCCACTTTGTTATGCGGAAGGCATTGACAATGGTGTCACTCATTGTCCTCAAGACGGCACGCCGGTTAAATCCATCGCTGAACGAGAAGCCCGATGGATTGGCCAAACCATTGACAAAAAATACAAAGTGGTCCGCTTCATCGGTGCGGGAGGAATGGCCGATGTGTTTGAAGTGGAGCGCGTTTCCAGCGACAAACGACTCGCGTTGAAACTTTTGAAAAGTGTCTTCACGCGCGATGCCCAACTGAGTGAACGATTTCGCCAGGAAGCGATGATGATTTCTCTTATTGCCCATCGCAACATCGTGTCGCTCGAAGATTTCGGCATTCTCCCCGACAACACCAATTACATGGTCATGGAGCTGCTTTCCGGGTATTCTCTCGGTGATGCGTTGCAGATGGGCCCCATTCCCCCGACCACCGCGTTTCGGATTATTCTGCAGGCGTGCGAAGGAATGGCGGCGGCCCATGAAAGAGGCGTGATTCACCGCGACCTGAAACCCGACAACATTTTTATTCATACCGAAAAAAACAACCCGGACCCGGTGGTTAAAATTCTCGATTTGGGTATCGGCAAGTTGTTCAACAACGCGGCCACCCGCGGACTCACACTCAGCGGCACGGTGGTGGGTACGCCGGAATATATGTCTCCGGAGCAGTGCAAAGGGTTGAATGCCGGAGTTCCCTCCGACATTTATTCGATGGGCATCGTTCTCTACGAAATGCTCTTTGGAAACGTTCCGTTCGATGACGAATCGCCCCTGCTGGTTCTGCCGCGTCAAATCAGTGAAGTGCCCCAATGGGACGATGCCAACGCGCGGGCGTTGCGTATTCCCGACGAAACCAAACAGGTTATTCTCCGCGCATTGAATAAAGACCCGGCGAAACGACAGGAAACCATGCTCGATTTGCAGCGGGACGTGGCCAACCTGCTCAGCCGTATGCGCCACGGCGGCCAGTACTCGCTGCCGTCCCCGGACGCATTGAAATCCCTATCATTGATACCGGGTCATCATCCAGCCGCTGCACCGACACTGGCGTCAATGAAGAGCGAGCCGTATTTGGTTGCCGACGACACCAACTGGAGTCAACCGGTTCCCCTCGAAATTGCACCCGATACCTACTGGGTGGGGCGACGGCACGAGACCCAGCTGGAATGCAACTCCTGGCTGCGTGTGTTTCGCGGAAACGGGCAGCAGATAGCGCTGCTCATCGATCCGGGACCCCTGCGCGATCTCGATGTGGTGTGCTCCAAGACTGCGGCCATCATTGACTCCATCGACAATCTGAACTACATGTTTATCAATCACCAGGATCCCGACGTTGCCGGCAATGCTGCCGAAATCCAGCGCATCAACCCGCGGGTCATGGTCATTTGTTCCGAAGACACCTGGCGTCTGGCCCGCCACTACGGTCTCGATGCCAAACGGTACATTTCAACCGAAAGTCTTCCCGGTCAGCAAATTCGGTTCAACACCGGTCATACGCTTCAATTCATTGCTTCGCCGTTTTGTCATTCCCGCGGTGCGGTGATGCTGTACGACTCGGACAGTCGCATTCTCTTTTCAGGAGATCTGTTCGGCGGAACCAACAACCGTCCCGGATTTATTTATACCCCTGAAGACGGCGCCGGCATCCATTTATTTCATCAGGTGTACATGCCCAGCAAGCGCGCACTGCAACGGGCGATTAACAGCGTCAAGCAACTTTCTCCCAAACCGCGAATCATCGCCCCGCAGCACGGTGTAATGATCACCGACAATTTCATTCCCGCGGTGTTGACGGAACTCAGCCATTTAAACGTCGGTGTCGACCTTATCGAAGTGAACGAGCAGAACACCGAACAGATCGCACTGGCCAATGAAGTCTTGCGCGTATACAGCCACATTGCCGGAAAGAAAAAACTGCGAACCCTGGTTGACCTGTTTCGTTCGGAACAAACCCTGGTTTCTATTTTCGAATTTCGTGAACCCGGACAGATCGTATCGATAAAAATCGATAGCAATGTCGCCATCTCCACCCTGCTGCGCCAAGCCGAAATAAACGCCAGCGACGACGAGCGCAAACAACTGCAACGCAGCTTCCAACCCATCCGAAAAAAATTACAAAGGTAGGGGCGGTTCGATATCTCCCCCGGCTCGTCGGGGCGGTTTGCGAACCGCCCTTGTCGGGGATGCGTTGCACAGCCAGAGAACGGTGCGTCGCTATTTTGCCAGTTGGCGCAGCAGGTGGATGGCTGCGGTGGTGACGCTTTCGGTTTTGTTGTCGTGTACGGCGAGTATTTTATAATCGGGGGTCAGGCGAACCCGGCCGTCGGCTTGCTGAATCACGTCGAACACTTTCTGGGGTTGAATGCGCGTCTGCGCGCCCAGGTGCAGGGTGATGCGTTTTGCCGTGGTTTCGAGGCCAAGCACGCCCAATTGACGACACAACGCTTTGGCCACCATGCCATCCACCAGTTGTGTCACTTCGTTGGGCAATTTTCCGAAACGGTCCACCAATGTGGCCGCGGTTTCCTGCACCTCAAACTCGGTGCGCGATGTTGCCAGCTCCTTGTAAAAATGAAGTCGCAACCCCACATCGCCGATGTACTCCTCCGGAAAAAATCCCGGTGTATCGAGATTGATTTCGGGCTCGAACGCCACCTCATACGATTCTCCCTTGAGCCGCGCGGTCGCCTCTTCGAGCAGCTCCATATACATTTCAAACCCGACGCCGTCCACATCTCCGGACTGCTCACTGCCCAGAATATTGCCCGCACCGCGAATTTCCAAATCCATTGACGCCACCTGAAACCCGCTTCCCAAATCCGTATGCCGTGTCATTGCTTCCACCCGCTCTTTGGCATCATCGCTCAGCATCTGCACCGGCGGAACAATCAGATAGGCGTAGGCCTGCTGGTCGCTGCGCCCGACCCGGCCGCGAATCTGATACAGCTGGGCCAGCCCGAAGGTGTCGGCCCGATCAATCAGAATCGTATTCGCGCGAGGGATGTCGAGCCCGGACTCAATAATCGCCGTACACACCAGCACGTCGTAGTGCCCGCCCATGAAGTCATTCATCACCTGTTCCAGGGCATTCTCTTTCATTTGACCGTGCCCGATTCCAATACGCGCTTGCGGCACCAGATGCGACACTCTCGCCGCCACCCGGGAAATATCCTTCACCCGGTTGTGCACAAAATACACCTGCCCATCCCGCGCCAATTCCCGCTCAATCGCTTCCCTGATGAGCGCTGCATCATCATGGCAAATCATGGTTTTAATGGGCAATCGGTTCACCGGCGGCGTACTGATAATTGATAGATCGCGAAGTTTGGAAAACGCCATATGCAGGGTTCGGGGAATCGGCGTGGCGGTCATCGCCAAGGTATCCACACTGGTGCGAAGTGAACGAATTCGCTCCTTGTGCGCCACACCGAATCGATGCTCTTCGTCAATTACCAGCAAGCCCAGGTTTTTGAAATGCACATCGTTCGACAACAACCGATGCGTTCCGACCACAATATCGACCGTGCCATCCTTAATGCCCATCACGGTTTTCGCATTCTGCCCCTTGCTGCGAAACCGACTCATCATCTCCACCCGCACCGGGTATCCCGAAAACCGACGCCGAAATTGCAGGTAATGCTGCTGGGCCAACACCGTCGTCGGTACCAGCAATGCCACCTGCCTTCCCGAATTCACGATTCGGAACGCCGCGCGCAACGCCACTTCGGTCTTGCCGAACCCCACATCACCGCACAACAGCCGATCCATGGGGCGGGCGTTTTCCAAATCCGCACTCACTTCGGCAATAACGTTCAGTTGATCGTGGGTTTCCTCAAACGGGAACGCCGCTTCAAACGCCAGATACATATCATCGGCGTCATCCACCCGTTGGCGCGTGGTCAGCTCTTTGCGTGCGTAAATTTCGAGCAGCTTTGCCGCCAGCAGCATGGCGCGTTTTCTCGCCGCGGCTTTGGTTTTGGTAAACGCGATTCCCCCCAGTTTGTCGAGCGAAACGGTTTTCTCGGTGGCGCTTTTATATTTCTGTATCTGACTGAGACGATAGATGGGCAGGTACAGTTTGTCGTCGCCTTTGTATGTAATCAGTAGAAAATCCATTCCCACATCGCGTACCTCGCGATGCACCAGCCCCTCGTAGCGTCCGATACCGTGCTCCTTATGCACCACCAAATCTCCGGGATGCAGCGACGTTAAATCAAAGAACACATCTTTGGGGGCGGACTTTCCACGTTTGCGGGTTGCGCTTTTGCCGAACACCTCTTCTTCACTGATGTAACAAATACCCTCGGCCGGCCAGATAAAACCGCTGACCAATTCGCCACGCACCAGGTGCACGCCCGGTCCGCCCGGCTCCGTCGAAACAGTTGAAACCACCGCCACATCTCGATGATCCAGCATTTCCAACAGTCGATCTGCCTGCCCTTTGGAATGCACCACCAACCCCACAAAATATCCGTTGTCGGCCAGCTCTCGCAAATACTCGGCCAGGCTGTCCACAATATCGAGGGCGCCGGATCGCTCCGCCTGAACCGCCAATTTCTGCCGCAAATCACGAAACCCCCGTGTTTCCAAATCGATATACTGCGCCGCCGCCGTGTCATCCGCAGACGACTCACCTTGCTCCAATGCGAACGGATGAATTCGAATGGTGCGATATTTCGCAAGACAAGTGCTGACCTCTTCTTCGCTGCAATGCAACTTGCGGGGGTCAAACGCGGGAACCTGCAACTCCCGTTTGCGCGCAAAATCCGCCTCTGTTTGCGCAACCGACTTATGCAGCGCCATTTTCAGTGTAGAAAACGAGGTCATACAGAAATGCACCTGCGGCAGATAATCAAACAGCGTGTCCAATTCAGGATACAGTCCGGGCAAAAAACTGTGGGACCCCACGAACGTGCGTCCCTCCATCATATCTTCGATGAACAGAGATGTCTGAGTGGTCGGCATATTCACATCGTCACATATTGCCCGCAGCCGGGTTTTTACCGCATCCTGCGCATCGTCCGAGGACGGCACCAGCGCTTGTCTGGCCGGATGAACCCAAACCGATGACACCGTTTCACGGCGCGCCTGCGTGTAAGGATCAAATGTGGTGATATTGTCGATTTCATCGCCGAAAAAATCGAGCCGAACCGGTGCATCCATGCTCGGCACATATAAATCCACCAGCGCGCCGCGTACACTGTAGGTCCCCGGTTCCTCCACCACGGCGCAATGATGGTATCCGCCCTGGTCAAGAAACGCGATTAGTTCCTCTCGTTCAATCCAATCTCCGCTCGACAGCTCTCGAACCGATGCGAAAAACGCTGTTCGAGGCAACAGCTTCCGTGCCAGCACATCCGGCGTGAGCACCACAAACCGGAATGACGGATTCGGTTTTCCCAAGTGAAACAACGCGGACAAACGACGCAACGACGACGTCTTGTCGGGCACCACCTCGTCGTACACCCCCATTTCATAAGACGGAAAATGCACGACCGCATCCGGTGCCGGATAAAAAAATGACAAATTGTCAGCCAAGGCTTTGGCAGCGCGGGAATCCTCCGCCACCACGACCATCGGCACGTCGTCCATTGCCTTCGAATGAACCAGCCAATACGCCAGGGCGCCGCCGGAAACACCGGTCACATCCAAGGAATCCGTGTTCTGCCACTGAACATCCAGCTGTTGCTGCGAAACGCCCGACCCGATGTGAGGAATGTAACCGTTCAACAGAATTTAGTAGGGATTTTCGTCGGCGCCTGCCGCCTTCACGACGGGTTTTGCCGCAGGTGCGGTTGACTCTTCAGCGGGCTTGGTCTGCGCCGCAGGCGCTGTCTTCGGAGTTGCAGCGGGTTTGGTCTCCGCTCCATCGGTCGCGCTCTCCGCCTTCGCCGGTGTTGCGGCAGCCGCGTCGCCGTCAGCAGATGGACCTTCGGTAGAGGTTGACACTTTCGGCTTCACCGCACGCGTTTTCACCCGTGTACGCTGTACCGGCGCCTCTTCTGAGGCCGCCGCTGGAACCGCTTTGGGCGTCGCTACCTCTTCAACCATCTGCGCTTCAATCGTCAGTGTGTATACCCCATCTTCATACACCCAATCCGCTTCGGTCACTTTTCCCGGGTAATCCTGATACTTAGGTGTTCGAATCATATACTCGAAATTGGGGTCTCGACGTTTCACTGATTTAATGGGGGTTCGCCCAATCTGTTTTTCGCCCACAAACACCTTCGCGCCCACTATGTCTCTGCCGCCGGAGCTGGCTTTCAGGCTCATCACCTGACGCGCCTGTGCCAGTTCCACCTTTAGTTCGAGCGGCTGCCCTTCAACCAATTCAATCTTCTGTTGTAACGGTTCATAACCGAACAACGTAATTTCCAAATCATGCTCACCCACAACCATCGCGGGTATCTGCAACGGCGTCACACCTTCCTGAACTGCCCCGTCAATTTTCACCTTCGCCCCTTCCACATCTGCAGCGATACTTATCGCTCCGGACATCACCGCCGGCGGCTCTTCAGGTGCGGGTTCCGGTTCAGGCGCGGGCTCTGATTCCGCGGCGCCGGTATCCGCAACTTCGGGATCTTCAGGTATTGCCTCTTCCTCTACATTCGAAGATTCGTCCGTATCGGTTGTCGTCTCATCTGAAGGACGCATCAGAAAATATCCGAGCGCCGCCACCGCGATCAACAACAGAACAACCAGAATGCCGTTCCCCTTTTTCTCCTCAGGTGCAACCGCGGTCGGTTTTTCACTGGGTTCGTCTTTGCCGGAGGCCGCCTTGCTATCTGACTCGCCGGACTCTTTTTTACTCGGATTGTCTTTCCCTGATTTCGAGCCCACATCTATCTTTTTGGTCGGCTCGTTGTCTTCTTCTTCGTTCGACTGTTCGGATGATTCAGAAGAATCACTCATTCTGACATCCACCGACGGCGCCACGCTGTCGCGCACCGTCTTGCCTTCGGGGAGTTTGATGTTCGCGGTATCGATTTCCTCGTCGTCATCATCGCCCAGGATAGACGCTCGATTGATTTCTTCGCCCGATTTTTGAACAGAAATGATTTTATGAATATTCAGTTTGCTGTTCTCATCGAGACGAATGAATTTGATTCCCATTCCCGGCGGCTTCGACGTGTCATCATCGGCTTCGCGAATCCACACCACCCGGCCGACGCCCTGAATCACCGCGGTATCATCTTCCAGCCGAAAATCAATCTTCAGCAGCGACCCTTTGGGTAACGGTTTCTGCGAACGAATAAATACACCGCCCGGACTGATATCGTGACTGTGTTTTTCGATGAACTCGGTCACGGTGGCGCTTTTGTATCGCACTTTCAATGATGCCTGGACTCGTTTTTCCCGGCGTTCGTCGTTCGTCATTATGCTTCCTCCAAGTTAAGAGTGGGCCGCTTTTCCAAAAATTCGTGCCTTACTTCTTTATCAGCGTCAAATTATAGGGGATGGTCGCACCGGCCAATTCTCCGGTACCTTTTCCTTTGTATTGGGTTGAACTGCGACGTGACAAGCGGGCGTTGATTTTCAATTTGCCGACCCCCACATCAAAATTGCCCACCACCGAGAAACTGCCGCCTCGAATATTTGAGATGGTGCCGTTGATTCCGGAACCGCCCACCGGCGCGATTTTCAAGTCGTCTCCAGAGCCTTCATAAATTTTACACATGGCCGGGGGAGGTACGATTCCCATGGGGAAATTTTCGCCTGAAATGCTGCAGCTGTAATTGCCGATGAGGCTGCTTTTCGAAATACCGCTCGACTTCGATGCTGTGGGTTCCTCGGTCGGAGGCAGTTCCGGTTCAGTTGCGGTCTCTGTTTCCGTACCGGTATCTTCTTCTTCGGTATCCGCAACCGGAACCGGTGCGGGCGGAGGCGCCACAGGCTCAACCGGAGCGGGTGGCTCACTTTTACAGGATACGATGATAAATAGCAGCGAAACACTCGCCAATGCTCGAACGAAAATTCTCGACATGTATTGCCTCCAATGACTCAAAACGTCGCATCGTATTATGATCGATGACTTGTTACTGTATAGTCTCGTAAGACTACATCATAACAAATTCTTTTCAAGCATAGAAAAAGACAATCAAATACACAAATAAACGACAATATTTCTTAAATTCCAGCCAGTTGGCAAACGGGAGAATTTAATTCCAGTATCTGCCGCCGGGCGGATTTTTGCGGCGGTCCCCTTCAATTACTTTCAGCTTTCGCTTCAGGTACATATATCTGACTTGATTCTTCATCCGCCTGGGTCGCCAGAATCCGGTCACCAGCAATGCGCCGATAGCCAGCCCCCCCAGATGCGCAGCGTGGCTGATTCCAGTTCCCCCCACAATGAAATCCAGCACTGCGTAACCTATCGGAAACAAGGCAAAATACTTGCTTTTAATCGGAAATATTCCGAACAGATAAATCATTCTTTCCGGAAACGCGATAGCCCACGCGGCAACGAGCCCGTAAATCGCCCCTGATGCACCCACCGTCGCGGTCGTCGGATAAAATAGGTGCCCCACCAAAAAGACCACCACGCCTGCGCCGGTTCCGCAAACCAGATAAAACTTGAGAAACCCGCGAGTTCCCCATGTCTGTTCCAGAATGCCGCCGAACATCCACAAAAAAAGCATATTGAACAGAATATGGGAAAACCCACCAAGGGAATGAAACCACATATAGGTAAATATCTGCCACACATGCCAACCGGGATACACTTTCGCCGGTGTGAGCGCCATCGTTTCATAGACCGCCCAGCTCTCAAACCGGCCGGCAATCACCGTCAGCAGCCATAACGCTGAATTGACAATCAGTATAATTTTCACCGCCGGAGTCATCGGCCAGGCTTGTAATATGGTGTTCTGTCTCATAGTTGCAATGTATCACTTCTCTTCGGCAGGGCAATGGGGGCAAAAACCGCAGACGGTCGCGCGACCTAGTCGGTATTCATTGCCGCCAGTCGTTTTTTTATCGCATCCGCCATTCGCTCGTCCGTCACGCTGTCAGCCCCGGAAGCAAGCGTTTTTCGAGCTCCTGCAGCATCATCCATTCCCAATCGCGCTTCTGCCAGTCCCAAATAGGCCGCGCCCAACGCGGCACTCTCTTTCAGGGCGTCTCTGTACTTCTGAGCTGCCTTGCGATAGCGCTCTTTTTTCAGCAGCACGTCTCCCATCGCCGTACGCTGTACCGCCCGCCAATTGGCATCGAGTTTCAATGCCAATTCCCTCCCCACCTTCAAGTCTGAAATCACGCCGCGCCGATTGGGGGGGCCGATGCGATCGGTCACCAGCTCCACCCGCACTTCTCCGTCGTCAATGGCCACAATTGTCTGCTCCTTCAAGCGATACACCCCGGCCCGCTTCCCCCAGCGTTTTTCGAACTGTTTCATGTCCACTGTCATGTCTTTCGACATGCCAAACTCAAAAACAATCCGAAACAGTTTGTCCTGATAAAACAGAAAGCGTACCAGACCGTCGCCAATATCGTTCTGCACCGGCGCCACTTCCAAAACCGTACCGTCGGTCAAACCGTCGTACCCACCGGAAAACCGAATCTGTTCAGAATCAAACGCCGCCGCCACAACCTCCATATTGCGCCCCATCAGGTCACACACAGACACCCCGCGCACATAGGTCATGGCCGCTTTCAGCACATTGTCCAACGAAATCGCCCCGTATTTTTCCATGGGTTGACAGGGTCGATCAGATACCACCACAGGCGGCAGGTCCTTGTCTTCTGTCGCTTCCGGCACAGCGGCGTTTACACTGTCGGGCGTCGATACCGGTGCAGACTGCTTCTTCTGCACATCTTTTGCTGTCGCCGTCGGTGTCGAACGATCCGTTTTCGACACCGCTTTCACCGGCGGCGTCGACTCTTTTGTGTTCGAATCCATTCCCGGTTCACCGCCCGCCATTGCCACCAATAAAACAATTCCCACCACCATCAGCGCCCCCAGGACCGCCACAATCAGGTGAATGCGACGAATCCCCTCTGTGCGTTCCCGTTGCTGCGCGACAAAGGCACTGAGCCGCGCCGCGCCTTTTCGAGCGAATTCCGGCAGCTGTTGAAATCGAGCACGAAGCCGAGACCAATCGATACGCAACACCCACACGCGGATTCTTGCCAGCCGGACCATCGCCCAATCCTTCGCTTTTGCGGAGTGTGCCACAGCGGATACCCGGGTTTCGCTTTCGTTGCCGGGTGCATCCGCCCGAACCACCTCAGATAAGTCATCGAAATCCAGTTCGTGGGTCTCTGTGGCGCTATCGAAGACGGGGCCGGTGACATCAATCGCATCTGCGTCGAGATGAATCAGCTGTGAATTATCGTCTACATCGGGAATCCAACTCGCATCGGTAGTGTCAATATCATTGAGCCCCAAATTACGTTTCGATACTCTCGCTGCCCCCAGCGGCCTCTTCGGCTTCTGAATATCGAGTTTTGCGGGCCGGGTTTTCATCGCACTGGGGCGCAGTGGTTTGGATTGGGCCGCATGCGCCGGCGCCGCGCTCGGTTTGGGCGGTTTCAACACCTGAGATTTATTTGCCGCCGGCGACGCGCTGACTCCCAATACCGTTTTCTTTCGATTGCCGCCGGCCGCCGCAGACGATAAACGGGCACTCTTCGCCGATTCATCACCACTGGTTTTCCTGTCCTCAAACGGCGACCCACTCGCTGACCCCAGCGCTACGGTCGACTTTTTCTTTTTCACCGCAGATGAACCGGTCGTTCCCGCACCCATCCCCACGCCCATCATCGTCTTTCGTTTTTCCGGAGACGGACCTTTTTGCGCAATCGCTTTGGGGGGCAACGTCGTGGCAACAGACGGACCGGACGCTGTAGTACTTCGATTCTTCACCGCGTTCAGCGGTTTGGTCATCTGTTTCCCAGCACCCTCGTACTCATCATCTCTGTCAACAGGCTGTTTTATCCCGCAAAACTTACACCGAACCGCCAGAATCGGCAGTTCTTTCTGACAAGCGGGACAAATCTTCGTGTTACTCATATGGTTCCTTCGCAAAAAAACAAGTCGTGCGCTATCCGAAGCACTCCCCCCGGCGACCATCGGACTCCTGTACCCCCATTTCCCCTCCAGTCTATGAAACTGTAGCATTTATTCAAGTAAAACGCTCGTTATCATTCAAGTTTTCCCTTTAATCCAGCAATATTACCTCAAAAAAACAATGTAGTTACAGCAAAAGTTTCCGCTGTATCGGGAATATCTCGGTTCATATGCGCACCTGTATGATGATTTTCTCCCAAAGAATTGAGAATTCGGAAACAACACAATCGGATGCGAGCGGCGCTATGCTTTTCCCTGCAGAATCGGTATGTATTTCTGGTCTTCTCCTTTTATATGATTGACCAGCCAGTCCGACAGAAAGTTGTAAATTGCAATAGATACCACGGTGTTGCCGGATTCCACTTTTAATTTAAACTCCGATACCTTATTCACAAACTCCTCGTGAATTTTCTGATGTTCCGCCAGTTCGGAATAGCCATGCTGCCGCATCAGTGCTTCCTCGGCGCGAAAATGCGTTTTGGTGTAGTCGACCAGAACGGTGAGCACATCATTGACCACCTCTTTCGATTTTCCCACCCGCATGGCTTCACCCAAATCATTTACCAGATTTACCAGCTTTCGATGCTGCTGATCAATGACCGTTATTTTTGTATTCCACGAATCATTCCATGTAATCGCCATGGCTCACCTCCAGAAGAATTTCAGTTTCTTCGTGTTGAATCAGCTGTCCTTTTAGAACCGCAGATGTACTCGGTTACGTATTCAAACAACGTCAGACTCTGTAAAAAGTTAATGTTTACTGTCGCATTCTCAATGTTCCCTATGCGTCACCGCTTGCATCACCGGGAACACACTTGATTCGGATGGACGTCCGGTTTACTCTCTGGCTGACTCAAACCGACAGCAGGAACAAAATGACGACCGATATTGTACTCGCATCCCAATCTCCAAGACGAAAAACGATGTTTGCGGAGCAACGCATTCCCGTAAGAATTGTTGCCGCGCATATCGATGAAACACGCCTCCCCGAAGAAGCCCCTCTTGACTACGTGAAACGGATCAGTGGCGCGAAGGCTATGAAAGTCGCTTCGCAACTCGCAACGGAACAGGATTTGCCGTTTATCGTAGCCGCAGACACGATTGTGCTGCACGATGGAGACATTCTTTCCAAACCGTCGAATGAGGAAGACGCGTTCCGAATGTTGAGACGGTTGTCCGACGCGACCCATTCTGTCATTACCGGCTGGACCGTGGGAAAAACCGGCGAATCCTGGACGGTTTCACACACAGAAACCAGAGTTACGTTTCACCGATTGTCGGATTCTGAAATACAATCGTATATTCGAACCGGTGAACCCAACGACAAAGCCGGCGCCTATGCCATACAGGGTATCGGCGGATACCTGGTAAAAGAAATTGCCGGTGATTTTTACAATGTGGTGGGCCTGCCAATCTCTCAGGTGGTGCGCGCCCTGATTCAGCACGGCGCAATCAAAGGATTTTTGCAGCAATGAGCCATATCCCAAATAATATAGAACATATTCGAACGCGTATCCGCGAAGCCGCCCTTACTGCCGGACGGAACCCGGGCGACATTACTCTGGTGGCGGTTTCAAAACGGCAGTCCATCGCAGACATTGAGGACGCGTACAACGCGGGGCAACGACACTTCGGCGAAAATTACGCGCAGGAGCTCCGCGACAAAGCTGTCGCCCTGTCTCACCTCACGGATATACAATGGCATTTCATTGGAAACCTGCAGAAGAACAAAGTGAAGTACGTGGTGGCCAACGCATCCATGATGGAATGTATCGACTCGTTTTCTATCGCCGAAGAATTTTCAAAACGGGCCAAGGGGGCGAATCGAACCCTCGATGCGCTGCTGCAAGTGAATGTGGGGCGGGAACCGCAGAAGTCAGGCTGCATGCCCGATGACGCAGCCGCCATAATGTCGAATATTCGTTTACTGCCCAACATCCGATTGCGGGGGCTCATGACCGTCCCACCGTTTCATCTGGAAGCGGCCGAGACGCGACTGGTTTTTCGGGAGCTTGCCGCCCTGCGCGACGCTTTGGGCGGTAAAGATGCGCTTCCTGAACTCTCGATGGGAATGAGTCACGACTTTGAAGAAGCCATCTGGGAAGGGGCCACGCTGGTTCGAGTGGGCACCGCCATCTTCGGGGAACGCCCTCCGAAGAGTTGGTGAACCGATGAACAAGAAACGCCCCTCAAACGCAATCTTCCATTCAACCTTCATTGCCGCCATCGCCGCAGGCATGATTCTCGGCGCGTTACTCGGCGGATTTTCCCAACGGGAGTTTTCGGTGGTCACCCTGATTGGGGAGCGTTGGGAGCTTTTTCTGAGCGCGCTGAAAATGATGATTATTCCGCTGATTTTTTTTTCAAACGTGTGTATCAGCCGTCAGCGGCACAAATCTGATTGTCCAGTTGGGTGATCTGAATGCCGATATCCGCAGGCGGCGCCGCAT
This sequence comes from Deltaproteobacteria bacterium, assembly GCA_016936575.1. Lineage (GTDB taxonomy): Bacteria > Myxococcota_A > Polyangia > JAAYKL01 > JAAYKL01 > JAFGXQ01. Next base: position 29,412 of record JAFGXQ010000202.1, read on the forward strand.
ACATCCACGAAGTAACCAGCACATCTGCCCCGGCTTCCGCATAGGACATTGCGGCGGCTTCGTTTATTCCGCCTGCCGCGACAATACCGAGGTGCTGATTCACTTTCCTGCACTCTGTCACACAGATGCGAAACGAGGAAACATCCATTTTATCCAACTGCACAAAATGAGCGCCGGACTGCGCCACCGATAACGCTTCCAGCAGGGTATGTGCTTCAACCACGATCATTCTTTCCTTCTGACGGGAACGAATCCGCTGCACCGTTTCTGCCAGCGGCTCGTAACCGCCAAGAAAACGCAGATGTTCCCGGAACACGAGTATAGAGTCGGACAGACCCGTTCGGTGGGGAATGCCGCCCCCCGCGTACAATGCCTTCAACGCCATTTTCTTTGCAAACGGTACGTGCTTCCGCGATCCGGCCACCGTTGTTTCAGGGTTCCCTTTTTGAGCCGCCTGCACCAGGCGGAATGTACGCGTGGCAATTCCCGACGCGAACTCCATGAATATACCACCGGCGCGCCATACGGAATGAATGGCCGCCGCGTTCCCCCATGCTTCCAACAGTTGGTCTCCTTCCTGACATTTCGTTCCGGACGGCACATAATTCTCCACGACCAAACCCGCTTTCTCGAACAAACGCGCGGCCTCCTCGGTACCGCAGGCCACCATCTCTTCGCGAACAACGGCAACGATTTGCCCCATACGGTTGTTGAGGCCCAGCAATTCGCTGGTCAAGTCACCGACCGGCATATCCTCTTCCATCAGTTTCTCGATTTCATAGTCAGAAAAACGAATCATTTTAAACCTCCTGCAAAACAGCACAGTGATGACCAGCCGACAGTTGTCACATTCAATCGCGATGTTCTTCCATTTTTAAACAGCATAAACCATACCACTTTTCATGATTTTCCAATATCTGCAAATGTACCACTGTTGCCGAACGGATCGCCATTTCCGCGCCCGTCTCGCCGCTGAACCGGAGTACATCCGCGAACAATTGCTGGTTTTCGAAACATTCAGGTAGCAACCGGCACGTGGTGCTTCCACCTTGCAGCGCTGCAATCACACGAGCGATTTTTTTTCGATTCGCTCTTCCCCTTAACTTTTTTTTCATTCATCCGTTTGTTTATTCGTAAAATAGAAAAACCGATTTTTTCAGCGCGAGGTTCCAAATGGCAGACATGGAAACGGGTTGGGTGTTGTTCACACTGGAAAAACAACAGTTCGGCATGCCCATTAAAAATTTATTGCAAATGGTGGTTCTCGAAAACGTAACCACCCAGGCAACTGCTCCAGCGGTGGTGCGAGGACTGATCAAATTGCGCGATCGCGTGGTGCCGGTTGTAGACACGCGACAGTGCCTGGGGATGGAAACCAAACTGACGCAGATGCTTGAATTTGTGGATATGATGAATAGCCGAAAGCAGGATCACATCCGCTGGCTCGATGAGTTGTTCGCTTCAGTGGAGGAAAACCGCGCCTTCACGTTGGCACGGGACCCTCACCAATGTGCGTTCGGAAAATGGTACAATGAGTTTGCTACTGACAACGCCATTTTTGCAATGCACCTGACCAAATTTGATCAACCACATCGACGTATCCATCTCATCGCCGACCAAGTAGAAAATTTAATCGTCCACAACCGAACAGATGAAGCGAAACGCCTGATTCAACAAACCCGTGACGGCGATCTGCACACCATGATTGAATTGTTCGACGGGGTGGAAGGAGTCCTGAAAGATGCCGAAAAAGAGATCGTGCTCGTCATGAATATGAAAGATCGGCTGCTCGGGTTTATTGTGGACGATGTGTACACGGTCAGGGATATCGCCAATGAATCCGTTCAAATGGTAGACAATATCGACATGATTCAAATCGATGGTGTCACCCGCGTGGCGAACGTCGACGGCATCACCAGCATCCTTCTTCAACCGGAAGAAATTTTTCACGGCGCGACCGTATAAAAGGCGAGTTTTTTCATAATATTATGAGTTCGTTTCACCTACACTGTTACTTCTTTGTGAACAGAAAAAGAGTGTCTCTATTTGGTTGACAAGTGCCCTTCAGTGACGCATAAGAGGTACCTGTTTTGCGGACTGCTGCGTGCAACGCACAAGTTACACTATGTTTAGGAAACCAGCTGCCCGGAAAAAAACAGCGATGCCCCAAAGGTATCCATGCCAGGAAGAATTACTCGCTGGAACTGATACTGCTATCGCGCAAATGACACCGTTTTTGTCATTCACGCGTGGCAAACTCTGTCTCCGGCAAAACAGATTATGAGGAACAAATGAGCGTTCATCCCCTCGCACAATCTTTAAACGATACCCTCCGAAATGGAAATTCCATCGCATATACGCTTCTATCAGACAGGGGCAGGGGAATTTATTTTCCGTCCAAGGGCATTCTGGGTCAAAGCGCCGAAGCGCGTGGTAAAGAGATTAACGCCACCATCGGTACCGCATTGGAAGATGACGGTTCTCCACTCACCCTCGGTTGTCTGGAAGAGATGGTTGAAGCCCCGAAAAGTGCGTTCCTGTACGCACCCAGTTTCGGCAACCCGGAGTTGCGCGCGAAATGGAAGCAGATGTTGGTGCAGAAAAACCCATCTCTTGTCGAAAAAGCGTTCAGCACGCCGGTGGTATCTGCCGCGTTGACGCACGCGCTTTCTGTATCGGGCTACCTGTTTGCGAATCCGGGGGATGAAATCATTCTCCCCGATTTATACTGGGATAATTACGAGCTGCTGTTTCAACAGGGATACGGTGCTTCCTTTAAACTACACAACACATTTAAAGAGCACGGCTACGATATTGATGCGCTGGCAGCGGTGTTGACCGATGGGGGCATAGGAAAGAAAATTGTTTTGCTCAACTTCCCCAACAACCCCACCGGGTACACCCTTACCGATGCTGAGGCGCAGTCAATTGTAACAACGCTCATCGCCGCCGCAGATGCCGGCAATAAATTGCTTGTCCTGCTCGATGACGCCTATTTCGGACTGGTGTACAAAGACGGAATCACCCGTCAGTCGTTGTTTTCCGCACTATGTAACGCGCACGAGAATATCCTGGCGGTTAAAATGGACGGCCCGACCAAAGAAGATTATGTGTGGGGATTTCGCGTGGGCTTCATGACGTTCGGTTTCAAGGGTGCGACCGAGGAACAGTATAAAGCGCTGGAAGCGAAAGCGGCCGGCACCGTTCGTGGTACCTTGTCAAATGTCCCCAACATTTCCCAGTCGCTTCTTCTCGCTGCGTACAACAAGGACGTATATGCAAGTCAGAAAGCCGATAAGTTCAATACACTGAAAACGCGATATGAAAAAATCGTCGATATTCTGAATACCCATTCCGAGTACGAAGAAAGTTTCGTTGCGATGCCTTTCAACTCTGGGTATTTCATGTGTGTCCGGCTGAAAGGGGCCGACCCCGAAAAGGTTCGAACGCTTTTACTCGAGAAATACAGCACGGGCGTGATTGTTCTGGCGGGGCTGATTCGGCTGGCGTTTTCAGCGGTACCGTACGACAAGCTGGATGCACTGTTTCAAAATCTTCATAGCGCTGTTCAAGAGGTTGTTGCGAAATGAGTTTCATCTCTTGCGTCGCGAGGAAGCGGCATTACATTGCTGCGGACATGATTTTCCAAAGCCCTTTTTTTATTATTAACAATTGGATGCAGCAGGCTGCAACCATTCACATGAGACTAGTACAACAAGTCAATGGAGGTTCTAATGACCGTACCAACGAAACACGCAAAACTGATTGCCTGGGTTAATGAAGTTGCTGAGATATGCAAACCCAATGCTGTAGAATGGTGTGACGGCTCCACCGCCGAATACGACCGTATGATTCAAATCTGTTTAGATGCCGGCACGGCGAAACAGCTCCCCAAAAAGCCCAATAGCGTTTTATTTCGCAGTGATCCCAGCGACGTTGCACGCGTTGAAAATCGCACCTACATCGCTGCTAAAACAAAAGAGGCCGCCGGTCCGACCAATAACTGGATTGATCCCACTGAATTGAAGACAACCATGAAGAAATTGTACGATGGTTGTATGAAAGGCCGCACCATGTACGTGATCCCATTCTCAATGGGGCCGGTGGGCAGCCCCATTGCCAAAATCGGTATTGAGATCACTGACAGTCAATACGTTGTGGCCAATATGCACATCATGACCCGTGTAGGCACTAAAGTACTGGAGGTGTTGGGTGACGATGGCGAATACATCCCCTGCTGGCACTCTGTCGGCAAGCCGCTTGCTGAGGGAGAAGATGACGGCGGATTGTGGCCATGCGCGCCTCTTGAAGACAAATATATCAGCCACTTCCCTGAAACCCGCGAAATCTGGTCGTACGGTTCCGGGTACGGCGGCAACGCACTTCTGGGCAAAAAATGTCTGGCGCTGCGAATCGCTTCCGCTCAGGCGCGGGACGAAGGCTGGCTAGCCGAGCATATGCTTATTTTAAAACTCACAAACCCCGAAGGTGAAGTGAAACACGTTGCCGGCGCCTTCCCGAGCGCATGCGGCAAGACCAACCTCGCGATGCTTATTCCCACCATTCCCGGTTGGAAAGTGGAAACTGTCGGCGATGACATCGCGTGGATGAAATTCGGCGACGACGGTCGGCTGTATGCCATTAACCCTGAATCCGGTTTCTTCGGCGTGGCGCCGGGAACCAACGACAACTCCAACCCCAACGCGATGCGTTCGGTTGACAAAGATACTATCTTCACCAACGTTGCGTTGACTGAAGACGGCGATGTCTGGTGGGAAGACATCGGTTACGATGCGCCTGGCAAATTAATCGACTGGAAAGGTAATGAGTGGGAACAAGGCAAGGCCGAGGCTCCGGCCGCGCACCCCAATGCCCGTTTTACCGCGAAAGCATCGAACTGCCCGGCTATCGCCGACAATTGGGAAGACCCCGCGGGTGTACCAATTGACGCATTCCTGTTCGGCGGTCGTCGTCCCTCCACCATTCCGTTGGTGCATCAGGCGAAAGACTGGAACCACGGCGTATTCATGGGCTCCATTGTTGGGTCTGAAATCACTGCCGCCGCTCTCGACCTGAAGGCAGGCACCATTCGCCGTGACCCCATGGCGATGCTGCCGTTCTGCGGGTACAACATGGGAGAATACTTTCAGCACTGGATTAACCTCGGCGCCAAAGCGGACCATTCCAAACTGCCGAAAATCTTTTTCGTCAACTGGTTCCGCAAAACCGCTGAAGGCAAATGGTTGTGGCCGGGCTACGGCGAAAACTCCCGTGTTCTTGCATGGATTTTCGATCAATGCAAAGGCGATACCAGCAAATCCGTTGATACCCCCATCGGTATCATGCCCAGCATTGATGGAATCGAACGTCCCGAAGGCGTAACCGAAGAAGATATGAAAGAGCTCCTGGCCGTTGACGTCGAAGGATGGAAAAAAGAGCTGGCTGACATCGAAGCCAATCATTATCCGAAATTCGGTGACAAACTGCCGAAAGAACTGAAAGATCAGATTGCGGCACTGAAAGAACGTTTAGGTTAACGGTCAACTTTTTCTTCAAATCTTCCATCCTATTTGCGTTTTCCATTAATTTCAGTGTAATATTTCAGTTACATCTGAGCGGATGTTATCTGAATCAAACAGATACCACCTTGTCAGATCGAGTTGCCAATCTTACATTAATAAGGGGAGGGCATCATGAATAAGTTTCATTCAAAGCCGTTTGGAACACCGAGAAAAATTACCAACCTTTCGAAAGGTGTGCATGTTAAACAGCGAACTGACGCTGCTGTATCTCGTAGTTCACTTCTGGATTCAGCCAGGCAGTGTGGAACGCGGTTAGGTCCCGAAAAAAGAAGTCGTTTTTCCAATCTCCCCGATATGGTGGTCGTACCGACAGACCGTCAGGATGCGTGGAGCGTATTCGAAGAAATGCTCTACGAACAGGATTGCCGATTTTCAAGCGGCGAATAAATTTTCGGTAGCCATTTCCCTGATACTCAGATTCATGAATGATACGGCAGTTTGATAGTAAACATCGTAAACTGCCCAGGGCTGGAATCGACCTCCAATCTCCCACCGTGATTCTCTGAAATGATAAAGTAAGAAACGCTCATTCCCAATCCGGTACCTTTTCCAACCCCCTTGGTTGAAAAAAACGGTTCGAACACGCGCTTTGTTTGCACCTCCGGCATTCCCACACCGTTATCCTGAATCTGAATCACCGCCCAATCCTCGCCTTCTGTTGTCACGCGCAGAAGAAACGTTGGTGCTTCGTTTTCGATATAGGTTTTGTTTCGCATGGCGTCCGCTCCGTTTTGAAGAATATTGAGCAGCACTTGTTGAATTTTGCTTGGGTAGCAGCGTACCGCGCCCAACGTGTCGTCATACTCCCGAATAATTCGTATTTTTCGAAAATCAAAATTTTCTTTAAAATCAAAATCATTCGCTGCCAGGAGAACAGTACGGTCGACCAATTCCTGCAACCGCACCCACTGTGATTCTGCTCCTTCCTGCCGGGCGAAACTCAACATGTCCCGCACAATTTGCGCCGCTCGGGTCCCTGCGTTCGCAATCAGAAACAGCAACCGTTCTACCTTGTGACGTTGCAGATACCGCTGCACCGCTTCGAATGATGTTTGCTCCTCTGCTGCGATCTGTTTATTTTTCGGCGTATCATCCACCAACCGTGATTTCAGCAATTCGGCATTTTGAAGAATTCCGGCCAACGGATTATTGATTTCATGCGCCAACCCCGCAGCGAGTCCACCCACAGACATCATCTTCTCAGATTGAACCATCAACTGTTCCATTCGCGTTTTCTCCGTAATATCGCGAACCACCACTAGATTATAATTGTGATTTTCAACCTGAATATTTCGGCAGGTCACCAATACATTGTGCGGCGTATTCCCTTTACCGCGATGAACCGATTCAAAATGGGAGACAGTGTCTCCTTCTACCGCTTCAATGTATTTTTCTTCATCCACTTCACCCATCAGCAATGCTGAAATCGACATCGACGCGAACTCATCACGGCTGTATCCGAGCGATTCGTATGCGGCTGTATTAAATTCGGAAATGGTGTTATCTGTCGTGCTGATTAGCCAAATCGACTCCCCCGCCGCTTCGAAGATACTCCGAAACCGTTTTTCACTTTCCTGCAGGTTCGCTTTTGATACTTTGATAGAGTCAATCATATGGTTGATGGTGTTGGTCAATGTAATAATTTCATCTGCGCCCTTAACGTCCATTTTACGAATCGGCAGTCCATCCACACCGGTATTGCTCACCGCACGTGCCAACTGAAGCAACGGCCCTGAAAAACTGCGCGCGAGCCATCCTGCCAGAAGCAGGCTCAACACGATAATCCCCATGGAAAACCAAATGATGGAATTCGTTAATGCCGTCACGCGCTTTTCAAAATCATCTTTGTAAATCGACACCGCGATATACCACCCCAACGGCGGAAAATGAGTGACAAAAATCTTTTTTTCATACTTGTAGACGCCTCTGGCGGAGTCCTTGTCCCACAGGTATACCATCGACTTTGATGGTGTGAAGGCGGCGGCTTTCATCTTTTTTACCAGGCTCTCACCTGTTGTCGCGTCGCGAAGCCCGCTTAAATCCTGGTGCACCATATTCGGGTGAACCAGCATGATATTCTTTTCATTGAATATAAAGAAATACCCTTCATCGCCAATCTTTTGTTTCGATATGGCATCGTTCAGCTCCGTAATCACCGCGTCTACCCGTTTGGCCGCTTCTTTCTCGATGTCGTCCACATACACACCGGTGCCGATAATAAAGTTCCAGGGCTGAAACATGCGAACATATGAAACTTTAGGTTGTTCTTCAGTCAAGCCAATCGGAGTCGGTTTGGGCCAGCGATAGTGTACATATCCTTCCCCATGCCGGCGGCAGATATCGATAAACGCATGAAATAAATTCTGATTGGTATCAATTACACAGTTGTATTCAGGGGAAAGCAATGTCTTCCCTTCCAGCGCCGGCATGGTGGGATGCATGATCAGCGTGGGATTCTCCTTGTCGGTGTTGTTCACCCAGAAATAGCCGACACCACCGTCATAACGAAGCATTTCAATGTCAGACAGCGCCGACATCTGCGCATCTTGTTCGGTTAATTTGCCTGAAAGATACTGGTTGTAACGCGTGATTACCAGACTGTATGCCATGTCCACCAGATTTCGGATCTCTGCCTTGCGTCGATCAAGCACTGCGGTTTTATAATACACAATACTTTTGTGTTCCATTTCCACAAAGTTCCGGGTCGAGGCAAGCAGATTCAACGCGTTTTCTTCGAGGGTATTCTGCAACGCCTGTTCCGCCTTCCGCTGCACCATCACCGCAATAACAGTGGTCGTTAGGGTAACAATCCCGAAAGCAAATACCAGCATTCTGAACCGAAGCGTTCTCACCTGCGTATCTCTCTATCTTTCTTTTTTTTATAATTGAACGTTAATTCGTGTTCACCCTATAAATGTACATGAAAAACCGTTGTGAACAATCGAAGTGGGCAGTCACGAAAATGATGGTTCTTTTATCTGGGTTGTCTTACAAAGAATCAATGAAAGGACGAAGCCATGACGCAACGAATTGTTGACATCCTTCACGAAGTTGAACCCAGAGAAAACATTGAGGTGGATGGTTGGATTCAGACGGTACGTACCTCCAAGTCCGTCACCTTTTTTGAAATCGGAGACGGCTCCTGCATCCAGAATCTTCAGGCGGTCGCTTCTGTGGAGCTGAGCAATTATGACGCACTGCAGAAAGTGCAAACCGGCAGCGCTGTGCATATCGTCGGGAAACTGGTCGCTTCGCCGGCCAAGGGGCAGAAATGGGAACTTCACATTTCTGAGATGAACGTGTTGGGAACAGTGGACGAAGATTATCCGCTTCAGAAGAAACGACATTCATTCGAGTTCCTGCGTACCGTTGCCCATGTGCGGCCACGCGCGCGCACATTCGGTGCAGTGTTCAGAGTACGGCATGCCCTGCAAATGGCCGTGCACCGATTTTTTGATGATCGGGGATTTATCCAGGTCCACACCCCCATCATTACCGGTTCCGACTGCGAGGGTGCCGGGCAGATGTTTCGTGTCACCACCCTCGACATGAACGCGCCCCCTCGACATGATGGGTCGATTGACTACTCACAGGACTTTTTCGGCAAAGAAACCTCTCTCACGGTAAGCGGCCAATTGGAAGGAGAAATATTCGCGCTGGCGTTTAAAAACATTTATACATTCGGTCCAACCTTCCGCGCCGAGAATTCGCACACAGCAAGGCATGCCGCAGAGTTCTGGATGATTGAACCGGAAATGGCGTTTTGCGACCTTTCCAGAGACCAGCAAGTTGCCGAGGACTTCATCAAATATATTGTCACTCAAGTACTGGAACGCTGTAGCGACGATATCGACTTTTTCGATCAGTGGATTGACAAAGGTTTGCGAGAAAAACTTGAGTCGCTGGTGAATTCATCGTTTGAAACACTTCCGTATACCGAGGCCGTATCACTGCTTGAAAAATCCAAACAGAAATTCGAATATCCGATTAAGTGGGGGCTCGATTTACAAAGTGAACACGAACGGTTCCTGACCGAGCAGTTGATTCAGAAACCGGTTTTCGTCATCGACTATCCACGTGACATTAAAGCATTTTATATGCGGCTGAACGACGATGAGAAAACGGTGGCGGCAATGGACTTGCTGGTTCCAAAAGTGGGAGAAATCATCGGCGGTTCCCAACGGGAGGAACGCATTGACGTGTTGGATGCGCAGTTGCAATACTTTGATTTGTCCCCTGTTGACTACTGGTGGTATCGGGACTTGCGGCGTTTCGGAGGGGTTGCCCACGCCGGATTCGGCCTCGGATTCGAACGCGCATTAATGTACATTACCGGCATGCAGAATATCCGTGATGTGATTCCGTTCTCCAGAACCCCGGGCAGCGCCGACTTCTAAAATATATCCTGCCTGCCATTCATGACCGAATGATGACACACCTGACACAACGATTACGTTTTCCTGACAACTTCGCGATATAAGGTGTGTATATTCTGCAATGAGATACATATTTCATTTACAAAAGGACGCGTCACCGATGTGTAATACCGTGGAATACACCTTCGAAGGTCAAAGCATCAAGGAAGAAATCGCAAACAGTGTCACCCATGGTGTCGGTGCGTTGTTATCTCTCGCCGCCACCGCGGTTCTCGTGGTATTCGCCGCAATCGAGGGAGATGCCTTGAAGATAGTGGGCGTTTCAATTTTCGGTGCTACCCTGGTCATATTATACACCGCTTCAACCTTGTATCATGGGATACAGAAACCGCGCGTGAAGCATCTCTTTCATATTTTTGACCACAGTGCCATTTTCACGCTCATTGCCGGCACCTATACGCCGATTACACTTTGCGCCATCCGCGGGGAGTGGGGCTGGTCTCTATTCGGTGTGGCGTGGGGACTTGCCGTGCTCGGGGTGATTGCCACGGCCATCTTTTTCGAGCGGGCGCGTGTTCTCAGTTTGATTTTGTATATCGCAATGGGCTGGATGGTTCTTGTTACCGGTCCCAGACTGCTGAGCGCACTCTCCGGAATTGAGCTGATGTGGCTGATCAGCGGCGGTTTGTTGTATACACTGGGGGTGTACTTTTATAGGAAAAAGACGCTTCTTTATCATCATATGATATGGCATCTGTTTGTGCTTGCCGGCAGCACCTGCCACTTCTTTATGTTGCTTTCCATCGAATAAGCCGCTCATAACAAGCAAAAATCGCAATCATTTTTTGCAAATGCGTACCATCACATCTCTGACACAATTTCTTTTCCCGAATGTCACAAAGCAACAACCTGAGACTATGTTGCACACAAATCCAACACAGAAAGGAAGACAGTAATGGGAAAATTCTGGTTTTATATGTTGGGCGTACTCACAATCTTAATTGTACTTCAGCCCGCCTGTTCAGAAAACGCCGGCACGGACACCATGTCTGACGGAGACGCGGACTCAGATAGTGATTCTGATGGAGATGGAGATTCTGACGGAGACGGAGATTCGGATGGAGACGCCGATTCGGATTCTGACAGCGACTCGGATTCTGATAGCGATACGGATTCCGATACCGACTCAGACTCGGATACCGACGCGGATGCTGACACCGACTCAGACTCCGATACCGACTCAGATTCGGATACCGACTCGGACTCTGACACCGACTCAGATACCGATTCGGACTCAGACTCCGACGCCGATTCAGACTCGGACACCGACTCAGACTCGGACACCGACGCAGACTCCGACACCGACTCAGATTCCGACGGAGACTGCGCCTACGATTGTGTTGCCAGTGAATGGTCTTGCACCGGCGACACCCAATTCGGTGGGCTTGGCGGCGTTATCGTAGCTGAAACCCCTTGCACACCGACACCGGAAAACGGCTGGAGTTCAATTTGCTGCAACGCAACCGGGACTAGTGACGGTGATACGGATACAGATACGGATTCCGACACCGACGCAGACACGGACGCGGACTCCGATTCCGATAGCGACTGCGATTCATCCATGAATGATTTCAGTTTCTTTGTTGTCAGTCTGAATGCCGTGTTGACTATGTCCGGAAGCAGCGATGGTTTCGGCGGCAATCTCGGGGGACGTGCCGGCGCAGATGCCATGTGTCAGCAGCTTGCGGAAGAGAAAGGGTCATGCAGACAGTGGAGGGCCTTCCTTAGTGTTACAGAATCAACGGACGGGACATCCATCAACGCGATTGAACGAATCGGTGACGGCCCCTGGTATGGTCTGGATTGCCAGAACAATTACGGCGAGGGCGGTGTAGGCGAAGTAGCGAACCCCATCGTAAACGCCGATGTCTGTGACTTCATGCTGCTTTCAAATGATATCGCTGGGCTTCAAAACAGACGCCCTGCCGGATCCAGCGAAGTGGTATGGAGCTACTCATGGGCCGACTGGACCTTCAGCAACTGCCTCACTACCGAAAACGGCGTTTGCAATCACGCCCTCGGCGACCTGGACACCCACGACACCATCACCGGATCGGATAGAAGCGGAAATCTGATCAGCACAGATCAGGCCAAAACCTGTAACAACTGGACCAGTTCGGACAGCAGCCTGACCAATATTACAATCGGGCACTCATGGCCGAGAAATAACGACACGAATAACGACGATTCAGCACACTGGATTTATGCACATACGACAAACAGTTGCGGCGCGGGTATTAACACCACAGATGCACACGGCTTGCCCGGAATCGGCGGAGAAGGCGGCTACGGCGCGTGGTACTGTTTTGCCTACGACAGTGTAGACTGACCTATTCCTGTCCCTTGAGTCCGCGGTTTTTAAAAACCCCGTAAACATCCGATAGAACTTTTTTCACTCCGCTTTGGTATTTCAGCAGAATTTTGCGATGGTTTTGCTTCGTGATTATCATATGGTATGAACGATTGGTTGTTCGTCATGAGTAATCTCTTTTACATTGTTCGTCGGTTTACGCTGCGGAAAAACAGACTGTGGCGATATGAAACTGTATTTGAATTCGCTCACCTCCTGAACGCTTTCCTCCCGCTCACAATCTCACTGGGAATCGTCATCGGGCATGCTCCCCTTTCTTCTTTTCCGGTTGATTGCCCCGCGGTTGTTTCCGCAACCAACGCACGAAACAGTTCCAGTTTTGGGTTTTTCATACGACAGGGCGCTGCGTCAGGCCTGCTGGAATCAGGGAAACCTCAACCAAGCCCGTTGGAAAAAACGGCCATCACGGTTCTCCTTCATCCGTTCTTCGCTGTTGCCCGACCGATAGGGCTTTCAATTTTGGGAACGTTTGCTATTGCGAACTCTTACAAAGTGCAAATAGATCATTCCCGAGCCCCCCCTCAGGCAACCACTTAAAAAGCGTAACGTAAAAATAACGTCGGTTGTTGAATCGCGTGTCCGCATAGATGGACGCGTCGTTTCTGTAGCCACGCTTGACAAAATAGACGTATGACGATTTTTTTAGATAATGTGAAAACAAATCGGATGCCCTGATTTTTCAGACGGCATTGCTACAACAAAGAGTAAATCAATGAAACCCGTAAAAAACACAAAACCAGCCGAAGTAATCCGCGACACAGAGCTGCCGGAAAACAAGTCTTCATCGGCTGTTCCCCTGTTCATTTTTGTATTCGGAATCCCGCTGCTGCTTGTCATCCTGGCCGAAGTCTTCTGGGGGTAAAGATACGACCTCAGTCGCGCCGTGCCGTGCTGGGCTGTCCCATTCGCAGCGGGCCCCCCCGGGCAGTGGACCAAAGCAGACAGTTATCAGTCGACCCCGGTACTTTATAAATATCCATTCCGTGCTCGAACGTCTGAATGAAAATTTCCAGTTCGCCGTCGCCGTCCAAATCGCCCACGGTCGGTGCTGCCGGCGCGCCGTTTCCGTTTCCGTTTTCGCCGGTATTCGGTAGCGAAACGTCGTGCAGCAGCGTCCCGTCCGCAGCAAGGATCACCAGGTTGCCGGAATCAAGCACCCCCGGGTCGCCATACGTAGTGAACAGAATTTCGGGAGAGCCGTCCTGATTGAGGTCCGCGACAATCGGTTCAGACGCGAACATGATGTCTTTCTGGTGACTGTAATTATATCGCCAAAGCTGTTCGCCATCGGCATCAAACGCATACATGAACCAGTCATTCAGAGAAACGATAATTTCCGGACGCTCATCGCCCAAGATATTCACGGTGGCTGCGGCGGGAGGCGCCTGCGGCGGGTACCAGCCGTCCACAGCGACCGGCAGGTCGCCCCGTTTCAACGTTTCAAAACCCGCCTTGCGCATGGCGGAGCGACTGCCATCCCCGTGGGCCCCTTCCAGCACCATTATTCCGAACGCCTGCGTTTCGTAGGGTTCATGCATCTCAATATTGGGAACTCCCAGAACCTCATTTCTGCCATCTAAATCCAGGTCCACAATATTCGGTGGTGAATGGGTCCATTGCGCCCATTCAGTCCAACTCGGATGGGGCCACTCCCCGGTATGATTATGATAGTGGTCTTCTTCCACCTGAGGGTCCACCCAACGAATAAACTGCCCCCATGTGAAACGCTCTCCCTCGTACTCGTTGCTTCTATTGGTAAACCAGGGAGATGCGTTGATAGCCACCCCATCGTGGTCAAACGCCTGAATATGATGATTGTCGTAGGTGGCGATGATTTCAAGCTCGCTGTCATCGTCGATGTTTCCGATACCCACGTTCAACCCATAGCATCCGTATCCGTGATGACCATATCCGTTTCGATCGGCGTCGTTTCCCTCCCCCGTGGCGGCGTTGTATCGCGGCCATGCATTCCAGCTGAGGCCGTCCGGCTGATACAGCGTTCCATCTGGGTTAAACACCCATACCTGCGACCCCCCGTCCGGCTCTTCTGCGGTTTCAGTGGTGGTCACCACAATTTCAATGCTGCCGTCGCCGTTCAAATCCCCGGCGGCCATTCCGCGCACTTCCGGACCGGTTCCCGCGCCGTTTACATTGGCGGGCCAACCTGCCTTGAGGGTCGGCGCCCCATTATTCCATTCGTACGCAAACACCCGACTGCCGTTCCCCGCCACTATCTCGGTATTGCCGTCCCCTTCCAAATCCACCACCACATGACCGGCATACACGCGACCGTCACCATCAGACAATTCCGCAATCAATTCACCAGCGGAATCCAACACATAAATGGAATAGTACGCAGCAATTAATTCATTGCTGCCGTTTCCGTCCAAATCAAACACAACCGGAGATGCAAACCAACTGGTTTGGCCCTGAATGTTCTTCCAAAACACCGGCGCCGCCACATCGCCGGTGCTGACTCCCACATCACACGTAGCGGTAACTGTTCCACCGGTACTGCTTCCCCCTTCGGGCGGATGTCGCGTATACGACGACTCGTCACCCTTGCACCCCACCATCAGCGCTAGAAACACTGGCAACACACAATGCACTCTCATGGAAACTCGCATGGAAACCTCCTACATTTGAATGGATATAGTATAGCACAACTCGCATATATATTTTGAAAAACCGCCCCTTGAGGTGCTTTTGTATTCATCCGAAGTAATTTCACGAAGCATTTGAAATTACTTCGTCGATATGCCTATATGAATCGTTATGGACAAACGCGAATTGCATCATCAGCTGATTCAGCAGGTTTCGACCGACCTGGAAAAAGCACGAGCGGCAGCCATGGCCGCTGCCGAAGGGGCCACCCACGAAGAAAACAAGGCCGAAGGCAGAAAAGACATGCGAGCCACTGAAGCGGCCTATCTGGCCCGTGGACAAACCCTGCGGGTGGAAGCGCTTGAAGATGCGTTGCTTCGTATTCGTCAGGTTCCGCTTCGGCGGTTCAGCGAAGACACCCCCATTGCCGCCGGAGCACTCATTCAACTCACAGACGAACAGGACTCACCCCGCTGGGTGTTTCTGATGCCGGCGGCCGCGGGCGTGGAGTTGCACGACGGACAAAACATCATTACCACCATCACTACCCGGAGCCCGCTTGGAAGAGAACTGGTGGAAAAACTGCTGGGGGATGAAATCGAAATATATCTGGGAGAATCCCTCCAATTTTTCGAAATCACCGAGCTTCTATAACGTTCAACGAAATACTATTTTGTCCCAATCGGCCTAAAAATTGCTTCGGCGGTTTCACCTCGCTACTATGTACCCATGAGCGGCCCCGGCGGAATAGAACGAAGAGACCCCTGCAAACCGATAATGTTGCTGGGCACTGCGTTGTCGCACGCCAAACACAGTCGTGCCAGCGGTATTATTTCGCTGAAAAGCAACGGGCAGAATCACCATATTCAATTCACCGGCGGCAACATCATGGAAATGGCCGGCCCGGAAGGTGCTTTCCACCTGGAGCACGCCTCTCAGATTTTTTCGCTGCCCAGACCGCTCATCCACTGGGAAGACCACGCACCCCTGTGTCCGCTCTCCTCTCGGAGAAAAATTGATCCGGCGCATTTGCTGGTGAAAGGAGTGACCTTTCGGCGCGATCTGTTCGAACCCACATCGTTTGTGGAGCGAGTCCCGGTATCGACACTTTCCATTGATTCGGGCCAGCTGATTGAACTGAAGAAACTCCCCTTTTCGCAGGAGGATATCCTGTTTTTCAAAAGGCTCACGCATCCCACCCCCATTTCCATGATTCTCTGGAAGCGGGGCGTTTCCCCCAAACATGCGGCTTCGCTTTTGGCCACACTCAACATGCTCGGGGTATGGAAAGGGCAATGGGCCCCCGGAGTTCTGCCGAAAATCAGCAGTGCCCAAAAAATAATGCGGCGACGTCAGCATCAGGTTGATGACCTGGCCCTGCTGGGGCTGCCCCTCGGTGCCGATGCGATGCAAATCGACCGCGCATTTCGGCAGCTTTCTTTTGAGCTTCACCCCGATCGGTTAGCGGCTTCAATGAACACAGAAGACAGAAAAATACATCACGATGCATTCGATGTGATTTCCGCGGCGTATACACGTCTAAAAAGGACCCGAACCAGCCGTCGTCAGCCTTTGGTCACTCACCGGGATACCAGTCTGTGGCAGGGGGCGCTGCAGGCGGCCGAAGCCGCATTGCAACAGGGAAACATTCGCCTGGCCAAAAAACACGCCCTTACCGGGCTTTCTCTCTCTCCGCCCGCATATGCCCGCAACCGCTTCGCCGAACTACTGAAAATCGCCGCCTGAGTGTTGGCCCCCCTTAATTAATTCCATATTTTCCCGTTAGCTTCTGTTGCACGGTTATAACAAAACAACAGAATAGGGGTCGCGCATGTATCAGATAGAACGAGAAAAAGTAGGCCGAATGGATGTCTATAGGCTGGAATTCGGCGGATTCATTAAAATGGATGAAATGCAGCACTGGGTGGATGATTCCCAAAAGCAGCTTACCACCAGCCCCGGCACATTCGCCGTTTGGGTCGATATGCGAAACCTGAAGCCGCTGCCCCAGGACGCCCAGGAAAAAATGATGGAAGGTCAGAAAATGTATAAAGACAAAGGAATGGTCCGGTCAGCAGTCGTGGTTCCGAATTCTCTTGTAAAACTGCAATTCGAGCGCATCGCCAAAGAATCGGGCATACACGAATGGGAACGCTATTTTTCCGCAGAAGAACCGGAATGGGAGTCATCAATGAAATCGTGGATAGAAAAGGGTGTGAATTAAACGGTTTTCATTGCCGCCGTTCACGGTCCCAGCGTGACGACCAATGCGTTGTCTTTTACTTCTACCCGCTTCAGCAGTTTTCCGGTGATTTTCCCTTTCACAGTCGTATCGGTCACCGTGTACACCGGCGTTTCGTTCAAATATGAAGTTATCATCGGCAAGATAATACTTTTCAGCTGGTCCAGATTTGAAAACGACTTTTCCGCCACGTCAATCGAAACCAACTCGAAATCGCTGATAAAAAATTGCGCGGAATCTGCGTCGTAGCGCACGGTACCGCGACCGTCCAGGGAGCCGCTCAATGAAAACTTCAACAGCTGAGCGGTGAATTTCAGCTTCATCCCTACCTGTCCCGCCGGCAGGTATACTTCAGGGGAATGCAACGAAACATTGGCAATCATCACATTCTTTTCGAGCGGAAATCGCGCCGCCACCTTCTGCTGCAACTCCTGCTGCGAAATCACCACATCCACTTCAGGGCTGGAACAGGACGCTGTCTGCAGCGCCCACCCAACAAGTAAAACGGCCATACCTATTTTTGTGATAGTTGCGGTTGTTTTCATGTCACCGACCTCTTCATTCTTAAAAAAATGGCGTCATTTCACCACGCTATTTATCCATACAAGCGGCAATGATATCTGCGATTTCAGACATGGCGAAGTTCCAGCTTTCGCTGCATACTGATGTAATATACCCCAGTTTGCCGAACTCCCGCGCGATTTGCACATAACGCATGCCCGGGTACGCCTGCACCAGCGCCTCACCGTCACCACTCCATTCCTCACACGCATACGCCACCGTCGGCGGTGCGGTATCTCCCCCCACAAACGGCTCTCCCATCGTTCCACCGCCCGGTAGTTCGACATTCTCGCAATTGTCGAGGGTATCACCCCGTCCCTGGCAATCCGGTGTGTTGGGAACCCCCACAATCGCCGCGAACATCACCGACCCTTCGGCTTCTACCCCGGTGGTTTCCGTTTTGGCCGAAAGAATGAGTTCGTACAACTGGGTTGCGCTGTGTAAACTGTCATTTGATGCCACGCAGGCTTCGGGCACCCCTCCGCTGTTGCTGACCACATTGAACCAGTCGTCATTTTTGATAGAACATTCCTCTGCATCAGAAACCACAATGATCACCGTCAACGCCTCCGAACGTAGAAATTGGCTTTGGTCAGAATACGCGAAGGCATTGTCCACCGCGCTTAAGGGCTGACGAATGCTGCACCCGTGCAACCCGGTGGGCATCATGCACGTCATGGCATCGCGAAATTCCTGGTATAAATTATTGTCGTTCAGTGCCAGGAACAAATCATCCTCAATAAACGGAGAAATATCCGGGCAGGGGTATTCCGGGTCCCAGTTGTAATCATCTGATATTTCGGTGCGCATCAGCGCAAGATCACCAAGATAATCTCCACCGCAGTTGTCACCCAATACCGGGTCCGGAAAAATCATAACGGTATCGTAACCAACATAAGTTCCGATATCGGGGGTAATGACAGCAAATCGCGCGTCAATCGACGCTAAATCCAAACTCAATCCGCCGATGAGTCGCTCGGTTAGTTCGAGTAATAACGTTCTCACCGCGCTGCCCATCTTGTTCTGTTCGTGAAGCATGGAAGGCGCGCTGTCCACCACAAACAGAATATCCACACCGGTCATCGGCTCGCTGTATGTGGTGATGGTTTCAGACTCAGAATCGTTTTCGCTGTCGTTATCGCTGCTCTGATTGTCGGAATCCACACATTTCCCGTTCACGCACAATCCACTCAGACATTCGTCGTTGTCTTCACACTGCGCCACCTGCTGATTTTCATAACAACCGCCGATACCTGAAAGCAGCAGCAAACCGAACAATAATAAACCACGAATATCTCGAAAGTATTCCATCAGCCGATTGCGGGTTCCCATTCTGTTTCAACTCCAGTCGTTCATAAGTTTTGAATAAGATACCACATCATACAAAAATAAAACGGAACCGCACAGAAATTCATTTGATCCTTCAAAAAAAAGTGGCGGCCCGAAGGCCGCCGAATGAGAGGGACATCTCATTGTAAGACTGTTTTTCTGAGCATGATTTTACTTCACCCCGTCCATCTCATGCACGCTGATGCCATTCTTGAAAATGAAAGCGCTTTCCATTCACCGCGATAAGCTTTCCGTGATTCTGGCGCTGATGTCGTCCATCGCCGGTGTCCAGTCACTGTTGCAGATGGAGTATACATAGCCGTAATTACCGAAAATTCTGGCCAGCTCCACAATTCTCGTTGCGGGATAGGCCTGGGTAATCGGAATGCCCTCATTGTCAAACCGTTCACAGGCGTATTCATAATAAATCGCAGGGTTTCCGTTGGGGTCCATTCTTTCAATGATTGATGGTGACGCCATGGTTCCGTGGGCCAACGCCACATCGCCGCAATGCGTCAACGAAGAACCAAATCCCTGGCACTCATCGACCATGGGAACCCCGGTGATGGCCGCGAATATAATTGACCCTGCCGACGGCACTCCGGTGGCCACGGTTTTCGCATCGAGAATCTGATTTCGCAAATCAACAATGTCCATCATCATGTCTTCGTGCAAGCCGCAGGCGACATTTCGTTCATTTGTATTGAGCTCAGGCACCACATGCCATTCGTCGGTCGCCAGCGAGCAATCGTTCTCATCAGAAATAACGATGACCACCGTCAGCGCGTCCTCCCGCAAAAATACCCCCTGACCATGCTTGGTCAACGCCGCGGGCACCGCACTCAACTGCTGCTCAAACGCGCATCCGTCCGTACCCACATTCGACAGACAGGCGCCTGCAGATACAAATTCGCGATACCCGTACCCCAACGCGGCGGCAGCTTCAGCGCCCGGCGTCAGATACATCTCGTTTTCGACAAACGCGCTCACATCCGGGCACACAATCGCATCAGACCCGTTTGCCGGACGGCACACCCCCACACCCGTCGCATTTATATCCGCACAGTTCCAATCGGGCGGGCAGGCATTGTCGGTTTTGCTGCACGAAATCTTATTCCCCAATGTCGTGCTGAAAGAATCTGCATTATATTCAGTCAGCATCATTCCGTCGTTTCCAAAACCGGCGTTCAGAGAGCAGACGGGATGGGGACTGAATATTTCATTATATGGCTGGCCATCAAAAGATACGCCCATGTCGGTGGTGGTTACGGCCAGCCGAATATCCAGCCCGTCCGCTACCGGCCCCACCGCACCGAGCATATCCTCGGTGATGTTATTAATCAGATTGAACAGCGACGTTGTCAGGATTTCCTGTTCCTGCACCATCGACCCGGTATCATCCACCACCAGTAAAATATCCACGCCTGACAGCGGCAGTGTATACGCAACATCGACCATTACGTCGGCATCCGCATCTGAATCACTGTCCGTATCCCCGTCTGTATCACCGTCTGCATCTCCCGTTCCCGCACAGGTACCGTCCACACAAACGCCTGATTCGCAATCATCGTTCTCAACACACGGAACCCCGTCCAAATCGTCAACACAGCCGAGTATCAACACTCCTGTAATCCACACTGCGGCCGAACCGAGTCTACCAAACTGTTTTTTTATCCCTTTCATAACACACTCCTTTGGTTTCATTGCCTATGCCCGTAAGACCGCGAGTAGATGAAAAGGTAACCTTATGAATTAAATATTTCTATAAAACAGGTGTGTCGAAAAATGATTTTCATCAGAACAGCCGAACGGCCATCTTGGCGACCAGTGCCTGCATGGCATGCGTCCAATCGCCGTTGCAGACAGAATACACGTACCCGTACTCACCGAACTGCTGCGCCAGCTGTACAATTCGGGTGGCCGGATACGCCTGAGTAACTGTCTCCCCATCTTCGTATCGTTCACACGCGTACTCAAAATAAAATGCCAAATTATCATTGGGATCAGGACGTTGCACCACCGAAGGGGCGCCCATAGTGCCATTTGCCAGCGAAACATTCATACAATCGACAATATCGTCGCCGAACCCCTCGCAGAACGGCCCCAACGGAACCCCCACAATGGCG
The DNA here is from genome assembly GCA_016936575.1 of Deltaproteobacteria bacterium. Lineage (GTDB taxonomy): Bacteria > Myxococcota_A > Polyangia > JAAYKL01 > JAAYKL01 > JAFGXQ01. The sequence goes on from JAFGXQ010000202.1 coordinate 50,663, forward strand.
GCAAACATAATCGTATCGCGGGCGTCTTCACCCACCGCCGTCGTTTTCGCCGCCTGAATCTGTTCGTATATTTCAGTAACGTCGGTCATATATTCCGGATATGTGCCGCAGGCGATGTTGCTTTCGTTCGTACCCAGCTCGTGCACCTCATGCCATTGATTGCTGCCAAGAGAACAATCGTCTTCATCTGACACCACAATAATCAGCGTCATGGCGTCCGCACGTAAAAACCGCTCCTGTGCCCCATAGTGAAACGCCGCCGGAATCGCCGCCAACTGCTGCTCGAACGCACACCCTTCCAGGCCCACACTCGACATGCAGGCCACCGCAGAAACAAACTGCTGATACCCGTACTGTTCCGCTGCTGAATTGCCAAGCGACAAAAATCCATCTTCAGCCACAAACGATGCTACATCGGGGCACTCGGTGGTGGTTTGCTCATGAATGGGTGTGCAGCGTCCCTCCCCGTTGTTGTCCAACCACATGCACAGCCAGTCAGCGGGGCATTCGCTTCCACTTTCATGACATGGAATGGTTTGGGGCTCCACCGGCACAGAGATGGCTACAGAATCCGAAGAGGGGTAAAATGTAAACATTCGGCCGTTATTCCCGAAGCCATCTCCTTTCGTGCAAACCGGATGGGGATCGAAATTTTCCAAATACGGTTGACCGTTGTAAGAGACGCCCATATCGCTGCTGGTTACTCCCACACGTACATCGACCGCGTCAATGGCGATGCCGCCGCGCTGAATCATTTCGTCATACAGCCCATTCATCAACGCGAATATAGATGATGACAACACTGACTGCTCCTGCTTCATTGAGCCTGAATTGTCCACAATAAACAGCACATCCACCGCAGTCAGCGATTTCAGTTCACGGGTGTCGCTATCGGTGGGTTCGCTTTCGGTATTGATATTGCCATCGCCAATGCATATTCCGTTGCTGCATATTCCACCGGCACAGTCGCCACTATTCACACAAGCTACGCCGTCCATCTGCTGATTGCAGCATATGCAAAAAAATGCGGTTAAACCGACAATCCAATTCTTCCGGCTAACACCGCATTGTCTGCTTCTCATTGTTTCTCCTCTGCTGCTCATTTTCGCAACGTACTCACAACACTCTCAGAAAAATTGACATTCCCGCTCCGGCGGTAAAAGCCCAGTAGTAATCATGCAGTGCGGATGCGGCTTTGCTGTACACTGCACCGGTTCGAACGAACAACGCAGCGCTGAATCGTTTGTCTTTTCTCATCAGCCAGGTAATACGACCGGCCGGGCTGTAAGAATTTGATTGCTGGTGTCGTTTGGTTTCAAACTCCTGCCACAGATGCATGTATTGAAAATCAACTCCCAGCCCCAACCGATTGCTGTGAATATCAAACGCCAGCGCTGTTTCCGCTACCGCAGCCAGACTGTCTGCCCGATATCCCCATGCAACGTATGATTCTCTATCGGCCACATACCCTGCAGATGCACCGAATAACCAGCGCCGGGTATCGAACCGCACCGGCACCGAAACCATATGACCGCTCGATAACACTCCGTTCGAAGCCACGCCGTATCCGTAGGTAAGACCAAGTAACATAGACGTTCCTGCGGTTTGTTTGCGAAGCTCCAATGTCTGCAAATCATCGGTGCCTTTCGCCCACAGAGTTTGCGTACTGCTGGCCAAGGGTGTTTCCGGCGCAAAATCCGACAGTGAACGTAAAATCAGTTCTCCCCCCTCTTCCACATGGAACTTTTTCACATGCAGCACCTCTTCCCCCTGAATATAGCTCAGTGTAATATCTCCGGCATACAACGCCACCAGCTTCGGTTTCCCCGGCTTCTTTTCAATAATTTCGGTCAGCTGCCCATCGGCGTATGTCAAAGCAAATTTTCCGTGCAGCCCTTTCGAAAGCTGCAGTGTAGCAGTTCGCTTCTTGGGAAATGAAAAATACACCGGTGCGCTTGATTTAAAATTCGAAATATATTGTTCCGGAACCTGTAACCGATTCTGTTTCGCTGTGTAGGCCACCGTTCGTTCTCGAGCATAATTCCATATACTCTCAAGGGTAATGCCCGGGCCGTTTTTAGGGGCATCGGTAAGCCCCTTCATGAAAAAATGCGTGAACACTCCGCCTATATTGCTGTCTTCGTAACTGACCTGTTCCGCGGAGCTCGATACGTACCAGATTCGCCCCTTGGCATTCAGCACCTCTCGGGGCATCTCTTGAAACATATTGAACCCCGGCGTCGACACCACGCCTTTGGGAGAGAGGGAACCGCTGTGGCAGGCGTCAAATACCCCCACGGCAAAATCCGCGTTTACTTTTTCAAACAACTTTCCGATTTCATCGGCGTACAGTGCACCGTCCTTCATCAGCAAGCGACCTTCAAGCCCATGCCCGGTAAAATAAAACAAAAAAATGGACTCCATTTTGCCAAGTGTCTGCTCGTCTTTTCTTTTTTGTGCCGCCAGTCGCAACACTGCATTGCGAACGTCTTTTTGGGTCGCACCAGTGAGAAGCAGCGTTCGTTTTGAATCTGACGCGAAATTCGATAACCCGATGAGCTTTTGCTTTAATCTATAGGCTTCTTTTTCTGCGTGCTTGAGCGGCATGAACGGCGTAGTGCCGTCGCTGTCAACGCCGGTGTTGTTCCCCACAATCAACGCATACCTCATGGTTACCGCCATTGCGGTGGAACTCATCATACCCGCGACGCCCAGTATAAACATTCCAATCCATACTCGAATCATTTGGTTACCCGCCCCCGTATCTGTTTTATGCGCACCCGAGATGTCCCTCCAGGGGTGACGCGCAAATGACAATCGGAATCCACTTGCATCGTTCTTTTTATTTCATGTTCAATTTCTCGAAGCGACATTTCTGTCGACGAGAATACGGCAACAATCCATTCACAATCGATTGCCGGTGTCACCACCGCGCCATCGGGCACCGGCACACTCGTTCCCCGAGTTATCGGATAAGAAGTATCTCCTGCGGTTGGGAACAGCGGCTGCACCGTTTTCGCCGCATCTACAAAAAATACCGCAAGGTAGCCGTCTTCCGGCGTGGTGTAAAAGAATCCGAGATGGTCACCGGTTTCAACATTCTTTCCCACGGTCAGCGGAAACTGCTGTCCGTTGCGGCTTACCGCTATCTGAAAATCATGAGTCATTCCTTTTGGCGTAAGCGTGGTTGGGGATGTCTTAAAAATTTCGCTTCTCCAACCCACCATTGCAGCTGCTACCGCAATGACCACCACTGCGGCGGCGGCTATCCAAATAGCTGTTCGCCACTTTGGCCGTTGCACATCCGCTTCCGTTCGAGCGTCAAAAATCTCTTCGTCCCGAATAGACAAAAACAGGCCCATTTCTTCGTCTGTAATTTTCACCTCAGCAAGTCCGTGCAACTCTTCCCGCGCGGCAATGCCCTGCATGGAGTTCTCTAACGCCGCTGCAACAGCTTCCAGCGGCACGTCGTCATCGGCCGCTTTATCAGAGCGTCGCATCGCCAACAGCATTTCAATCTGAGATACGGTGAAAACTGCTTCAGCCATGACTCACCTCTTTTCGCCCCATACAATCACGCAACATCTCCAGACTCTTTCGCAGCAGCCGACCGATATATTGTTTGGTTCCGCCCACGGTATTACCGATTTGCTCATTGCTTACTCCCTGGGTGTATTTCATACGAATCGCACTCTGCGCTTTCGGCGTTAAGAGTGCCAGGCACGATTCCAATTTCGAAAGCATCACTTGTATATCCGCTTGTGAAAAGTCGGTGTTGTCCAAATTGATTGCAATATTTTCAACGGGTTCGTTTTTCATTCCTCTTTTTTTCTCCCGCACAGAACGTCGAATCGCCATTAGTTTCAGATACGACCATGCCGCAGAAGGGCTTTGAACATTGTGTACATAGCGAAACATGAAATCGTTCAACAAATCGGTCGTCACGTCGACAGCAATCGCGCCCGGCCCGAGCACCCGTGTGCATATTGCCAGCACCGGTCGAAAATACGCACTCCAGAAACGATGCCGGGCATCGGCATCATTTTTCTGCAGCTGCGCAATCAACTCGAAATCGATTCTTACGGTTGCACCCATGATCTCACTTCACCTGACAGGACCCCGAGGTAGACCAAAAGTAAACCCGCCGAATTTTTTTTTCATTTAAATCACAGATTGCCCCTCCGGACAGTGGTACATGTCAATATACACTTCGTATGATTTTTCGGGGCAGCGCACCTGGTACAGGTCCACAATGAATCCGCAACTGCCGCCGCTGCCCATGCTGCCGACCCTTGCCGCTTGCGCCTGCTCCAGATGGGAGAAGGGGCGACTCCCGTTGTCACAGGTCAACATCGTCAGGTATTCGTAGCTGTCGTGGGCGCCGCATCGCTCTGCAGGCACCGCTTTCGACGTGGGTACATCAGAATATCGGAGTGCGGTTCCTCCCCATTGATCGGCCAACCGTTCATACGGCCAATGCACCGGTTCCATCATCCCCAACGAAGCGGGATCCACCGGGCAGCCGAACGGTTGATTGATGTTCACATTCTCGGCGTTGGTAATTCCCCGCCCGTGGGTCTGAAAGGGGCCGCCTGCGCCGGACGCGGTTGTGTTTCCGCCATGGGTTTGACCGGTAACGCCGCACCCGAATAACAACACCGCGGCAACACAAAGAATACATAGCTGCTGTACTGACATGGTCGATTCCTTTTTGCATCTGGCAATTTCTGAAGCACCAATTATACGAGACCCAATAAAATCGGGTCAAGCATCTTTAGGAGATGGTGAAGATTGCGCTGTTGCGAAAGGGGTCGGAACAGTGGAATTCAGATCGAATCGAGTTTTTGTAGATAATCCCGTAGAATTTCGCTTTTTATCATTAATTTTTTTTCCAGCCGCACAATGCGCGCGCCCGCGGCGACACGCGCGGCAAGAACGTGAATGTTGAACGGCTTTGTTAAAAATTCATGTGCGCCCGCATCGAGACCTTCAATGATGTCTTCATCCTGGCATCGCGCGGTCAGCAATATCGTGAAAACGAAGGGGCGCTTTCTTTTTTTCAGGGCGCGACAGATTTCAATGCCGTCCATTTCCGGCATCATCCAGTCGAGAATCGCCAGCTCCGGCGGGTCGTCCTCGTTCTGAAGCAGTTTCATGGCCTCCGCTCCGTCGGCTGCGGAACTGACGCGATAGCCGAATTTGGTCAGGGTTTTGGTGAGGATGTTGCGGGTGGCGAGGTCATCTTCCGCAACCAGAAGATGCAGCGGAATACGCTCAAGTTCTGCCTCCAGAGTATCGTCTGGAAACCATGATACAGGATGTTTTTGCTCGTCGTTCATACATTTGCCCCATGCGGTCCACCGCAGTATATGTAACGGCGACCCGTCGGGTTACTTTAGTTTCGGCTGGAAAAAATATCAGAATCGGAACGGCGTGTTATTTGTCTGCCAGCATGATGAGCAGTCCGCTGGCGCCTATCGCAAAGCCGGAGAATGCGTGCACATATCGTTGGACGATTTTAAATTCGAACAGTTCAAACCCCATGTACGCCAGCAGTACGCAAGCGATCATTGTCAGAATGGTAACAGCGGAAAAGACTGCGGCAACCAGAACAATCGCCCCTATGCTGTGGCTGGCTGCGGGGAACATCAGCATGGGAATCAGCGGTTCACAAGGCCCCAGAATGAAGATGGTGAAGAGCGCCCAGAAGGTGCGGCTGTGCGTATGGGCGGAATCATGCGGATGACTGTGGGGGTGTGAATGGCTGTGATGATGGCCGCGAATGCCGCGGAGAATGCCCCAACACATATATACGAACCCAAAAGCGATCAGTGCCCATACCGCGATGTTGCCGCGCAGACCCTCCAGCCACTGAAGACGATGAACGTTCCAGCCGAGCGCGATTCCGAGAGTGCCTATTAAAACAGAAGACAACACATGCCCGGCGCCGCAGAGGGCGGTCCAAGAGAGAATTTTTTTCAGGGACCACTTTTCAGAACGTCCCAGAATGATAAATGGCAGGTAGTGATCGGGACCCGCGAGGGTGTGCATCAGCGCGATGGTGATTGCGGTGCCGATCAGCACGGTTGTGGATTCTGCCATGTCCATTCCTTTCCCGGTGGGGAGACTCCGGGAGAACTTACCACAGTAGCACAGAAAATCAAATGCGTAGCACGGTAGATGGTGATTTTTTTATTTGGCAGGGAACAACGCAGCGTGAGCCGGAGCGGTTACTCAGGAACGACTGACACAAAACAGCTGATGTTGGTTTCGATGCGGAAATTTGAGCCGGGGGAGTGTCGCTCGGCATGGAAAATGTCCATGGGGTAGCGGTTTCCGGGAACAATCTCCAAATCTTCGGCCAGGGCATCAAAATCGATGGTTCCTTCAAACGGTTCGTGCAGACCGCCCAAATCCAGTGCCAGTTTGTCGTTTACAAAAATCCATAGGTCGTCGTCGCCCCGAAAGGTGAACACCTGCTTGGGAACGTAGTCGAATTGAGTATGTATTTCGGTGGTGAACAGGTAATTTTCTCCCGTGTTTTCGGGGGACGGACCGAAGCCTTCATCGGTATCCAGTGGTAAAAACAGGCTGCTGTCGAAAAATAGGCTGTTCAGCGCATCGGGATTGGGTTCCAGTAGAATTTCTTTTTGGATGGTGCGGTTGATTTCATCGCCGGTAAACCATGAAATCGGTCGTGGAATCTCATCGTCATTGCGGTACCAGGTGAAAAAGGTTTCTTCCGCCTGCCAGTCGCTGTCGGTGTCCTGGTACCCCCACATAGGCGTATTCTGCCAGGTGTCTGTACTGGGACAGGTTCCGTTCTCGTTCAGTTTACAGTCGCCCCTCAGCTTGTTGTATATGGGCTTTCGCTGCTCATCCAAAGTCTCCAGAATGAGCCCGACGGCCGGTCCCCAACCACTGTCGTCTCTTTCAAAATCGGGATGTGCCTCTGTGAAGTCGCGAAATGTCGCGGTCAGTACCTGGCGACATGCGGTGTCTGAATCGGTTGCGTGAGTGCTGTCACTGTCGGTGTCGTCAGTTGAGGACGAAGAATGACACCCCGTGCCGCCTCCGAAGTACGCTGCGGCAACAGAAAGAAGAAATACCAGTTTGTTACAATCAAGTATTTTCATAGAAGACCTACTTGGTTTTTTACACCAGTGTACCAGAAAAATTGTATCAGAAAAGAAAACAGCACACAGCTAGTTATTGAGATAGCGTGCGATGGCGGTGACAATGTCTTCCTGATACTTACGGGCCGCGGCCACGTAGCCGGAGGCGTTGTTCACCAGAATGGAAAAAGCAATCGGATGCTGGCCGGTTTCGTCCAGAACGTATCCGGAAAGCGCAGATACAGAATCGAGGGTACCGGTTTTGGCGCGAACATATCGTTTCGTCGAACTGTGCTGGTATCGTGACTTGATTGTTCCATCCGCCCCGCCGGTTGCGAGCTGACTTAGGAATTCCGGTCGAATGGTGGTATCCAAGTACGCAGCGCGAAGCACCGCACAAAAGTGATTGGCTGAAAATGCGTTGGCTGAAAACAGTCCGGAGCCGTTCCGATATTTATATGTGCCTTTTTTTACGCCCCAGGCGGTCAGCTGTTTGGCCACCGCTTCTGTGGCGCCCTCCCATGTGCCCGGACCGGGAGCCGATTCCGCACCAATGGTTTTCAGCACCATTTCGGTGACAAAGTTGTTCGACATTTTCCCGGTTTCCCAAAGTACACTGGACAATGCTTCGGAAGAATGTCGGGCAATGAGCGGCGTGCCGGAGGGAATGGCGCCGGTTCGAACGTCACCGCCGACGGAAATTCCCAGCTCCTTTAATACGCCTTTCAGCGCGTATCCCGTAAACAGAGATGGATTGTCGATGCGACGATAATACCAAGTGGGGGTGGCGCCCAGAGGGACCTGTCCCCAAACGCGAATTTTTGTGCGGTCTTCGTAAGGTGTAGATGAAATTTTCGGGTTGTACGCACCGCTTGCGGTAGTCAGGCTGTCGTTGACAACCATGGCATATTCGGGTGGATCCATATCCACCAATGCTTTGGTCATCGCCGTCGCGCCTGGGCGAATTTGAATTCCCAGAGCGTTGTGATTCAGTGATACGGCGCCCACCGGGGTTCTGAATTTGTTGTCTTCATCGGGCTGCTCGTCGAACGCAAACGGCATGTTATTTTCATCGAAATAACTGTCATCCACAATGATGCCGCCGCCGATGCGTCTTACGCCATTCGCCTTCAGCTCTCGTGCCAGCGCCCATAAATCGGCGGTTCGCAATGTCGGGTCCGCATACCCTTTTAAATAGAGCGAGCCCTGTACATTCCGCGTAGATACTTTGCCGTACAGCTCTGTGTTGAATGTGAATTCCGGCCCCAATAATTTCAAGGCGCCGGCAGCTGTGACAATCTTTGCGTTTGATGCCGGATTCAGCGCCTGATTCGCGTTGTAGGTATAAATGGTTTCTCCGGTGCGGATGTCCACAACCGCCACCCCCACCACTGAATTGCCTGGTTTCTTGGCCACCAATCCTGAAATGGTATTTTTCAGACTGCTGAATCCGCTTTCCTGGGCTTCGAGGTGAAGGGAAAACAAGCCGAAGGAAATACTCATCACAATAAGCGGGAGGATGACGTACCATTTTTTTTTCGCCCGGGTCATTTTACATATCCTTTGTTCGGGTCATGGTAAGCGATTTGTCGTCTTTACCGTGGTTTCGGTTTTCGCTATATCCCAATTTTGAAAAATTTTCAAAATGGTTACCATAGGCCGGTTTTAGTATTGGTTAATTTTTTCAGTGGACCGGTGGAGGATGCTACAAAATCACTGAAAGCGGAAAAAGAAACTTGGCTCTGCGATGCGACGTGATAAGATGCGAAACACTTTTTGATGTTCACGCGACAAGAGTTTGCTCACTTTTTAGGAGGAACGGATGAATAAGAAAACATTGGTAATTTTGTTGGGGGCCGCGTTGTTGTTGTTCGGGTGTGCCGGCAAGGTGAAAGAGCCCACTTCTCCCCAGGCGCCGGGTTCGGAATTTGTGGCGCCGGATATGGAAGAAACAGAGGGCATTGAGGGGTATGAAGATGTGCAGTTGGGACCGGAAGACAACCAGATTATTGTGCCCGGCGCCAATTACGGTCGAGCGCCCGGTTTCAAGAAAAAAGGAAAAAAAGCGAAAGTGAATGCCAACGATCCGTCATACTGGCCGAAAACCGAAGGTGTTGCGGACTTAATGGAGGGGTTCGAGTGGGGAATGACCGTGAAGAAGGTGTTCTCTATTTTCGAAGCGAAAATTCGGGAAAAGTATAACACGGAGATGAGCGCCAACTCTGGTGACCTGCTGGCGGAAGATCGCATTCGTGCGAAAATGCACGCAGAGCTGAACAAAGTGAAAGACAGCTATGTGTCGTTCAACGGTCAGACCACCGGGTACGAGTCGCACATGGTTGACGTGGAATTCACGCACAACAACAACGAGTCGATGCTGGTTTGGGATGCCGGAAAATATGTGGAATACCTGTTTTTTATCAATAACCGATTCTGGAAACGGGTGCGGTTGTTCCGCATCGATAAATTGGGCGGCATCACATTGGATGAATTCAACGGCAGCATGGAGAATGTGCTGGGCTGCAAGGGCGCCGAAGTGATGGACGATCAGGGAAATCTGGTGAAAATCGCCTGGCGCGACGACGATACGTTCGTTTCCGTTCTGGACGGTTCGAAATTTTTCGGTGTGTATGGTCTGCGTCTTTCGTCGGCGGTGACAGAAACCTATCTGAGCAAGTTGCGTCAGAACAAAGGAAAATCATCCGGCGCAGTAGACTCGTCAATTTCTTCCACAATCGATGCAGCGGTCAATAGCGTGGATTATAACGACCAGCAGGAATCCGTGATTGATCAGTACACCGGCAAGGCCCATGACGGCAATTTGAGTCATGATCCCAATTCATCTGATGGCGGATTCAGCAGCCAGAAAAAGGGCAACGATGCACAACCTGCGGAACCGGCACCGAAACAGGAAGAACCCAACCAGGGTGATTTGGACGACCTTTTTTAACGCGCGTATGGCAAGGGCCATGCTGTTCTCCCCTCCCGCAGTGTTATTTCAATTGACAACATGATCGACGGTAAGCGTATAGAATAATGATCATTTCTTTATGCGTACAGCAGTGTTGAAAAAGAATAAAAGTATGACAATTGTTTCATAACATAGTACAACAGAACTGAATTGAAATCCGAGTGACAACATTGGTTTTCTGCGTTTGTTTGACTGAGATATAAATGGCTAGATTTCGCATCATCTATCAGAATTCAAATATTGAGGCGCCTGCGGGGCGATTTGATATTGGTCGGAGTCTGGATTGTCATTTGGTGCTTGATGATCCGAGCGTGTCCAGAGTTCATGCAACACTAATCAAAGAAAAAGATCAGTTGTATCTGGAGGATCGGGGAAGTCGCAACGGGTGCAAGTTGAACGGGCAGCCGGTCAGCGGCCGAGTGTTGCTGAAAGACGGGGATACGGTGGGGATTGGTCACCAGGTGATAAAAATTACCGAGATACGCGAGTTGAAGCGGGCGGCGCTCAATACTATGGGACTCTCCGCGTGCCCCAATTGTGGGAATTGGATTTCTTTAGAGGACGAATACTGCGGTCATTGCGGCCAACCCAAAGGTATCGCGATTAATCGCCCCAGTGACACTGCGCAAATTGATTTACCGACTGATCCCTCTCTGGTGGATACCGGTGTTCCGGTACTTCATTCAGGGCAGATGCTGGCTGGTTTGGCACAGAAAGCGCTGAGTAAAAACAAGACCGAAGAAGCCCATAAACTGGTATCTCGGTGGATGGATACAATTGTGAATCCGAAGGAGGGCGAGCGCTTGGTGGCCGAGGCGGAATTGGAAAAGCTGGCGAATTTATTGATCGATTTGGCGGTGGCGACCAAGGAGCCGGAGCGAATCAGCGAATTGTTCGCTTTTTTTACGCGAATTCAGAAATTACTGCCGAGAAAGTCGGTTGAGCATCTGTACAAATTGGCCCGGGGTGCCGGGTATCGAACCTCCTCGGAATTGCACAAATACATCGCGTGTCTTCAGGAAATGTCAAAGCAGTTCAGCCCCGGAGAGAAGTTTATTTTTCGGCGAATTGAGGGGCTGGTCAGCGTATGTAACTGAATATCCGGTTTTTCTCGGATATTGCGTTTTTTTATCATTTTTGTTCCCCCTTATTTTTATGACATGCGGCACTAGTATGGGCAGAGGAACACATCTAATCGCTTAGATGAGTAGGCCGAGTTGATGAAATGCTGGTTTCGTCGGTTCAAAAGGAGGCCGGGACAAGATTCAGGAGTAAGAATTCCATTTAATTCATGCGGGAGTTTTTACAGCAACGATTGTCCGATGAACCCAACAAAAGAAGAACTGCTTCTTTTGTTGGGTTTTGTTTTTTCTGGGGAAAAGAAACAGGCGGCAGCGCAGATAATTCTAGATTTTATAGTCCGACCAGCGTCTGACCGTGAGCTTTTCAACCGGAATATTGGAGAGCGCTTCCGCCAGACGCTGTGCCAGTTGCATATTGGTGATCAGCGGAATACCGAAATCCACCGCCGCGCGGCGAATCAGATAATCGTTGGTCAGCTCTTCTTTCTGATAGGTTTTCGGAATATTGATAACCAGGTCGACTTTGCGGTTCCTGATAACATCGATGGCGCTGTGCGGCTTTTCGTCGAGCGGCCAGGTGAGCACTTCGGAATCAATACCGTGCTGTTTCAGGAAGTCGTGGGTTCCGCCGGTGGCATAGAAATCAATGCCCAGCCCCTTCATTAGTTTCGCACCTTCTATGAATGCCGCTTTGGCTTTCAGCGGGCCGGTGGAGAGCAATACATTTTTCACCGGGAAATTGAATCCCACGCAAATGAGAGCCTTGAGAAACGCTTCATCAAAGTCCCATCCCAAGCAGGCTACTTCGCCGGTAGAGGCCATTTCCACACCCAGAGTCGGGTCGGCGCCTTTCAAGCGGGTGAAAGAGAACTGGGGCGCCTTTACGCCCACGTAGTCCAAGTCGAGTGAGAACGTGGACTGCTTTTCGATGGGGCGTCCCATGATAACCTTGGTGGCCGCTTCGATGAAGTTTCGCTTCAGCACTTTAGAGACAAACGGGAAACTTCGGGATGCGCGCAGGTTAACCTCAATAACCATCACGTCATTGTGTTTGGCCAGAAATTGGATGTTGAACGGTCCGTTGATATCGAGTTCCTTGGCCACGCGCTGAGAAATTTTGCGAATCCGTCGCATGGTTTCCAGATATGTGCGCTGAGGGGGGAGCACCAGGGTCGCGTCTCCGGAATGCACGCCGCCGTTTTCCACATGTTCAGATACCGCCCAGCAAACCAGTTCTCCGTTGGCGGCAACCGCGTCCACATCAATCTCTTTCGCGTTCTCGACAAATTTAGAAACCACCACCGGATGCTCCGGAGAGATGTCAACGGCCTCGCTCAGGAATTCGGAAAGCTGACCTTTATCGACGGCGACCGCCATGGCCGCACCGGAAAGCACATAGGACGGCCGAATCAGTACCGGATACCCAACGCGTTCCGCGAACTCATATACCTCATCAAGAGATGTGAGTTCCATCCAGGCGGGCTGATGCACATTGAGGCGTTCCAGCATGCTGGAGAACGTATTCCGGTTTTCGGCGCGATCCACATTTATCGGCGAGGTGCCCAACACGCGGAGCCCGGCGTTGTGGCAGGGCATCGCCAAGTTGTTGGGAATCTGTCCGCCCATGGAAAGAATCAACCCCAGCGGACGTTCAAAATTGTAGATGTCACGCACGGTTTCGAACGAAAGTTCCTCGAAATACAATCTGTCGCATTCGTCGTAATCGGTGCTGACCGTCTCGGGATTGTGATTGATCATGATGGTTTTATATCCGTACTTGCGCAGCGTCTTCACGGTGTTGACGCAGCACCAGTCGAATTCCACAGAACTGCCGATTCGATACGCGCCCGGTCCAAGAATGGCGACGCCGCCGGAGTCCAGCTCGAGGTCGTGCCTTGAAGCATTGTACGTCAAGTAGAGATAGTTGGTCGCCGCCGGATACTCCGCAGCCAGGGTATCAATCTGTTTCACCCAGGGATGAATATCGAGCGATTGTCGTGCCTGATACACCTCATCAGCGGTTTTATCGGTGGAAATCGCGATTTGGCTGTCGGAAAAGCCGTGCTTTTTCGCTTCGATTAACAGTTCGGAATCTGTCAGTACTGCAGCGCCGGTGGTTTTCAGTCGTTCATTGATGTCGACAATGATTTTTAATTTATCGAGGAACCAGCGATCCACTTTGGTGATTTTATTGATTTCTTCAACAGTCATTCCTTTTTCAAGGGCAGCGACCAATCCCCAGATATGTTTATCAGATGGTTCGCGAAGTTCGCGGTCCAGATCTTCTATATCCATATCGCTGCACACCGCACCTTTGGCCCCCACTTCAAGCATGCGCAACGCCTTCTGCAGGGCTTCTTCGAATTTGCGGCCGATACTCATCACTTCGCCGACAGATTTCATGGCGGAGCCGATACGTTGGGAAACCCCTTGGAATTTTTTCAGATCCCAGCGGGGGACTTTTACCACTACATAGTCGAGGGCGGGTTCGAAACAGGCACACGTGGCGCGGGTTACCGAGTTCTGTACTTCGATGAGCGAGCGTCCGATAACCAGCTTGGCCGCAACAAACGCCAGCGGATACCCGGTGGCTTTCGATGCGAGCGCGGAAGACCGGGACAACCGGGCGTTGATTTCGATAACGCGATATTCCTTGCTGTCGGGGCTTAACGCGTACTGAATATTGCATTCTCCCACCACGCCCATATGCCGAACCGTCTTCAAGGCGATTTCACGAAGATAGTGATATTCCTCATTGGTAAGGGTTTGACTGGGGGCCACCACAATACTTTCGCCGGTGTGCACGCCCATGGGGTTCAGGTTTTCCATGTTGCACACGGTAATGCAGTTGTCGTATGCATCGCGTACGATTTCGTATTCAATCTCTTTCCAGCCGTCGAGATACTCCTCAATCAGCAGCTGTTCGGTGTGCGCAAATGCCTTTGCCGCTAAATCTCTAAGCTCCTCTTCGTTGTAACAGACGCCGGAACCGAGACCGCCGAGCGCGTATGCCACCCGGCCCATCACCGGATACCCGATTTTGGTGGCAGCCTCTACCGCTTCTTCAATATCGGCGGTGGGAATACTGCGGGGCGAGTCCACGCCGATTTCATTTAGACGCGCAACGAATTCCTCGCGATCTTCCGTATTGATAATGGTTTGCACGGACGTGCCCAATACTTCCACGCCGTATTTTTCGAGGACGCCGGATTGGTACAGCGCAACCCCGCAGTTCAGTGCGGTCTGACCGCCGAAGCCCAGCAAAATGCCATCGGGGCGTTCTTTGACAATGACCTGTTCCACAAATGCGGGACGAACCGGAACAAAGTATACTTCGTCGGGAAGTTCTTCAGACGTTTGAATGGTAGCGATATTGGGGTTGACCAGAACGGTGCGAATGCCTTCTTCTTTCAACGCTTTGATGGCCTGGCTGCCAGAGTAATCAAATTCTCCGGCTTCGCCGATTTTCAGCGCGCCGCTGCCCAGTACAATGACGTTTTTGACTGCTTTCATTTGGACCCTCCTTTAACAGCTTCGGCAAACAGGTCGAAAATATAGGCGGTGTCCGTGGGGCCGGGGTTGGCTTCCGGATGAAACTGCACCCCCCAGAACGGTTTGGATTTGTGCTTGATTCCTTCGACAGTACCGTCATTTGCGTTTTTGAACCACACCTGCCAATCACTTCCGAGGTGTTCGGCTTTAACGGCATATCCATGATTTTGGGAGGTGATGACGCATTTTTTGGTTTGAATCGTTTCGCCGTTTTCATCGAGCCCCATCTCGATACACGGTTGGTTCTGGCTGCGATGACCGAATTTCAGCTTGTACGTATCGGCACCGGCGGCCATGGAAAGAATTTGATTTCCGAGACAGATACCGAGAATGGGTTTGTTCAGCGCCAGGGCGCTTTCGAGGTGTTTCACTGTTGTTTTGCACATCTGTGGGTCACCAGGACCGTTGGAAACGAAAATTCCGTCGAAATCCATGTTGAACAGGTATTCGTCGTGCGGTACCTGGATGACATTCAGTCCTCTGTTTATCAGCGAGCGGGTAATGCTGGTTTTACAGCCGCAGTCCACCAGAACTACGGTGGGCTGGCCTGCTTTGTGGGTTCCGATTTTTTTTACTTCTTTCGGCGCGACCGATGCGACCAAATCGGTGGCCATGGGGTCGTGAAAAGGTAAATCCTCACCGTCGACGATAATTTTTCCGAGCATGCTTCCCTTTTCACGCAGCATGATGGTGAGTGTGCGCGTATCGATGCCGCTGATGCCGGGAATGCCCGATTTTTCCATCCATTCCCCAAGAGACTGTACCGCCTGGTAGTGACTGTGATTGGGGGAATACTCACTAACCACCAGCGCTGAAATTTTAATGCCCTCGGATTCGAATCCGACCGGAAGTCCGTTCTCATCCAATTTGAATTCCGGAACGCCGTAGTTGCCGACAAGCGGAAAAGTCATCGCCAGAATCTGTCCGGAGTAGGACGGGTCGGTCAGTGTTTCGGGGTATCCCATCATACCGGTGTTAAACACAACTTCACCCGCCACGCTGTGTGCGGCGCCGAAACTGGTTCCTTCAAAAACGGTCCCGTCCTCAAGTACTAATTTGATCTTCTTTGCAGTCATTATATGCTTTACCTCGCCTGAAACGTGATTGATTTCATGCAATTACAGTCGATACTGATTTTATTTTCACTCCCTCAAACGGCTGGAAGCGGCGAAAATTAGGTTTCTGTATAGCAACGCTCCAGCCATCTGTATACGGTAAAAAGTGCATAAATCGTCCAGTCTGTCTGGGAAAATTGGAAAATTGTGAATGCTCATTTTCACGTATGCTGTACCGTGTTTGTAACTGATTGATAAATTCATAGATATACTGTATTGATGAACAACTATGAGTTTACTACATCCAGGACTAGAAGCGTTCATGGCCGTGATTCGGCACTCCACCGTGCACGGTGCAGCCAAGGAAATCGGATTGACGCAAACCGGTGTGACGCAGCGAATTCGCGCGCTGGAGCGCCAATTGGGCACCACCCTGTTTACGCGTTCTCGAAAGGGAATGCACCCGACGCCCGAGGGCGAGGCTCTTCACCGATATTGCCGCAGTGCCAAAGATCTGGAAGGGCAGTTGCTGTCTTTTCTATATAACAGCAATGATGAGGCGACGGTTCGGGTTCATATCTGCGGTCCGTCGAGCATTATGCGCTGTCGTATTATTCCCGGCGCGGTGAGCATCCTAGGCAAACACAAGAACGTAACGTTTACCTTCAATCTGAATGACGATGAGTCATCGCTGAAGCAACTGAAGTCCGGACAGGCGCAACTGGCGGTGCTGTCGCGCAGTGAGGTAGTGAATGAGCTGGATTCCAAGCTGCTGGCGCCATCGCAGTATATTCTGGTGGGTCCTGCCGCGTGGAAGCATCGCGCAATCGAAGATATTATCGCCAACGAACGAATTATCGATTTCAATGCCAGTGACAATGCGACGTATCAGTTCCTGAAGATGTTTGATTTGTTCGAAGGCTGTATTAAAGAGCGACATCTGGCCAACAACATCGACGCATTGGCGTCGTTGGTGGCCAAGGGGCACGGCTATTCGGTGTTGACGCGAAAGTTTGCGGAGCCGTTGTTTCGCGCCAAGCAGGTGGTGGACCTGATGGAAGGGCAGGAAATGGAACTGGAATTTGCATTGGCGTGGTATCCTCGTCATGAAATGCCCGCCTATTTCGCGCAGTTGATCAAGACAATTCGCTGAGTGGTATTCGCGGTGTACCGATTCGGTGCATGGTCATCGGTTCGGGCATAGTAAGGAGTGTTCGATGACAAAGATGAAAATTCATTCAAATATTCACAGTTTATTGAATCCCGGATGTGTGGTGTGGGTATCCGCCGGGGACGGCGACAACGACAGCGTATTCACCGTAACTTGGAATATGCCCGTGCGGCGCGACCCCGCGATGGTTGCAATCGAATGCAGCCGGAATCATCACACCTACCAGTTCATTCGCAGAAGCGGGGAATTCGCTTTGAACGTTCCGGAGGCCCGGCATGTGAATCAGGTGCTCGCATGCGGCAGGGTGTCGGGAAAAACGGGTGTGGATAAATTTGAAAAATTCGGTTTGACGCGGGAGTCGGCCGAGAAAATCAAGGCGCCCCTTGTCGGCGAAGCGTTCGCCAATCTGGAATGCAGAATCGCTCATGTGGTCGATATGGGGTCCTCCGCGCTGCTCATTGCCCAGGTGGTATCCGCCCGCGTGGATGAACGTCACTTTGTGGACGGAAAACTGGTGTTCGACAACGGCCTGGAACTGTTACATCACCTGGGAGGAGACCGATTCTGTGTGAGCACGCAGTCCATCGTCGGAGCGACAATGGTGTAGCGCAATTCACACAACGCGCCATGCTGTCACTGTATATTGTTCGTTATTCGGCGGTAATGGAGACATTGTCAATCGACCAGCCGTAGTTCCCCTGACTTTCGTCTGCAAAAATAAATCTCAGCTGAAATGTTGACTGACCGAGTGTGTAGGATGAAAGATCGATTTCTTCATGCTTTGCCGCCTTGTCTTCATTGTCGGCGTAGGTGTCCACCAGCGTCCACGGCGGGGTATCCCCAATGAACCACAGTTCACCGCGATCATCGGTTTTGCCCAGTGCTGCACCGTAGTCATCGAAATAATGCGTAAAGGCAAGCGTGACCGTCTCGCAACCCTGCAGCGGATAGATGTCGGTTTGCAGCGTTTCATACATACCTATATAGCCGCCCACCGTCATGTATCCTTCTTCCATTCCATCGTGGGGGTTGCTTTCGTCTGTTACAGTGGTGTGATGCCATGTTTTCGCCGGGTCAACCTCTACGTCACTGTCATCTGTCGTGTCGCTGTCCGTTCCAGAACCGGAAGTGGAGCCGGAATTGCCGCCAATTGTGCTAATCACGGTCCAACCGGTGGGCACTGCGGTGTCAAACGTTTCATACGCGTCCACCTCGCAATCGGGCGGATTGTTTGTGGTATCTGAGTCGCTGTCACCGTCTGCGTCGCTATCTGCGTCGCTATCTCCGTCGCTGTCGGTATCTGCGTCGGCGTCGTTGTCATCAGTGTTCTCAATGGGATTCTCATCTGGTCCACAGCCCTGCGCCAGTAGAACTCCGGTGAGTGCCATCAGTAAAATTAAGATTATTTTGGGTCTCATGTTTTTACCTCGTTAAATGTCTTTCATCGAACTTTCAAGGCTGAATAAGGCTGGCAAGAGGAAACGTCGAATTCAAACGATAATACTTTTTCCCAGCTGAAAAATAACGCAATAACCTTAACTTGAATTGTAGAAACAAAAACAGCTCCGGTCAATCTCCATCTACCATTTCAAAGGTGCTGAGTTCACGAAAACCAGCCAGAGGAAATTTTTTCACTGCTGTCGGATTACACGTGGTGAACGCATTTTTTGAGCGAGTCAAAAGCTATAAGACGACTCATATTTGCTCTGGACAATCGGTTAAAGCCTTCGTATTTTGAGTACGCACAAAAGACAGAACCAATTTCCTGAGCGCTGCTTACCGAAAAGAAGGCACGATGAAAAAACAAATATATCCATTTCGCAACTTCATTTGTTTACTTAAAAATTACCTGGCATTGGGGTCACTGACGTCTACGCTGCTGCTCGCCACCGCCCCTGCGGCGGCCCAGGATGACCTGACCGATGAAGACTCCGCTGACGTCGCTGGTGAAACCGAACCCGCATCAGAAGAAACCGAACCCGCATCAGAAGAGATCGAAACGATAGATGCGGGCGATACCGACGCCGGCAGCGCCCCTGAGGTCGCAGAAGCACCCGATGACAGCAGCACCTTGGCCACTGCCTCCCCGTCGGCAACCGCTGATACGTCAGGAACAGAAGGGGCTGCCGAAGCGACCGTCCCTAGTGATTCTGAAGATTCAGAAAAAGACAGCAATTTTCTCGATGCAGTCGGCATTCGCAAACTGACGGGCGATGCCTATCCCACCTACAAGACCCGCGGCATCATCGGCGGATCTCTGTGGCGCACATTCCATGGTCTTCAGTGGCCGTATATGCCCCAGTCCGGCATTGGCGTTTCCGGCACGGTGTGGGTGGATACCGGCTACGAAAAAATTGACCGCCACGAATCGAGTCAGCCCACAAGCACGTATGTCATTCAGGAAGGGCGCGCAGTGCTGCGGATGACCCCCACCTATACACGGAACAACTGGTTTATTCAGGGACAGGCCGAGCTCGTGGCCAACAAGGATCAGAACGTGAGCCAGCCTCAGGTGGGCGACACCGACGACCTCTGGGTACGCGTGGGAAAATGGCATGCATTCGACGTCCAGGCCGGTCGTTTCGAAGCTTGGGAGTTGTACCATTTGGGGATGGGCCTCGATTTGAACACCCAGGAACGACGCGGCGCCTTTGAGCTTAACTCCGGCCTCACGGTGCCGGACATATACGGCGTCACGGACGCCTACTATCGCCCCTCCGGTCCCGGCAATATCGCCGGCCATTTTTACCCCGTTGATTTCTTTCGATTCGAGGTGCTGGGACAGGTCGGCAACGACGGTGGCCTCAATACCACCGGTGTGCGCATCGCCGGCATCCTTGACTTCGGCTTCTTAAAACTCAAAGGCGGTGGCGAATACAAAAAACAGATGACCCAGTTGGACCAGGGCAAGGAACGTCGTGAACCGCGTGGATTTGGCGGAACGGCACAGTTTATCGTGAAGGAATTTGTCGAATTCGGCGGCTCCTACGGCTGGACCATCACCGATCATATGGATAACAAGGGATACATCGATGAGGAAGGCAGTTACACCAAATGGAGCGCCGGCGGATTTGTCAATCTGCGCATCATTAAAAATCTGCTCTTCGGCGCCGGCGGTCACTACACCTTTTTCTGGGATACTCACACAGATGAAGAAAACAAAGTGGGCAAGTTCGCGCACCTCCAGGCATTCGGCGCCATCCAGTACCTGCTGATGGAACGACTCTACATCAAAGTGGTCGGCGCTTTCGCCCAAGGGGACTTTGACCCCAGCTTCGCCGAAACCGATCCATACACCACCCGGATGATCAGCGGCCGTCTCCGACTCCAGTACGATTTTTAGACTGATATTCCCAATCATTGAAACCGAAGAGCCGTCCGATTTTTTTGGTTCCCTGCGCCTATATTGTTTTCTTCGCATGGGCGGTACCCGGGGCAATAGACTTGAATATCTGAATGGGTGCAGCAGCGAAAGGCCGATGCGGCGAATCAACCGAATGTAAACAGCTTTGGGAAGATGACGGAGCGCGGTAAATCAGTACGTGAGGCCGTAACCGTAGGGATAGAGGATGTCCGTGCTGTCGGCATCATTTCCCCGTTCGCCGACCGCGAGGTCCACGTTGACCGGCTCCTGATCTAAGCTTTTGGGCCAAGTGTGACTCAGCTTGCCTGAGGGCGACACGTCACCAAACAGGACGTCGGCAACGCCGATACCCCGTGATCCGGGCAGCCAGGCGGCTACAATCGCATCACAGCCATCGATTACGGATTGATCCATGATCAGTGGGCGGCCGGACAGAATAACCAGAATAACCGATTTACCGCTACTGAGAGCTGAGGTCAGCACGTTGTAATTGGGCTGATCCGACAGGTACACTGACGCAATCGGCGCTGAGGTATCATTTGGATCGAACGACATTCGCGCGCCGTGATCTCCAAAGCCTTCGGCATAGGGATACTCGCCGATGACCACAACCACTTTGTCACCGCTGCCGCCGCTCGGGTTGCTTGCATCGTAGGAAACATTGCTGCCAACACTTTGCATACCGGCAACGATGGTTTCCCCTTGCAGCTGTGAATTGCTGTAGTTCGCCGAACCCTGCCAGTCGAGGGTCCAGCCACCGGCCTGGGCACCCATGTTGTCGGCAAATGGTCCGGACACATGAACCGCCTCGCCTTTGTCGAGGGGAAGCGCGCCGTCGTTTTTAACGACCACCAGCGATTTTTGAACCGCTTCTCTCGCGAGTGCCTGATGTTCCGAAGACCATATCTGACTGCGCAGAGATGAATTTGAAAACGCCTTGCTGAAATTATTTGAGAACAGGTCCATTTTCACTTTGATTCTCAGGATGCGGCGTACCGCGTCATCGATGCGGCTGCTGCTCACGCTTCTGGCTGCGCTCATGAATTCGGCAATACCGTCGGAACCGCTGGTCCATCCCGGTCCAGTTTGAATGCTCATTGCGATCATCGCCATGTCGATGCCCGCGTTCAAGCAGGTGGTTACTTTGTCCAGTGTATAGCGTTCCTCACCGCCGGACAGTCGGGCGATGGCGTCGTAGTCAGAAAGTCGAATACCGTTGAAGCCCAGATCGTCCACCAGCAGGTTGGTGAGAGAGTACGTGTCGGCGGTCATCTCATAGGTAATGCCGTCTCTTGTCCAGTCGTGATAAGAAGGCATAATCGATGCGACGTCGGCATCCAGCGCTGCTTCGAACGGCGGCAAGTGGACGGCCATCAACACATCGACCGAGAATTCGGAAACGCCCAGATTCGTGCCATCGGTGGTGCCGCCGTCACCAACATAGTGCTTGGCGGTCGCTGCCATGGACGCTTCGTCTTCGAGATTGCCCATTCCCTGCAGTCCGTAAATATACGCGGCGCCCATTTCGGAGTTGATTTCGGGAGTTTCTCCAAACCCTTCGTAGGCGCGACCCCAGCGAATGTCTCTGACTACAGAAATCTGGGGAGCAAAGTTGAGATTGATTCCCGTTCCCCTGGACTCAATGGCGGTGGCGCGCCCAATGCGCTCCATCAAATCTGCGTCGCCGGCGGCACCCAGACCAATATTGTGGGGAAAAATGGTGGAACCCGGCAAAGTGGCATTGCCGTGTACCGCGTCAACACCGTATAAAATCGGAATGCCGCAACCATCAATCACCGCTGTTTGCATCGCATCAATTTTAGATGCCGTTGTCTCCGGATTGTTGTTCGGCCCTACGGGATCTTCACCGCCGCCGTTGAATATTGAACCGAAACACAGATCTCTTGCAGTCGATGTGCTGATATCCATAAACTGAGCCTGTACCAACTGACCTATTTTCTGGTCGTCATTCAGGTTGGAGAGCAGGTCATCCACTATCTGTTCTATCGCATCCGCATCGCCGTCTGAATCGGTATCGCTGTCAGCATCGGTATCGCTGTCCGAATCAGCATCGGTGTCCGAGTCGGAATCGCCATCCGAGTCGGAATCGGTATCTGAATCGGAATCGGTGTCCGAGTCAGCATCGGTGTCCGAGTCAGCATCGGTGTCCGAGTCGGAATCGGTATCGGAATCGGTATCTGAATCGGAATCGGTATCTGAATCGGAATCTGTGTCCGAGTCGGAATCGGTGTCCGAGTCGGAATCGGTATCTGAATCGGAATCTGTGTCCGAGTCGGAATCGCCATCCGAATCCCCATCGCTGTCTGAGTCGGAATCCCCATCGCTGTCTGAGTCGGAATCCCCATCGGAGTCAGAATCGGAGTCCGAGTCAGAATCGGAGTCCGAGTCGGAATCGCTGTCTGCGTCAACGTATTCCGTGTTGGTATCGTTTTCCCCTGAGCACGCCAGGGCAATCACCGACGATAGCGTTATAATTAAGCACAACCAATAAAATTTCATTTTGGAGCCTCCTTTTAAAAACCAGCCTGTTAGGCTATTTTATCTCATTTCGGCGAAGAAAGTAATTAAACATCGTGGATGTTCTGCTAATTTGATGCGGAATCGACAACTTGAATACTGTCCGTGAGGACCTTACCTGTCAAAGTGCTGGTAATCACCGTGTTCGCATCCCTTTGAATGCTGATCTCCAGATCTCCGGTCTCCACTTTCCACTCTCCGTCATCGTAGAAGCGCAAATCATGCATGCGCAGCGGCATGGTGATCTGTTTGGTCTCATCGGCGTCAAGACTTACGCGATAAAAGCCTTTGAGCTGCCGAACACGCTTCCGTTCGTCATTCGAATTCGGATACGACGTGAACAGGAAAATAACGTTATCCGCCGCCATATCGCCCCGATTACTGACATCCACTTTGACTTCGACAACGGAGTCCTGGGTGACCGAACTGCAGGGCACTTCCAGATTCAAGTAGTCGAAGGTTGAATAGCTGAGACCGTGGCCAAAGGGAAAGAGAGGCGTTTCGTCCTGTTTTTCATAGTATCGATAGCCGGCGAAATAGTCCATTGGCACCACATCTCCGGGATTGAATTCGGGAGCCTGATTCCAGGAGGTGGGCCAGGTGATGGGCAATCTGCCACTGGGGCTGGCGTCGCCAAACAGCAGTTTACCGATGGCCTTCCCACCTGCCATTCCCGGATACCACGCCATGAGCACTGCATCGACGTCGGAGAGCCAGGGCATATCAATGACACTGCCGCCAATGAGCACAACCGCCATGGGTTTGTCGAGAGACGCCGCAGCGTTGATGAGGTCATTCTGAGGCGAGTCGCTCAATTTTCCATCGAGAGCAAAGGTGGAACGGTCGCCGGCACCGGTGTATTCCTCTCCCTCATCCATGGCGTTGAGACCGGCAAGAACAACGATAAAGTCTGCGTCCTGCGCCTCGTCGGCGCTCGTGCCAAACACTACATTCAAGCCTTTGGCGTTCGCTGCGGCTTCGATGCCTTTCAGCGGACTGGTGCTTCTGTTCGGATCGTTAAACACCAGACTGGATCCCCTGTCCCCGGTGATGACGTCTTCCGCGTAGTTCACGGAGCCCGCAAAGTTAATGGCGGTCAGCGTAAATTCCACCGTGGCGCCGAGCACTGCCAGCGTCTTGCCGGAGTCCAAATCGATGGGTAGGGTACTGTCGTCGTTTTTGAGAAGCACTGCTGATTTGAGAGCGGCCTCTTCGGCGAGAGCCAGATGTTCGTCATTTGTGTCTACAATACTGGTATTGCCATAGTCCCAGCCCACGTCAGGCTGCGATAAGCCGGGTTCGGTTTCGGACAGATTCGCCAGGTTGAACCGATATTTCTGTTCAAGAATTCTGGCCACCGAGGTATTTACGAGAGATTCGTCTATTTGTCCGCCCTGCACGAGCGCGGGCACTTCTCTATAATTCAGGGACCAGGGCAGCTCCATGTCCATGCCGGCCTTTACCCCCGCTGTCGCCACTGCCTGATAAACGCCCTGAGAGAGCTCCGCAACGGGTTTGCCGTTGGTCATCGCCCACCAGTCACTCATCACGAATCCCTCAAATCCAAAATCGTCACGAAGGACATCGCTCAGTAAGTATGCACTTTCGGTGCACTTCTCACTGTCGTTGTTATCGACCTCAATCAGGTTGTAGGCAGCCATTACACAGGCCACACCGCCATCATTGACTATCATGTCGTATGCGCGGCCGTATATCTCCCTCAGTGTCTGATCATCCATGGACGACGCCAGTCGCGCACGGTCGTTTTCCACATTATTCCCAATAAAGTGTTTGACACAGGCTGGAATGTACTCCTGTACCCCAATCGTGAACGCGGTTCCCATTCGGCCAAGGAGGAACGGATCTTCCCCGTAGGTCTCCTGGGCGCGGCCCCACGCGGGATGACGGAGAAGGTTGACCGTAGGTGCGAGCAGCATATGGTGTTTCGATGCCAGCACCTCCTCACCCTGAGCCCGCCCAATCTCGTACTCAAGGTCCATATCAAAGCTGGCCCCTCGGGCCACCGATACAGGAAACGCCGTGGCATATCCCTCATCTCCCGAACTCATGTATAAATCCGTTGCAAGATTGAGTCCCCGCGGCCCATCGCGAAACTTGAAGCCACGAATGCCGGCCGGTCCGTCGTCCAGCTGTCTGAATATATCACCGTCGTTTTTAAGTCCTCCGGAATCTGTACCGGTCATCTGTTTCAGTTTTTGCTCTATAGTCATGGCGGCAATATCCAGCTGTACCAGCTCCCGAATGCTGTCGCTGGGTACATAGGGTTCGGTGAAAGGCATCTGGTAGCTCACCGCCTCGCATATATCCTCCTTTTCCACACTTTCCCGTTCTGCATAATCCACTGTCCGTTCCTCAGCGCTTTGGGTCCTGATGCCGTCAGGCTCGCTGTCACTGTCGGTCAAGTCATCATCAACGGCTGACTGATCCGTCCAGTCGTAATGTGAACAGGAAACAATCAACAGTAGCAAAGCCGAATATGCGGAAAACCGAAAACATTTGAAGTTAAGGTAAGAGGCAGGGGTCGACATAAAATTCATCCCTTTCCATTCTCGATGATAAAATTGGGGTCATTTGCTCACATTCGAGAAAGTGTTTATGATCATATTTTACATATACTGTAGCAGCATTTGTGTCAATATCGCCCGTGCAGTCCGGCGGGGCTGTCGTCACTCCACGGGAGGATATCCTGTTAAAATTGTTCTCCTGCTTACCATAACCAAATGGAACGCCTAATACGAATCACCGAGGAGTCCTTCGGCCGTCACAGCTTCTTTAGAACCGGGAATGTTTTCGATGATGTAGCGCAAGTGTATGTCTGCCTCAGCTTTCTTACCCGAATCAAGAAGTACCGCTGCAAGGTTAAGACGGGCTCTCGCATAGGATGGATTGATGTGCACTGCGCGCTCGAAGAGCCTGCGCGCTCTGTTCGGCTGGTGCATCTGTTTGTATACCAGCCCAAGGTTGTTCAGTAGTCCCGGATCATTCGGATACATCTCGAGTTGGGTTTCAAGCACGCTCACAGCCGCCGAGAGATCACCATGTTTTAAAAGCATGCCGGCGAAGGCTGCCGCTGTCTGCAAACTGTCCGGACGCCTTTTCAGGGCTTCTTTGTACGCCTTTGCCGCTTCGTCATATTTCCCGGTTTCCCGGTAGACTTCGGCCAGATTGAAATACACGTCGGCATAGCCTGCCTTGTTGTACAAAATCTCTTCGAGCAGCGCCTGTGATTTTTTCAAATCACCCGTCATACGATACAGGAATGCCAGGTTGTTGTACGCAATGCCTCTGCCCCGCCTGGCCATGGCCGCCACTTTTTTCTGATAATAAATCGCGGTGTCGAATTCCTGCTTTGCCACATGCAGCAACGCGCGGGAGGCAAGCAAATGATAGTCATCTGGATTGAATTGCTTCACCTCGGAAAGCATTTTTTCGGCTTTGTCCCATTGCCTGGTATGAATATAATGCGTGGCCAGATTGCCGTAAATAAGGGCAGATGGTACCGACGACAGCGTTTCTTTGTAAAACAACTCGTTGTTTTTCCAAACAAGATTTCTGTCCACCGTTTTCGCCCCAAGGGCAAAAGCCGCCGTCAGCGCGAACGCCGGTAGAATATGACGAATTTTTGCGCTTGCCGACATTGTTTCGGTAAGGCCCACCAACGCAACACTAACCGTTGCAATAAAGGGAAACGACGGAAAGTACAAAAAGCGCTCAGCCATTACGGCACCCATATCGGACGGCCCCGACGCCGAAAGCACACCCGCAATAGGCAACATGGCAACAAGTGTCATCCAAATAAATGGACCGACGCTCGGAAAACGCCGTTTCAGCCGATATGCAGCAAATCCAATGCCCCATAACCCGAGCACCCCCACGTACAGGCGAATATCAAAATTTCCGGTCACAAACGGATTTCGGATGTATGCGCTCTGTTTGATTGGAAGCAACAACCATGCGATATAGCGCACCAGTGTAAAGGGCGCGGTGCTCAGTTTGGTCAGCAGTGACACATCCGATCTCTGATTGGGACCCGGCACATCGGCGATGACAAATCGAAGCACAAGGTAGAACCCAATAGCGGCAATGTACGGTATGAGCGAAAGAGCGACCTGGCGCCATCGTTGTTTTTCCACACACAGGGCGGCAATGCCAATCCATGCAATCACCACTACAGCGGGTTCCTTGGCCAATAGCGATAAAAAAAACGTCAAAGTTGCCAACAGTCTCAGGGATAGCGGACGATTTGTCTTGAGCGAACGCAAATGCGCCCACATGGCCAGCAAGGATAAAACAAAGGCAAGTACATCGGTTCGCCCCGATATCCACGCCACATTTTCTGTATGCATTGGATGAACCGCAAAGAGCAGCGCTGCCCACCACGTCGCTTTTTGGGGGACACGCAACGCCAGCAACACCATCGCCACAAGCGACGTCGCTGCAACGTGCAACAGCACATTGGTAAGATGATATCCGAATGGGTTACGCTGCCAGATTGCGTAATCCCATAGGTAAGTTAGAGACACCAGCGGTCTGTAGTATCCGTACCTTAAATCCCATTCCTGGTGTCCAAAAAAGTCACTCGTAAAAATGACATCAAGGTAATGGAGAGATTTTACAGTATGATCTTCAAGGATGAGATAGAAATCATCCCAGACAAAATCCATCCCCAAGGTATTGGCATATACTGCTGCCGCAACCAGTCCGGGAAAGAGCCATTTTAAAATCGGCGCTCGCGTATCTATCCGCTTTAGGCTGGTCGAGATCATGAAAATCGAACCCGTGCTTCCTCGGCACTCTGAACGTTACGCCGCCTCAATCTTTGAACCAACGAACGCATAAAAGGTAATATATAAATAACATGCAGCCGGTACCAGGAATGACAGCTGGATGTTGACGGCGTCGGCAACTGCACCGGACGCCAAGGGAACCAGAGCGCCCCCAACGATGCCCACACAAAGTGCACCTGAACCCTGGGGGGTGTGCCTGCCCAGCTTCTTCACACCGAGAGTGAAGATTGTTGGAAACATGATTGAATTAAAAAAGCCCACAGCTAGAATTGACCACATGGCAAACGGTCCGGA
This sequence comes from Deltaproteobacteria bacterium, assembly GCA_016936575.1. Lineage (GTDB taxonomy): Bacteria > Myxococcota_A > Polyangia > JAAYKL01 > JAAYKL01 > JAFGXQ01. Next base: position 78,613 of record JAFGXQ010000202.1, read on the forward strand.
CACTACGACTGTGATGAGCACCAACGCCACAGTACAGAAACTGAACACGCCCAATGTTCTGTAGGGATCGTTTTTTCCAAACTGGAAGGCGATGAGGTTGGCCGTCGAGAACCCCCAGAATACGGCTCCCAGCGCGATGTCTTTCGTAAGATACCACCCCACTAAAAACGCCCCCACACTTACTACGGCAGATGTGACATACTTTCGGGATTTTGATCCTTTGTCGGAAAGCCAGATGGCACCATAGAACCGCCCAATCATTGCGCCGCCCCAAAAAATAGAGACGTATTTGGCGCCGGCAGCATGGGAGATTCCCGCAATATTCGGGTCCTCAAAAAATAAAATCAAAAAGGAACCAATCGCCACCTCAGCGCCAACATAAGCAAAAATGGCGATGACGCCGAGATATAAATGCTTGTATGCCCAGGCGCTTTTGTGCAATTTGTCGAACCCGTCATCAGTGCGTTCATCGCCATCAGCGCTGCCGCCGGAAATTGTGGGCAGCTTGAAAAAACCGATAAGCACCGCCAGGATGACCAGCGCCGCTGCCAGAAGAAGATACGGTACCTGGACCGCTTCTGCTTTGGCCAGAGGCGTCATGCTCTCGGTTATCACCGAAAGTATCAGCCAGTGTCCAAAAAGGGGCGCAACGGTGGTTCCCAGCGAATTAAACGCCTGGGTTAAATTCAGTCGGCTGGAAGAGGTCTCCGGTGTTCCGAGGATGGCGACAAACGGATTGGCCGCTACCTGAAGCAACGTGATCCCTGCCGCGAGAATAAAAAACCCTGCAAGAAACAGATTATAACTTTGCATGGACGCTGACGGATAAAACAGCCCCGCGCCGGCGGCTGCAATCAACAGTCCGATAATGATACCGGTTTTGTACCCAACCGCTTTGACGAGCTTGCCAGATGGGACGGAGCAAATAAAATAGGCCGCAAAAAACACAAACTGAATCAACATGCTTTGGGTATAATTTAAATCAAATATGCCCTTGAGGTGGGGAATCATTATGTCGTTGAGGCAAGTGAGAAACCCCCACATAAAAAAGAGTGAGGTCAGAACGGTCAACGGTGCTGTGTAATTCTTCTTGTTGGATGTCATAGGTGCAATCCCTCCTTTAATTCACTTCGCAACATGTTGAAATAAATAGGCAAGTGCCGATTTTGCCCGACGTCCCAGCGAAAATAGATGCCCGCAAATGTAGGACAAATGCAGATAAATGTATATTGAAAAGTATGAACCGGTTATTTGTGCTGTCGTGACGCCGACCAGGTACACAGATGATAAGAATTTAACGGAACAGTGTAAACGCCCTCGTCAGGGTTATTCCGAAATATCGACCATTTTTACCATGACCACGCCGTGGGCGGGAACAGTGGCGGTGAACGAGTCGGTGAAATCGCCCAGGTCTTCGTGTTTCCACAGGTCGCGCACCATGGCGGTACCGGTAATATCGAGGTCGCTGAAGTTCGCGGTAATGTCTGCCGCTTCCTCTCCTCGGTTAAACAGCACGACCGCTTTCATGGGGCCGTCGGGTTTGTGCAGCGGTTTCATCCATACTTCGTGGTCGCCCACACCCCAATCCGCAACACGGGTGCCCTGAATGCCGGCCGGGTCCTGGTCGACAGCGATGACTTCGGTGTTGGTGAGAATGTCGATGGTGGCCTGGTCCATATTGGTCAGGTCGTTTCCGGCGATGAGCGGTGCGGCCATGATGGCCCAGATGCTGAAGTGTGCCGTGTACTCGGTGTTTGACAGGTGCCCCACACCCACTTCGAGCATGTCCGGGTCGTTCCAATGGCCGGGCCCGGCGTAGGGCCACATGTCGGCGTTCGTATCAATGATGTCGACAATGCCGTTTTCCCAGCTTTTACGCCAGTAGCAGTCGTCTTCGTTGCTCCAGCAATCGCTGATGTCGCCGGTGGAACGCCACAGGTGTCCGGCGCTGATCATCCATTCCCCCTGCCAGGACCAGGCGCAGAGACTGAACACGAAGGGGCGTCCGGATGCCCGGAGCGCCGCGCTCATCACCTCGTAGTCATCCTGAAGCGCGATGGCGGAATCGCGTCCGTCGGCCGGATTGCAATTGTCATATTTGAGATAGTCAATTCCCCAGCCGGCAAAGGTCTGCGCATCCAGGGTTTCGTATCCGTAGCTGCCGCTTTCGGGGATATTCGAGCAGGTGGCCGTGCCCCTGTCGCCGTAGATGCCGATTTTCAGTCCCAACGTGTGGATATAGTCCGCCAGCGCCTTAATACCGTTTGGAAATCGAAGGGGGTCGGCCATGAGCACGCCATTCTCGTCTCGTGCGCCGGTTTCGCCGCTGTTCATCCAGGTGTCATCGATGTTAATGTACTGATAGCCTACGTCTCGCATGCCGCTGCTTACCATGGCGTCAGCGATATCGCGAATCAGCTGTTCGTTAATAGTGCTTTTAAAGCGATTCCAGCTGTTCCATCCCATGGGCGGCGTTAGGGCAAGGCCGTCACCTTTGGGGGGGTAGGTATCCCAATCGGTCGATATGTCGGTATCATATACAACAACGGTGTTGTCTGAACCGGTATCGGAGTCGCTGTCGGTGGACAACTGCGGCTCAGAATCGTGCGTGTTGTCGGCGTTGTCTTCGCTGCTGCTGGCGCAAGCCCCGAGAAGTCCGCCCAGCAAAAGAACTAAAAATGTGCGTTTCATGGTACTCCTTTGATTTATTATTTTAGATGCGTGTTTGGCATAAGTTGAATTAAAACGTTTTTGTAAGGACAGTATCTTTAAAATAGGCTTTTTTTCCAGCGGAAATTCGACGTGAACAGCAAAATTGACGGTTGGGTACCGAGGCGAACGCGATTTGTCATCCCTTTTCCAATGGGAAGGGTGAAATCTGTGAATCGGCAGGTGGGAGCTATAGAGAACGACGCAAAATGTCGGTGAGTTTTTCCGTGGTTAAACGGACGGGATTCCCCTTCATACTGCTTGCTTTTTCGGCTGCGGCGACAATGGCGGGAATATCGGTTTCGGTAACGCCGTAGCTGGAGAATCCGGTGATGTTGAGGTGCGTGCACAGGTCATTCAACCACTGAATTCCCTCCTCCACCGTGGCGGTCTGCCGACCGGTGAGCAGGGCCGATACTTCAGCGAATTTTCGACGCAGGGGTTTGGTTTTACATGCTTCAGCCGCATTGGCCGCAAAGACCGACGGCAGCAGACGGCCGCAGATTACGCCGTGAGGAATCGGAAACATACCACCCATGGGACCGGCAATCCCATGTACCGCGCCGAGACCCGCGTTGGCCAGGCCGATGCCGCCGAACAGGCTGGTCAATGCCATGTCTTCCCGCGCGCCTGGGTTATCACCCTCGTCAAATGCGCTCCGTAGACTTCGAGCTGCCCTGCGGATGCCCTCACGGCAGAGGGCGTCTGTCAGCGAATTGGATTTTTGAGATACAAACGGTTCGATTACTTGGGTTAATGCGTCGAGCCCGGTAGCGGCGGTTACTGCGGGCGGTACACTATAGGTGAGTTCGGGATCGATGATTGCAAGGTCGGGGAGCATGTAGTTACTCCGCATGCTCACTTTCACCCGATGTTCTACCGAGCGGAGAACAGCATTTTTGGTTACTTCGGCGCCGGTGCCGGCGGTGGTGGGAACGGCGATAAACGGTACCGTTCGTCGGGACAGCGGTTTTCCTCGGCCGATTACTTCCAGATAATCGAACAGCTCGCCGTCGTTGGTGAGCATCGCGCTGATCGCTTTTCCCGCATCGATAACGCTGCCTCCGCCGACGGCAATCACCAGATCGCACGCGGACTGCCTGGCCAGCGCGGTTCCGCGAATAACGTCGTCTGTGGTAGGTTCCGACGGAATAGAAAATGTGTGAGTAGACACCGGGGAATTTGCCAGCAGTTTTTCGGCTCGGTCCGCGGTGGCACCGCACACCAGAAGTGCCCGGGCGCCGAATGATGCGGCTTCACGGCCGATGGTCGATGCTTTTTGAGCGCCGAATTCGATGCGGGTTGCGGTCAGAAATGAAAATGACTGCTGCGGTATCTCCATGGTTACCCCCATCCGGAATCATCCGGGTGGATATTTTGAAGCTTTATCGTCCGCCTGGGAGAATTCATCATGGGCGCCACGGTGTCCCGCCAGGTCTGGTAGTGGCTGGTTTCCTTGTGTTTGGCCGGGGCCTCCGCCGTTCGGTACACTTCGACCAGAATGAACTGGGTGGGGTTCTCAATGTCCTGCACCACATCGAACCGCGCGATTCCGGGCTCTTGAATACTGCCTTTTGCATTGGCGGTGGATGCGGCTTTGAATGCCTCCACATCATCGGGTTTTACATCCACAAAAACGTGTACAATAACCATGTGGGCCTCCTTGGTGTTGCGGTTGTTGGGTAATAGTTGATGGGTACCACGGCTTTGAGGCTTAGAAAATGGAAAAACGGGGTTGATTCGTCGGAACGGAGTTCTATGAGAGCATAAATTTGAATATATATTTGCGCGATGAATTTGAGAGCGCTATATTGAGTAGAAATTTCTATAAATACAGAACGTGTTTGTGCACAACGGGGGGAACTGTGGAATCAGCCGAGTCAAAGAGGATTTTGTTGGTGGATGATGAAGATTTGGTTCGTAAAACATGTGTGCGCATGTTGGCACGCATGGGGTTTGAGGTGTTGCAGGCACAAAGCGGCGAAGAGGCCATATCCCTCTATTCTGAGGAGTGGGAGAGTATCTCTCTGGTACTGTTGGATATGGTGATGCCCACAATGAGCGGCAGCAAAACATTCAAGCAATTGCGGGAAGTGAATCCCGATGCGAAAGTTATCGTTTCTTCAGGGTACCCGGAAGATGAAGTGATCAAGACGATGCTTGCCCAGGGGGCGGTGGGATTTGTGAAAAAGCCCTTCGGTCTTCAGGAACTTGCCGACGAATTGGATAAAGTTGTCGCGTAAGTGATTCTTTTTTTCATTCGAACCATTTATACAGTAGGTGACGCTGATATGCGGCGATGCGGTTGGTGCCCCGCCGCGATTGGAATGGAATTATATGAACACCGAACCATGGCAACGAATAGTGATACATGCCGATATGGACGCATTTTTTGCGGCGGTGGAGCAATTGGATAATCCGGCGTATCGGGGCAAGCCGTTATTGATCGGCGGGCGCAGTGAACGGAGCGTGGTTTCCACGGCGAGTTATGAGGCGCGGCGGTTCGGTGCGAAAAGTGCGATGGCAATGGTCAAGGCGTTGCAATTGTGTCCTCATGCGATTGTGGTGGAACCGCGCATGGGGCGCTATAAAGAGATTTCGTCCATCATCATGGATGTGTTTTCGCAGTTTTCGCCGCAGGTGGAGCCCCTCAGTGTGGATGAGGCGTTCATGGAGATGACCGGAGCGGAAAAAATCTTCGGTTCTCCCACGGAGATGGGTCGTGCAATCAAGAAGGCCGTATACACCGCCACCGGCGGGTTGACCATTTCGGTAGGGGTTGCTGCCACGAAATTTATGGCAAAGGTCGCCAGCGATATGGACAAACCGGATGGATTGACAGTCATTGAGCCGGGAACCGAGTGTGATACGCTTTGGCCGATGGATGTATCACGCATTTGGGGGGTGGGGCCGAAGACCCGTGAGCGGTTGCAGCAGATGGGGCTTCGAACCGTGAAAGACGTTGCCACCAGCAATCGGGAGTGGTTGGAATCAAAGATGGGAAAACAGGGGAGTCATATTTGGCTGTTGGCCAATAATATTGATGCGCGGGATGTTCACCCCCGGGAAGAAGCGAAAAGCGTTGGAAAAGAGTATACCCTGAGTGAGGACATATCCGGTGCAGAAAACATCTGGCCTCATTTGCGCAGATGTGCCGATCGCATTGCGCGAAGCTTGCGAAAGGAAGGACTGCGGGCGAAGGGGGTACGTGTGAAATTGAAGACTGCGCAGTTTGATTTGTTGACCCGTCAGGGAAGTACGGAACAGCTGACGGACAACGCAAAAGAATTGTTGGCGGCGGCAGCCCCGCTGCTTGAGAAATTTGATTTATCCAGGAAGTATCGGTTGGTGGGGATGGCCGCGTTTCAGTTGATAGAATGCGGCGGTCAGGAAGAGTTGTTTGTCGGGGAAGAAGTAAAACGACGACATCGGCTGGACAAGGCGTTTGATGAAGTATTGCAGAAATTCGGAGACGCGGCGCTGAGCAGAGGAGAAGAGTTGGAGTAGTTGTTCTTGTGAATGTCTGATTTTGTTACCTGATTGTTTTGTATAAGGAGATTCTATGAATAGGCCCCTTCCTGTCAGTTAAAGTAACATTAGTTACCAGCATAAACGGGCTCATTAGGCCCAAACAGAC
>JAFGXQ010000203.1 GCA_016936575.1 Deltaproteobacteria bacterium
AGCGCCGGAACCGGCGATTTCAAAACTGACAGTTACAACGGGGAACTGAACGGTCCCTCCATCGAAGGCAATGTCGTACCTGGGATCAGGCATGATTTCAACCGTGTCTCCGTATATGCCCTCGTAACTGAATCCGATTGCGGTAGAGAAAGCCGGAAAGGTGATGGTGCGCAGTGTTACGACACCGTCTTCACTGGTCGTGCGATACTGAATGGGAACGGCAACATCACACTGTTCATCCAGCCGCGCGACCAAGTAGCGTTGCGCGCCGGTACCCGCTATTTCGAAACTCACTGCAGCCAGTGATTGTGTTGCGACAGTATGTAATGGGTCTACACCGTAAATGACGGGATTGAGATTGATTGTTGCCGTGGTCCCTGGGTAGGTAGGAATCGCAACCATACTTGCACCGTCAGGAAAGACAACGGTATCAGTGTATGTGCTCCCATCAAGGCGTTCGACAAACACCGAAACAAGAAGGTCGCCATCGGTGGACCCGCTTCGGCGGAATTCGAACGTATTTGTGGCGTCGTTTGCCAATACGCTCACATAGTTGTTTTGCGGCGGCGTGATTCTCTCTGAGATGTATGCAACGAGTGCATCCAACGTCGATGGTGCAAGATGCTGAAAAAGGACAGACGCGTCTTCCAGCTGAATATTGGAGAGTCCGCTTCCGTCGCCGGTGAAGCTTCCGGCTTGAATATTGCCGCTGGCGGCAATCGTGGTGCCCTGAACGCTGCCAGCGTTGATGATGTTGGAGCCACTCATGTTGAGATGAGAGTCGCTGCTCGCCATTTCACCGCCGGACAGCACGTTGTCGTCGAGAATTTCCCAAGCGTTATTGTAAAACACGTATGCACGTCCATCATCGGTGTTTCGGTAAGCGTCCCCTTCGAGCGTGTTCATGTCGATTATGTCGCTTGTGCTATGAGGGCCCATCCAATTCACAAGAGCCGTGTGCGGTCTTGGAATAGAGTCGTCGCTGGGCGATTCACCGAATACGATGTCATCGTTGGCATCCCGGATTACTATTGCGAGATTTTCTGTTTGAACCGTGTTTGTTGAATAGGACCAGTCGTCTGTTTCGTCGAAGCTGTGCCAGCTTCCATCCGTGAGCACTGCGTTAATGCCGGCGGATATATCGACGCTGTTTCCCGCGGTGAGAGTTCCGGAGAGGAAGTTCATTTTAATCACAAAATTGGCATTTTTTTCTTCACCGGTCACAGGGGGGTCTACAACGTCGAATGATACGGTGACGTCGGAGGGGTTTCCGAGACCGTAGTACCAAACAGAACTATCGAACGTCGCAATGTCGAGACCTTCCTCATAGATATAATACTCCACAGTGTACTCGGACATGTCCATATCTACCGCATCATTGTTCACGATTCTAAGGTTCGGACGAATCCATTGGTAATCGCCCGATGTATTTGTCATTGACAGAATGGATGGTGCCGCGTGTACCGAGAATGGGAGCGCCATCAGGACTGTCATAATACAATAGAGTGATATTTTCTTTAACATTGGAACCCCTCTGGTGAATCCAGCATAAAATGGATCTCCACCGGTAATTATTGTCAAAACACGTTTTTCGATGCACCGAGTAAATACCGGATGTTTTTGCCGGGTCAAGTCTTTTTCATGAGAACTGACCCCCAGGCTTTTTTCGATGGGGGGCTCAATATCGATAGATGACGTTAGTCTTTAATCATCCCTTTTACCATTATTCCGGATTGGGTGAGGTCTTGGTCGGCCCAAGGGCCCAAGAGACGGACACCGGGTTTGACTGCGGCGGAGGTTTCGTCTTTATTGCTGAAGCTCCAATTCATCCAGCTGATATTGTTGTCGTTCATCCAATCGACGAGGATTTCGGATTCGTTTTGGAAAAACAGACCGTTGTCACCGCCGGAATAGTCGCTGCCGCCCCATTCAGAGACAAATATGGGCAAACCGCTGCTTAGAGCGTTGTTGCCGCGTTCCTGAACCCAGCTGAAGTGTTCGCCGGCGTAGAAGTGCAGGGCATACATAATATTCGTGTAACCGGTGAGGGGGTCGGCGGCAGCCAAATCGATGCGTTGAGACCAGTCTTGGGTGCCGACAATGATGAGGTTATCCGGGTCGATGGCTCGAATGGCGGGGATAACGGTGTTGGCGTAGTTTTTAACGTCTGCCCAGGATACACCTTCGGGTTCGTTGCAAATTTCGTACATGATGTTCGGGTAGCCACCGTATTGGGTGGCCATGTCTTCGAAAAAGCGGACCGCTTGTGTGGTGAAATTGTTGGGATTATTGTGGATGTGCCAGTCAACTAAAACATATATATCCAAATCGAGTGCTTCGTCGATGATTTCAGTCAATTTGTTGGTCATGTACTCCGGTTCGGCGATGTAGCCCGCCCAATAGGCATCGTCTTTGTAGTCCTCCACGTACATGGCCGGTCGGATGACGTCGATACCCCAGTCATATGCCAGATGGTACACGGTATGCTTTGGATAGGTGGGAAACCATTGGATACCATGGGTGCTTACCCCTTTCAGTTGAATGGGTGTGCCGGATTCATCGCACAGTTGGGTGCCGATAACCTGCAGTGCGCCGTGCTCAGCGGCTGCCCCAAGGTAATCGCCCGGGGCGTCCGGGCCGGGCCCGAAACCCTCGCGAACCAAGGGGGGCAATCGGCGTCAGTCGAATGAATATAGATGTAATCTATGTTGTAATCACTACTTACCTCCAAGCGCAATTGATGGATTCCGGCGGTGAGGAAAATATCACCTATCAATAAATCGCCCCAGCATTGCCACGCGCCGGCGTCAGGAACAGTTACCGCACCGGCAATTGATATGCCGTCCGCCAGCACGTTTAGTCCGCCCGGGCTTCCGATAGCGCTGGCAACGCGGATAACGAAGGTGTATTGGCCTGGTTCATCAACATCGAATGCGTACTCAAGCCATTCGCCGTCCGCTGTCCATGACAAATCTCCTGATGACGTTTATCACCCCCAGTTTTTTGGACTGTGCATCGGCGCGTCTTTCCCTTTGTTTTTTGATGTACAAATGGCATCATTTGATGAGGTTGTCATTGCGCTTCAGAAGAACCGCCACCGATTAACGCAAACGCCCGGAAGCCTCTCATAGAATATCCATTCATCCCACAGAAAGTCACTCCCGAAGCCCCTATCTGTCGACACCTCGCCAGAGAGGACGGTACCCATTTGGTTAATTTCCACGCCCTGATCTTTTGGCGGATTGCCTTTTTCGCGCTTGGTTCAGAACATCCATCATCAATTATGATGGTACTATTGGGCTCTGCTATCAATCAGAGAGGGGCAATATCCCGGCGGTTCTGATGACAAAGCGATCTTTTCAAAACGGGGTATATCTCCGGTCGGACAACTCGAACTGCAGCAATACATGATGAAAAAACTGTTGGGTATCGATACGAAATTTATTTATCTGGTTCAGAAAAAAACACCCAAAGAATCGGTGAGAACCATGCCCGAAAATGTTGCAAAGTTTATCCAATAAAATAATTTATTCAGTGTTTTCAATCGCTTCGGAAAGGATAGGATGGATTTTACGCTGAATACAAAAGTAAAATATGTGGCCATTGCGGAGCGTTCATCTGCCGTTGAATATGGTCATTAATGCGATCATCGATCGGGGTTCTACTCCAAACACCACTTTTATTCTGACTTCTCGATGGGCATAGTGGGGCACACGGACGGAGGAACCTTTGCAAACTTTTTTAAACTTGTCTGCCCTTCGAGGAGCCACAAATAGCACACCGCTTGTCAACCGAGACGAGATGAGATTTGAATAAAGTTGCAAAGGTTCCCCCTTTCTCCTCTCGGTTAGTCAGACTGCGCGGATGCAGAATTGTGGATGCAGATACAGAATTGCTGCACAGAGGCAATAGCTGTGATATTATAGATGCTATAAACCGATTGTTAGGATCAATGCGAAGGCAAAGCATGCTGACGGCGAGCGCGAAAAGAGTTACTGTTTGTCCTACACATAAGCAAGACCCATTATGATTTTCAAACCCTCATTTCATAGCGTTTTATCATTGGTATTTGTGCACTGACCCCTGTCAATTGGAAAGTTTTCCCTTCAAATTGAGGACTGGGTCCATGCCCATTTTTTTTAGTTCTCCATTATTCCAA
>JAFGXQ010000013.1 GCA_016936575.1 Deltaproteobacteria bacterium
AAATCAAACAACCGCCTTCATGGCGTTCATGTGGCTGCGGAGTTGGGTGCCGATGGCTTCGATGGGGTGATTGCGAATCGATTCGTTCACACTGCGGAGTTCGGCATTGTTCACACCGTTATGAGCAACGTTCAGGCCCGCGCCGATAACCTGGGTATCCAAGCTGTTCATGAAGTCTTTGAGCAGCGGACGGCACGCCTTAAAAAACAGGTAATTGCCGTATTCCGCGGTGTCTGAAATGGTCACATTCATTTCATGCAGTTTTTTACGCGCAATGGTGTTGGCGATGAGCGGGGTTTCATGCAGCGATTCATAATAGGCCGACGCAGGTAGAATCCCCACTGCGGTCATGGCCTCATAGGCCAGTTCCACGCCGGCTTTCACCATGGCCACCATTAAAATTCCGTGATCGAAATACGTCTGCTCCGCAATGGATTCTCTGGCATGGCTTTTTGCCTTCTCAAATCCGGTTTCTCCGGTTTCCTGCCGCCACCGGAGCAAATCCGCATCATTATTCTGCCAATCCGCCATCATGGTCGCCGAAAACGTACCGTCAATGATATCGGCCATATGCTTATCGAACAGGGGACGCACGATTTCCTTGAGCGTTTCAGACAGCGCCGCCGCGCGAATCTTTGCCGGGTTCGACAGTCTATCCATCATAAGCGTAAGCCCCCCCTGTTTCATGGCTTCGGTGATCGTTTCAAACCCGTACTGAACCAGCGTGGAGGCGTACGATTCATCAATTCCGGCGGCGCGCATTTTGTCGTAACAAAGAATCGCGCCCGTCTGCAGCATGCCGCACAATATGGTCTGCTCGCCCATCAAGTCCGATTTCACTTCCGCCGCGAACGATGATGCGAGCACGCCGGCGCGGTCTCCACCCGTACCGCAGCAATACGCCTTTGCGATTTCAAACCCGTTCCGCAGAGGGTCATTGTTGCGATGAACCGCAATCAGTGTAGGTACCCCGAAACCGCGCAGATACTCCTGCCGCACTTCCGACCCCGGTGATTTGGGCGCAACCATTACCACAGTTATGTCATCGCGAATTTGCATGCCCTCTTCAACGATGTTGAACCCATGGGAATAAAGCAGCGCGGCGCCGGGCTTCATTAGCGGCATTATCGCCAAGACTACCGGGGTATGCTGCTTATCGGGTGTCAGGTTGGCCACCAGATCTGCGGTGGGAATCAGCTCTTCGATGGTGCCGCAGGCAAACTGATGGGACACTGCGTTCCGGTAACTGGGTCGATTCTCTGCAATGGCTTCCGCACGCAGCGCATACGATACATCCAACCCGCTGTCTCTCAGATTCAATCCCTGGTTCAGCCCCTGGGCGCCGCAACCGACAATCACAATCTTTCGGTCTTTCAGCGCATCGATTCCGCTGAATTCAGCGGACGACATCAGACGGCACTGACCGAGTTCTTTGAGTTTGTCCTTCATTGACAGCGTATTGAAATAATTGTTCGGCATTTCAACCTCTCCTTGTTGCCCGCGTTATATCATCCCGGGCAATGAACAAAAGCCGTTCAGGCTCCCATATCTGAAATATAGGGCATGTGAAATATTGCATAAAGTGAATTATAAGGCATACTATATTGCACATTATGCAATACAGCTCCCAAGGAGAACACCGATGAACTCCGACGATTTAAAAAGCTTTGTCGCCGTGGCCCAAACCCTTCACTTCGGCAAAGCCGCTAGAATTGTACATCTCAGCCCCTCGGCACTCACCCGGTCCATTCAACGATTGGAACAGGAATTGAACCATCCCCTGTTCTCCCGCGATCGCCGCCATGTGGAACTGACCTCTTCCGGTCAGACATTCCTGAAGTATGCGGAAAAAACACTCGATGACTGGGAGCAATGTCGCGCCATGCTCGATGGGGGACCAGGCGAGCTGTCCGGCAAGTTGTCAATCTACAGCTCAGTCACGGCCGCCCATACCATTTTGCAGAAAGTATTGCGCCCGTTTCGAAACCAATTTGCAAAGGTTCATGTTCACCTGGCCACAGGTACCGCCGCCGAGGCCATTGAGCGGGTGCAGGACAAAGCGGTGGACTGCGCGGTCGCCGCCATGCCCCACCGGTTACCCAAAGGCGTGCGGTTTCTTCCCCTGACGTCCACCTCGCTCACGTGTATCGCACCGCTGGGATTCGATACCATTCCCGTGTTTTCAAACAACGGCGACGTGGATTTCAGCCGTACCCCATTTATCGTACCCGATGAATCCGGTTCGCGGGAACAACAGATGCGCTGGTTAAAAAAACAACATGTCCGCCCCAACATTTATGCGGAGGTCAGCGGAAACGAAGCGCTCATCGCGATGGTCAGTCTGGGCTTCGGCATTGGAATGGTTCCCCATATTGTTCTGACTCAAAGCCCGCTGAAAAACAGCGTACGTCCGCTCAGCCTTGCACCGCCCCTTGACCCGTATGCCATCGGTGTGGTCTTTTCAGAGAATCGACGCACCGACCCTATCATCAACGGGTTCTGCAATGTCTGCCGAGCATCATACGAAGCTACTCCATAAGCAACAAGTCAGTAAAAACCCCTTTTTACCGGACTGGCATTGCACTCAAAAAGTGGTTACGGGAAAGATAAATGAACAGAGCAACTCAACAGAGGGAGAAAAATGAATAATCGCGCAAAAAAAACATGCCGGGCGTGCTCACCCGACGCGCCCAGAGCGCCGCGTCTTGAGCGTCAGCAATTTCAGAAGGAACATGTAAACTGGCAATTTGTAAATGAAAACGATATCGAGAAAATTCGCCGCACTTTCTTTTTCGACCAATACTCAGAAGCCATCGATTTCACAAATGAAATTGCGGAGCTCGCCGATTTTGAAGACCATCATCCGACCATTCTTTTGGAATGGGGTAAAGTGACGGTCACGTGGTGGACCCACAAAATCGGCGGTGTGCATATAAATGATTTGCTGATGGCAAGGGAAACCGACGACCTATTCGCGTCGCGGATACTATAGTCTGTTTGATTTTGCAATTCATCCGATACGGTGAGAAATTCGTCGCAGTAAATCGTTGAGGGTGAATTCCGGTCTACTCCGGAAATCGCGCGCAGCGAAAACCGAGATCAAACGCGGTGAGCGTTTTCACCACGCCCAAACGATAGCGGTTGTTCAACGTGGCATCATTTGCCGAGGTCATGCCGCCGCCGCGAATAACAAATGAGGTGATGACTGCGTCCCATGGCGTATCATCTGTCGGCGCACCGAAATAGTCCTCATGCCAGCCATCTTCAATCCATTCCCAGACATTCCCCGAAATTTCGCATAGCCCCTGCTCGGTGAATCCATCGGTGAGTTCACATGCATCCACCGGAATCAATTCATTGCACCAACCGAAATGAGACTCCACACATCCTTCGGGTGCCGTGTCTCCCCACGGGTACATCACGTCCTGCCCCAGGTTGCGGGCGGCATATTCCCACTGCGCTTCCGAGGGCAAAAACCCTCCGGCCCATTCGCAGAAGGTACTGCTCTGCTCCCAGTCCACAAAATTCACCGCTTTATCTGAATGCTCGGGCGTCCCGTAGGTACTTTCGCTTTCATCGGCACCCGCAAGTCTGGGTTCCGTACAAACATCGGCGGACACGCAGCTTCGGTATTGCGCTACGGTAATTTCAGACTTTGTCATCTCGAAATCTTCGACCGTTACGGTATGTACCGGTTGCGTTGCGGTCCATTCCTGAGCACCCATATCAAACTCTCCGCCGGGGATATTCACCCAGGTCAGGTCGGGGTTTCCGGTGATAATGGTTGTAGTTTCTGTTTCAGAATCGTTTTCGGTATCGCTGCCGGTGTCCAGCGGCGGCTTCCAGTCTGTTGACAGGCTGCCGGTCTCCGAGTCGGTTTCCCAGGTAAGTTCAACCGATTCGCCGACACAGTGATTGGATTCGCATCGTTCGCCGGCGGCACATTCCGATGCAAGCCGACATTCCTTGCACGAAGAAGCAAAAAAGATAAAAAACATCAATGCGAAAACGATAGCTCTGTTTTTCATAATAAAAAGGCTCCGGAAAAAATTTCACCTTATTATGCATCGAAGGCCAACATTTTTCAAGTCAACCTCATTACGAAAATATCTGTCGGCAGCTGCGCCGTTGACCGCAACGAAATGGATCGTCCCCCCGGAAAATCATTGCTTTGACAACGTCCATGACAACACCGTCGCATCAATGGCGGGAATGGAGTCCTGCCCCGGCAGCCCCATGCCGTGGGGGTACCCGCGCTTGAATGTTACAGACAATACAGAAACCCCGTCTGAGTAGGTCGTTTCAGTTTGGTCGTACATTGAAAAAATGTTGTAGCTCGACCGCTTGCCGGTTGCCGTTTCAACCGCCTTTTCAAGTTGCTCCCTCGGCATATCCACCGAAATGGAAACCCGCTGCAACGGAGAATCCGGGGGTTCCAGGCAACCCGTTAAACCCGCCGGAGCCGAGACGATGAGAGCCACCATGAAAAGTACCCGGTACATCGCCATTGCCTTCCTTTTTATCATATAATCGCTTCCCCCGCTCAATCTCGCCATCGCTCATATTTTTAAATTGTCGCGTTCCAATTTTATCGTAAGGAACCATTCAATTCAATTGAAACCATTTCTTGCAATCACCAGTTGAAAACAGACGCATTGCTATGTAAAAAACAGCCATGACAATACGAATCAAAATTATTATCGCCGCGTTGGGTGCACTGTTTTTTGGATGCGCCGGAGCGGGACCGACAAATTCAAGCAATGAAACATTCACGTCGAAGACGGCAACCTCCTCCCCCCTCGTTTCTGAACCGAATACACAGTACAAAGCCAAAAAACCCACACCGGTAGAGGCGACGTCATCTAAGAGCGCCGCAGGATTTGTCGGTGAGGTCGCAGCATATGTTGAGAAAGCCGTTGCGGCGAATCCGGAGGATGCCGAGTACAACGGCTGGGGAAGAGACGAAATCGGAAACTGGAGGTTGCCGAAGTCTTGGTGCGAAGAAAGGCTTGGGGTCTCCCATTTGGTAAACGCATGTACCATGCGCGAAACCGCCGGGGGAAAAGCCGCAGTGATTGTGGCGACCGGAGAATGTGAAGAATGGTGTGAAATTTCATCATGGTTGGTGGTTGATGAGCAGGGCCCGATAAAGCTGCCCGAAGACACCATCGACGACATCAGCGTTGCCGCAATGATCGTGACTGCCGACATGATGTACGGCTATACCGGCGGCATCGATATGTGCGGTCCCGGCGAATTGTGCCCTTCCCTTGTGCGGCTTAATCTGAATTCGATGAACACCACCCGGTGGTCGACGTGCGGTATGCCGTCATTTTCCCCCGATGAAAAGTGGGTACTTTGCAGAGGCGTCAGCGGCGAGGTGATGCGCATGCCTGTCGGCGGCGGCCCGTTTGAAACGATTTACCGATTGGATTCATCTATTTCAATTGAAAGCGGTCCGGAAACCGGCCTCGCCGTGGAACCGGTGACATTTGAAAACAATACCACCATGATCATTCGAACCGGCACCCCCGACGGCATTCGCGAAATCAAAACCCCTTGGCCCGATGTAAAAGTTGCGGATTAACAGATACATCAAGCAATACACTTCAAGCAAAATAGGATACAATCGTATTCTAACGCATTTTTATCACCTGACATGAGATTATCTAAAACCGCACGGTATACTATTTTTATGGGGCGCCTTATCGCCTTGTCAGGCCAAGTATGCGCTTGCCATCGGTCTCTTCCCGCCAATTCAGAAAAACGATCCGTTGTCACCACCCGAATCGAATACGGACACTGCCGATTCTTCATCGGGTACGCCGTCAACGGATTCCCCGGAAAACACGGATAGCACAGCCAAAATTCCAGATGATCGAATATTCGATACCGATAGCAATACGGAAGAAAATGGGTCAGAAAATGGAGGCTGGATGTTGCCTGACGGTAAAACTACTCGGGTGTCCTCAAGATTGCCCTCACCATTATCATGAAAAGATCCTGGGATGGTTGGTGCTTTTTCTCTTTAGGAGGAAACGTTTCGTCAAAGGGTCTGACCAGTTCTGGTTTGAACGCAAACACGTCGCTTTGTTTACACTTCCACGCTTTGTTCTCAAAGGCGTTTTCAGCCAGCGGAAGCACCAGCAACCCCAATGGATAATTGCCGTCCATGTCACTGATGTTGCAATCAATACCGTTTTTGAAGCCGTAGGGCACATAGTTATGCGGATCTCCCAAGATGGTAATGCCCGCAATATTTTTCCGGCGCAAAATATTCGCACTGTGATTCAGCAGGGCGCGACCGATGCCTTTGCGCTGATGCGCTGGATGTACGCAAAGGGGGCCGAAACTGACAATTTCTTTTTTGCAGTTGTTTTCATCGATGAGCCACGAGCGAGTGTACATTATCATACCCACAACTTCCCCATCCAGCTCGGCCACAAACGAGAGTTCGGGCAGGTAGTCGGGGTGGTCACGGAGGATATGCACGAGATAGTGCTCGTCGCACCCGGGAAAATAGAGGTTCCAAAATGCGTCTCGCGTAAGCTCTTCAACTGTTCTATGTTCCGATTCTGTTTCGTGACGGATGATCAACTTCATTCGGCACTCCTTGTCCTGACCTTGCGATGATCTTAAACCTATATAATGATAAAATCTTTTCCGCCCGTCCGTACACTCTTGTTTCACAAACGGATTTGCTTCTTCTCGTATCGTGAGAGAATCCTACTCCGCGACAATCTGGCGGCAGGAGGCAGGGCAGGTTTTGTCGTTGAGGGTATTGCCGTCGTCGCAGTCTTCGAAACCTTCCTGCACGATGCCGTCACCGCAGTATTCGTCCATTTTGCAGTTTTCGCCGCATTCCCCGTAGCCGCCGTCGTTAACGCCGTCATCGCATTCTTCGCCGATACCGATTTCGCCGTCGCCGCATACCGGTCGACACTCCGAGCGGGAGGTGCTGAAACCGCTGAGGGTCAACTTGTAGCTTGAACCGTTGGTCTGCCGTTCCGCCTGGAACACAACAATTTCATAAACCTTTCCATCTTCCAGTCCCAGGTCGTTGATGGTCACGCTGCTCTCCAACGGAATATGCACGCCGCCCAAATCCACTTCCAGTCGTCCGTTGATAAATACCCATACGTCATCATCGCCCAGGAACGTAAGCACCTGCTGTTTGCCGGCGTCGTATTTGAACCAGAAACGCACCTCGCTGGTAAAATGGAAATTGTGCGAGAGACTGTAGCCGTCGGGAAGGGCTAAACCCGCCTCTTCGGTGGCAACATCTTCAGCCTGCCAATTGGCGTAGGGCGGTGCGGTGCCGGCGGTACCGTATTCACTGGTGGCCGTTGTGCCCAGCCCGTCCAGCGGGAAGAAGAAGGGGTCACCGTCAAACTTCTCAATGGAAGCGCAGCAGTACGAACCGGCGGAACCGCGGCACGCGTCGGTGTAAATATCTGCACAATTGTTACAGTTGCTCGCATTGGTGAGATCACACCACTCTCCGTCGCTTTCATTGCAGCACCAATCTCCCCACACCCACAACTGCCACTGCTCCCCGTCGTCTCCCCAGCGGTTACAGAAGTCACCGGTTCCGGTGGCATACAATTTGAGTGACGACACAACAATCGCGCTTTTGTCGGAATGGTCGTACCAGTCTTCAAACGCATCTGAGTAGCCGCACGCGGTTTTCAATGTGCCGTCGGTGTCGTTCTCGCCCCCATACCCTTCGGTCACTTCTTTGAGGAATACAGGTTTGCCGGCTGAGTTCAGTTCGTCCTGAATCATTCCGGTGGCTATGCCGTCACAGCCGGTCAGGTTCCGTTCAAAGTCCGGATGACTCGACGAAAAATCCTTATACACAACCGGAACCTCAATCATCCCCGTCGCCACATCGGGCTGGGTGCAGGTGTAACCGGGTTCCTCGATACAGTCGGCGCTGCAGCCGTCGCCGCTCGTATTGTTGCCGTCGTCGCATTCCTCATCGATAATGAGGCCGTCACCACAGCTCGACGTACAGCCGGCGGTACCGGCACACACGGGCTCCAACTGGCAATTAATATCACAACCGTCCGCCGGAAGCGTGTTGCCGTCGTCACAGGTTTCGGCGCCTTCAAGAATGTTGTCGCCGCAAACGGTGGGTACGCATGTACTGGGGCTGGCGCCGTCGCATTTGTACCCCACTTCAACCATACACAAGTCGTTGCAGCCGTCGCCACGGGTGATATTGCTGTCGTCGCATTGCTCGGGAAAAATGATAACGCCGTCACCGCAAAGCGCTACCGGGTGACAGGGTTGTCCGGGAGGGTTACACGACCATCCTTCCTGCACCAGACGGCAGTTGCCCGAGCAACCGTCGCCATCTTCCATGTTTCCGTCGTCGCAGGCTTCGTCCGAGTTCAGCTCTCCGTCACCGCAGTTTTCTGTGGGCGGAAGATT
The DNA here is from genome assembly GCA_016936575.1 of Deltaproteobacteria bacterium. Classification (GTDB taxonomy): domain Bacteria; phylum Myxococcota_A; class Polyangia; order JAAYKL01; family JAAYKL01; genus JAFGXQ01. Next base: position 8,437 of record JAFGXQ010000013.1, read on the forward strand.
CTCAATGTACTCGGTGGAGTCGGTGTCCGATGTTGCGGGGTCGGTGCCATCGGTATCGTTCGGGTTGTTGTCTCTACCGGTGCCCAATGCCTGATCTTTTTCGCAATGCAGGGCGAGCACGGCAACACATAAAATCAGTAATGCGTGGTCAATGCGTAGCAATTTAACGTACCTCATATGTTTCAAACTAAGTTAAGGGCAATCGTTTTTACTCGATCACCGCCTCAAATTCCCCCCAAAACAAAAAGAATGACGAGAATTCAGTTCAATACGGTTCATTTATATCATATATTGCATGTTTGTTTTGAATAAAAGACAGGTACAAAGTGGAATCGCGTTCTCGTTCGTTCTTCTCTAAGTAAAAAAATCAACTGTTTTTAAAATTCTTGGAAAGTTATACCAACCCCGATGACACCGCTAAACACCGATTTTTCAGCCGTTCAATATATCTTGTGGGACAACGACGGAGTGTTGGTCGATACCGAACAATACTACTACGAGGCAGGTCGCATGGTGCTGGAAGCAATCGGCATCGCGCTTTCGGTGTCGCAGTTCAAAGAGCGCTCCCTCCGCCTGGGGCATTCCGTATTCGATGTGGCGCGGGAAGCCGGATGCTCAGAAGAAGAATGTGCCACACTGCGCGCCCGAAGAGATACCCTGTACGACAACTTTCTACGTTCCGCAGCGCTGTTGATTCCCGGCGTTTCGGATGTGGTGAAACGCTGTGCCGCCCGTTTTCGCATGTGCATTGTCAGTTCCAGCATGAAACCCAATTTTCACGCCATCCATTCGCGCACGGGCGATCTGTTGTCCTATTTCGATTTTCAGTTGCTCAACGGCGACTATCCCCGCGCCAAACCCCACCCGGACCCGTGGATGGTCGCCGTGAATCGATTCAACGCTGCGCCGCATCAATGTCTGGTAATCGAAGATTCTCCGCGGGGCATTCAGGCCGCCAAAGCTGCAAACATTCGGGTTGTCGCGGTGGAATCACGATTCTTCACCGCAACGGATCTGGCTCCGTACCTGGAAACGACAGACCGTTGCCTCTCGTCGATCGCAGCGTTGCCCGCACTACTGGGTATCCGTTGAAAAACTGACCGTCAGGTGGGCTGGTCACCGCGGGCCATGAGCACTTTGCCGGTGCGGACAAGTTCGACCACCTCAAAGGAGCGAATCATCCGGATAAATGCAGCCACTTTTTCGGAAGCGCCGGTCGACATGATAATCATCGACGTATCGGTCAAATCGACGGTCTTGCAGGCGAAATGCTCCACAATCTGCAGCACTTCCATGCGACGTTCCGCCTCTACCCTCACCTTCACCAGCGCCAACTCGCGCACGACCGCAGTATCATCGGCGTGCTCCATGCACGAAATGACGTCCACCAGTTTTCCTACCTGCCTGACAATTTGCTCCAGTCCTTCAGAAGCGCCGCTCAACCCGATGGTCATTCGCGAAAAATCCCCGTCGTTCGCCGGCGATACCACGAGCGACTCAATGTTGTATCCGCGCCTTGAAAACACCTGAGCGATTCGCGCCAGCACCCCCGGGCGATTGGCTACATAAACGCTCAACGTATGTGTATGCTGTTCAAATGACATTCCTACCTCCTCATTCTCAGGTCGACCCTGTGGGCTTGCTCAGTTTTGTTTTGGGCCTCTCGATGAGCATATCTTCGAGCGGTCGCCCCGCGGGAATCATGGGGAACACATTTTCGGTTTTTTCACATTCGGCGTTAATGACACAGGGGCCGTCGTTGTAGTCCATGGCGCGCTGAAGTATCTTTCGAATATCTGCGGTTCGTTTCAGCGTAACCCCCTTCGCCCCCGGATAACTGTCAGCCAATTTGGCAAAATCCGGATTGCCCGCAAGGTCCACACCGCTTTCGCGATCGTCGTAAAACAGCTCCTGCCATTGGCGTACCATTCCCAGATAATGGTTGTTCAACACCAATATCTTGATGGGCAGTTTGTTCACGCACGCGGTGGCCAGCTCGCACAGGGTCATCTGAAAACCGCCGTCGCCCACGATGGCCCACACCTGTTCTTTCGGTCTGCCGAACTGAGCGCCGATTGCCGCGGGAAATCCGAACCCCATGGTGCCGGCCCCCCCGGACCCGATAAAATCCCTGGGGCGCGACGTGCGTAAAAACTGGGCGGCCCACATCTGATGCTGCCCCACATCGGTGGTGACCACAATGTTTCCACCGGTCATCTGATACAGTTCAACCAATATCTGCTGCGGTTTCAGACCGGCCTGTTTTCCGTACCGAAGCGGATATTTCGTTTTAAAGCCGTCTACCCGACGCAACCAATCCGCGGTATCGAGTGCACTCACATGCTTGAGCAGCTCCTGCAAAACCGCCTTGGCATCACCCACGCACGAATGATGCACCTTAATCATCTTGTCGATTTCGGCTTCGTCCACATCAATGTGTATCCGAACCGCGTCTTTGCAAAAGCGTGACGCCTGGCCGATAATGCGATCATCAAACCTGGAGCCTATCGACATAATCAAATCACATTCCACCACCGCCTTATTCGCATAGGCGGTTCCGTGCATGCCCAGCATCCCGAGGCTGAGCGGATGGGTTTCAGGAATCACCCCTTTGCCCAGAAACGTTGTGGTCACCGGCGCCTGAATGGTTTCGGCCAGCTGCACCACTTCTTTTTCCGCCCGCGAAATCAGCGCACCGTGCCCCGCGAGTATCACCGGACGCGAAGAATGCTGAATCGCTTCGGCAATGGCTTTCACGTCATCAATATTCACTTCACGGAACGGATAATACCCCGGCAGATTCATCGGCGGGTCCAACTCTCCGGTGAATGCCCCCGCGCTGATATCTTTGGGCAAATCCCTCAACACGGGCCCCGGTCGCCCGGTCACCGCAATATGAAATGCTTCTTTCACCACGCGTGGAATGTCATTGGGGTCTTTCAGCAGGTAGCTGTGTTTCACCACCGGCATCGTCAATCCGAATACATCGGCCTCCTGAAACGCGTCTTTCCCGATCATCGATGAAATCGTCTGCCCGGTTAAAATGATCATGGGCACTGAGTCCATGTGCGCGGTCATAATACCTGTAATGGTATTCGTCGCACCGGGGCCGCTGGTCACCAGAACCACCCCCGGTTTCCCCGTGGCCCGTGCATACCCGTCGGCCATGTGGGCGGCGCCCTGCTCGTGGCGAACCAGAATCAGCTGAATCTTGGTTTCAATTGTAATCAGCGCGTCAAAAATCGGAATGGCGCTCCCGCCGGACAATCCGAAAATATATTCAACGCCTTGTGCTTCCAGACATTTCACCAACGCCTGGGCACCATCCATTGAACTTTTTGGGCTTTCGCTCATTTTCTTACCTCTCAAATCAAAATCCATTGCAACAAACGCATGCAACTCAATGAGTAATACCCATTAAATATCAAAAAGCAACAAAATTAACAAATATAATCGTTTTCAATTTCTTTTTTTTAATTTTTTATCACAAAACAGCCAAACAGAAACGCATAACGAAATAACAAATCAACAGTTTTTTACCACAACACTATCAACATTATCAATTGAACCGTGCTTGTCCGCAACTCGAACACTGGGCCGCAGAAAATGGGGTCGCCGCTCTTTACCCCTGTATCGTGGTGACTACCCTGTCGCTTGACGGCGGCCCCGTAAGGCCGTGCAAAGGAGGTATCATCATGGGCAAAACCATTGGTATTGATTTAGGTACAACAAACAGCGTCGTATCGGTGATTGAAGGTAGCGAACCGATTGTGATTGCGAACGAAGAAGGCGCGCGCACCACACCTTCGGTGGTGGCATGGAACGATCAGGGCGAAGTGCTGGTCGGTCAGGTGGCCAAGCGACAGAGCGTCACCAACCCGGAAGGAACCGTATACTCCGTTAAGCGCTTTATGGGTCGCCGGTTCGCCGAGGTGAAAGACGAAGCCGATAGGGTCCCGTACAAAATCGTTGAAGCCAAAAACGGCGACGTCGAGGTTGAAATTAAAGGCAACCGACACGCGCCGCCCGAGATATCGGCCAAAGTGCTGATGAAGCTGAGAAAAGCGGCAGATGACTATCTGGGAGAACCGGTGGACAGCGCGGTTATCACGGTTCCGGCGTACTTCAATGATTCACAGCGCCAGGCCACCAAGGACGCCGGTCGTATCGCCGGTCTGGATGTAAAACGCATTGTGAACGAACCCACCGCGGCCGCGCTCGCCTACGGCCTTGATAAGAAAAATGAGGAAACGATTGCGGTATATGACTTCGGGGGCGGCACGTTTGATATTTCCATTCTCGATGTGGGTGACAACGTGGTCGAAGTGGTGGCCACCAACGGCGATACCCTCCTGGGCGGTGACAACATTGACCAGAAGATCATTGAATGGTTGTCCGCGGAATTCAAGAAAGATCAAGGCATCGATGTGTCGAAAGACAAAATGGTCATTCAGCGTTTGAAAGAAGCCGCGGAAAAAGCCAAAATCGAACTGTCGTCAGTAATGGAAACTCAAATCAACCTGCCGTTCCTCACAGCCGATGCGTCAGGGCCCAAGCACCTTAACCTCACGCTCAGCCGCGCCAAACTGGAGTCGATGATTTCAGACCTGGTGGACCGGTCTTTGGAGTCATGCCGTGCCGCGTTGAAAGATGCGGGCAAAAGCACCGGCGATATTGATCAGGTGGTTCTGGTGGGAGGTTCCACCCGGGTACCGCTGGTGCAGCAAAAGGTGAAGGAATTTTTCGGCAAGGCACCGCATAAAGGCGTGAACCCCGACGAAGTGGTGGCCATGGGCGCAGCGGTACAGGCGGGCGTGCTTACCGGGGATGTGAAAGATGTGTTGCTGCTCGACGTTACCCCCCTCTCCCTTGGGGTGGAGACTCTGGGCAATGTGATGACGGTGATGATTCCGCGAAACACCACGATTCCGGCGAAAAAAACCGAAGTCTACTCCACCGCTGCCGACAATCAGACATCGGTGGAGGTTCACGTACTTCAAGGGGAACGTTCCATGGCGGCGGACAACCGCACGCTGGGCAAATTTCATCTGGAGGGCATCATGCCGGCCCAACGAGGTGTGCCGCAAATAGAAGTGACGTTCGACATTGATGCCAACGGTATTGTGAATGTGTCCGCGAAAGACACGGCCACCGGGAAAGAGCAGAAAATCACCATTACGTCATCGTCGGGGCTGAGTGAAAACGAAATCGACCGAATGGTCAAAGATGCCGAGCAGCATAGGGAAGAAGATGAGATGCGACGTAAGGAAATCGAGGCCCGACATCATGCGGAACAGTTGCTCTATGCCACTGAAAAAACGCTGAACGAGAACCGGGATAAAATTGCGCAGAACGACGCCATGACCATCGACCATGCCATCGGGGATTTGAAATCGGCCATCGAATCCAATGATATTTCACGGATTGAACGGGAAACGCAGAATCTCACCAATGCCTCCCACAAGCTGGCCGAAGTGATGTATCAGCAGAGCAGCACATCAAACAGACCTCACACCGCAGGCCCCGGCGCAGCACCGAACAATTCGCAAAATGGTGACAGCGACGTCATCGACGCCGATTTCAGCGAAGCATCATAACCAGCATCCCAGATTCATTTTTGCGCCATCGCCGTTGCTATCGGGCAATCGTTTTTTACCAATCGATCAGAAGAAAAGTGGGGGTTAAAGTAGAACTCCAGCCGATGATCGCATTAATGATAGCATTCGGCGTCAGATGAACGCATCGAATTGGCCACATATTTTTCTGTATGGTGTGGAAGCCGAGGAAACAAGTTCCGCAGACAGGATTTCGCGTTGCTCAAAACCTTTCGGGCGTGCTTGCTGGGTTCTGCAATTCTCAGCCGCCATGGCTTATGACGAAGTCATATCCCTGTCCGCAAGACTCGTTCTCGCGGCTGTGTGCTTCGATTTTTCTATCTTTTGCAACTTTGCGCCCGCCCTGAAAAGGGGGTAAAAACGGTTACGGGAAGGAAAGACAGCACATGAACGAAGATAACATTCTGGGCGCAATTTTCGCTTCGGCTGCTGGGGACGCACTGGGGGCGGCGTACGAAGGGGGAATACTCGAGAAGGCCGCATGGAAAGTGTTGGGAACCCGCCACGGAAAGTACCGGTGGACTGACGATACGCAGATGAGCATTGATATAATGGAATCATTAATGTCATGCCGCGCTGTCAGCCAGGATGACATAGCCCGCCGATTTGCGGCTTCGTACGATGCGACGCTCGGATATGGCCCCGGAGCGGCCCGGATATTAAAAAAGATACAGTCCGGAACCCATTGGTCGGAGGCAACCCGACTTGTGTATCCAGACGGGTCTTTCGGAAACGGAGCGGCGATGCGCGTTGCGCCGATCGGACTGTATTTCCATGATGAAGACCCCGTGGTCATTGCACGCGCGGCAGCGAAGACTGCAGAAATCACCCACGTGCACCCCCTGGGAATTGAGGGGGCGGCACTGATGGCGGTGGCAGTGGCGGCTGCGTTTCGGGGAGCGTCTTCCCTGGAGATAGTCGATGGTCTTCTATTGCACCTGTCGCAGAAAGAATTGAAAGCGCGCGTAAAAGTGATGGCCGCATGGTTGCACCGAGACACCCCGCAGCAAACGCAGCAGGTGCAGCAAGCACTCGGAAACGGTGTGGCAGCACATATGTCAGCTGTTACCGCTGTGTATTGTGCGCTCGCGCATCGACATCTTTCTTTCACGGAACTGCTTCTGTATATCCGTAACTTGGGAGGCGACGTTGATACGATCGGTGCAATGGCTGGGGCAGTATGGGGCGCCGCGGCAGGAAAAGGTTCTGTTCCAGATGAAATAACGGGCAGCATTGACAATTTCGCGCACCTCGCCGATGTGGCGCAGCGGTTTGCATCGATGATTTGCAGCAAAAAAATAACTCAGTAAAGACAAGCGCACTATCACCGGCTCGATTCCTGGAAGCCCGGTGACAGCGCGTTCACCATCAAGTGCCATATTGATAAAAAAACGGGCGGGAAAATGATTACAGTGCACCGCTCAACACTTTTGCGTACACCGAATTGTATTGATTTGTTCAGTTCTGATACCGGCATCTACCCGTCCGGCTATCGTAAAAAAATGTGGAGCGTGCGGTTATCTCACGATGTACCCGGAAAAAATCTGAACGAATCCGTCATAATCGGTTCCGTTACCATCGGCGCGGACCAGTATCTGATATCCGCAGTCGACCGCAGTGGTGGCATATTCCAACGCCGTGGCGCCCGTAATCGGTGACTTGTCTTCAAAATCGGCGGGGTTCACACGATACCACTGATATGTGAGCACATCCTCTAGGACCATGCGTTGAGCGTAACTGGTTACCGTAAACGCTGCACGCAACCCGTAGCCCGCATTGGGCGCAATGACTCCGGTAATCCCCATGGATTCATCTAATGACCAACTGCTGACATAGCTGCTGGTTGTGCATCGGAGAGCCCAATCTTCGTTGGAGGTATATCCGTCATATGGCCCGCCTTCAACCAGCAGACGGCAAGGCGCATTATCCACACAATATCCATTCATTCCATTCGCCGGAACACTTGTCGGAGTATTCAACACAGACTTCGTTGTTGTCGATGTCGCATTGGAGTGCATCCCGAAACACTGAACCGCAATCTTCATCGTTCATTTGGGTGCGGCAATAGGTCAGATAATTCTCCTGTGTGGAACCGGTGCAATCACCTTCCACCATGATTGCGTGGTAGTCGATGCAGAAAGCATCTACGTTGTCTTCGTTTTCGGAATCACACCCCGCGAATGTCAACACGGTTGCACAACAAACTGAAAAAAGTCGTATGAATAAATGCATCGTTCTTCCTTTTTTATGAGAAACCTTTTCAAGACTGAATGTTGCATCGAGCATGTAAAATAATGCGCAAACAAGCAACGAGAAAACAGACAGCCGGAGATTTTACAAAGTCCGGCTATTTATCTTAAAGAGTCATTTTTATGGTCCGCCTTCCTGCGCAATGAGACGCCCGGAGAGGATTCGCAGCTTGGATTGCGCATCTGACACAAAAAGCGAAGAATGGGGGCCATCCATGTTTTTGGGAACCACCGCCGATGCGGCGGACTTTCAAGAGTTCGGCGACATGCTCCCCTCACTCGGACTCACCGCCCGGCAACCTATCTTCTTATTATTATAAATCCTCACTAAAAGGATACCCCGACCGGATTCATGGCCTCCGGCGCAAACAAATACAAAAAATACACTAATCGCATATTAATTCTTTTATAAGTAGCATTATATTTCTTCAATTTCGCCAATCAAATATATAAACACTTGAATTTACTTGCAAACATGTCTAGAGGAATCGTTCGCGAATACTTGGCACATGCATTGCGATTCTCCCATTTGAAACATTTTTCAAGGAGCATCTGCAATGAAAAACAACTATTATGAAATCAAATTGGCGCTCTTTCTGGTTTTCTTTTTCGCATCCATGTACGCCTACGGCAGTGACGACGTCAGCCCCGGTCTGCATATCGATGCCGGTGGAGAAGCCATTCCGCTGCCCCTGAAAAGCACTACTGTTCGGGGAAATATCAAAGGATTTGTCGCGGACATCAAAGTGGTGCAGGAATTCGTCAATCCGTACGACAAGCATATTCAAGCCACATACGTGTTTCCACTGAGTGCTTCCGCCGCTGTGTACCACATGGAAATGAAATTCAAAAGCACAGTGGTAAAAGCGGTCATCAAGAAAAAAGAAGAGGCGCAACAAATATATGACGAGGCGGTCCAGGCAGGGAAAACCGCAGCGCTCCTGGAACAAAACCGGCCCAATATTTTCACCCAAAAGGTAGGAAATATTCCCCCCGGCGAAAAAGTGACCGTAACCCTCACTTATCTGGAACTGCTTCCGTACGAACAGGGTGTATCGTCGTTTGTTTTTCCAACGGTTGTGGGGCCCAGATACATCCCACAGGGCGCCCCCACCGGCCTTCCCGATAAAAACCCTCAGGGCCGCGTCGCAGACAACGCACGTGTTCCGGATGCCAGCGCCATCACGCCGCCGTCATTCGCGGAGGGAGAAACCGGTGCCCATCGCATTGACCTGCGCATCACCGTGTACCCCAAAGTGGCCATACAGACGTTGACCTCTCCCTCGCACCAGATTTCGGTCTCCAGGCAAAGTAAAGAAAAGGCGGTTGTTACCATTAAAAAAACCGATACGGTTCCCAATAAGGATTTCGTCCTAAAAATCGACGTGAGAGATAACGCGCCTGCGGTTGCCGTACTTACTCACAAAGAAAAAGAGGATGACGGCTACGTAACTCTGGCGATTCAGCCGCCGGCCCACGTGGCACCCAAAGATGCCACCCCCAAAGATCTGTTTTTTGTGGTGGATAACTCCGGTTCCATGAGCGGTGCACCGCTGAATGCGTGTAAAGATTTGATTAAAGAAGCACTCACTCATCTCAACCCCGGTGACCGCTTCACCGTGATGCGGTTTTCCGACAGCGTTTCGACCTTGTCGTCCGCACCGCTGGCCAACACCAAAGCAAACGTACAACGGGCAGTGCAGTATGTGAATGATATGCACGGAATGGGCGGAACCGAAATGCTGTCGGGAATCAGGCGCGCACTCGAAGGCAAACCGGAAAACGGCCGTGTGCGGATCGTTTTCTTTTTAACTGACGGCTACATCGGTAATGACAACGAAATTCTGGCGGCAGTGAAAGATGAAAACCACGCGAACGCCCGGTTGTTTTCTTTGGGTGTAGGTTCCTCGGTAAACCGATACCTGCTTTCGGGCATGGCGCGTCTCGGCCGGGGAAAAGTACAATTTGTGCGCTACGATGAAGACCCCAAACCGGTGGTTGAAAACTTTTATCGAATGGTAAGAAACCCGGTGCTGACCGACATTTCTTTAAAGTGGAACGGCGTATCCGCAACGAATCAGGTGCCCCAGGTGATTCCGGATCTGTTTGACGGTGAACCATTGGTTGTACATTCCCGGTACACCGAAGGCGGCGACGGCGAGCTCGAGATTTCGGGGTTTTTGGGCAATAAATACTGGCGGAAAAAAATCGCAGTACATCTTCCGAACACCAATCAGAACCCGGACATTGCCAAGTTGTGGGCACGCGCAAAGATCAGCATGTGGTCCGATATTGAAACCGGCAGACCCGGAGCGCATCGGGAAGATATTGAAACGTTGGCCATCGAACACAATCTGATGAGCCAGTATACCTCTTTTGTCGCCGTGGCTGAAACCATCTCCCGTCAGGAAGGGGAGCCGTTGATTCCGGTGACCCAGCGAATTCCACTTCCTGACAGCGTGTCGCAACACGCGCTGGGTACACTTTCGCGGTATGAAATTCCCCCGGGTGACCCGTTTATCGCGGTAAAGGCGCCGAGCGATGTAAAAAAAGTCACTGCGGTATTTCCCTTCGGATTGGTCAAAGATCTTCGTTACGATGCGTCGCGAGACCGATGGCGCGGCAGATTTCTGGTTCCCACCGGCATACCGGACGGCCACTATGCCATCGTCATTGCAATTACCCACAAAGACGGAACCGTCGAACTGAATACCGAAATGTTTCATCTCGATAGTGAAGCCGCGGAGTTTATTACCAACTTTGACAACAAAAAAATCCAGTCCGGAAAAGGATTGCTGCTCAAAGTTGATACAATCGAGCCGGCTGCAGAAGTATACATTCATTGTGAGGCGCTGGGACTGAACCGGGTTCAGTTCCTGCAGGAGACAGACGATGGCATTCGATGGGAGAAGTGGATTTCATTCGACAAAACAATCGCGCCGGGCGCCTATTCAGCGCTGGTGGTAATGAGAGACACGGCGGGAAATCGCATTGAACAAACCGTAACCATCCATATCGTCGGAGCGAAGAAATGAAAAATCTTCATCGAAAAGTGGGTCTGATGCTGATTTCATTTATTCTGGGGGGAATACTGGGGTTGACTTCGGTTCATGCGGCAACGTCGGTGGTCTTAACCCCCACTGAGGAATATACCAACACCGGTAATGTGCACGATATTCTGATTACCGAAGATAGCATTTGGGCAGCCACCGACGGCGGGCTGGTGGCATATGATAAAACGCGTCTGCGCGAAACGCATCGATTGACCAGCAAGGACGGGTTGTTCGGGAATGCACTGCGATCGCTGCATGCAAAATCGAACACAGCTATCACCGTTGGCGGCGATTTCGGAAGCGCGAATATAACATTCAAAGCGGACGGCAAGGCTACGGTGTCTGATGTGGAGCGCCACCACCTGACAACGTTTGACCCGATTGTCGATTTTCTCACCATTGAAGAGCAAGTATACGCACTCCATTTTCAGACCGGACTTGTCGCAATGAGTGGAAAGCGAATGGAATTACCGGTCGCACACCGCCTGTTCTGGAACACCGGCGCTGTCAATGGCGGGTTAGTGGCGCTGGGTGCGGCCGACGGCACGGTTGTTGTGTACGATGTGTCCCGAAAAATGGTTGCGTATACACTGCAGTTTGTTTCGCCGACAATCAAACTGGTGCCATACAAAAATGGATTTATTGTCGCGACACAGACAGAACTGTACACGGTTCAAAACGGCATTGCGCATCCGCTGCGGCTTTCTGCCGGCAACCAGTCAGTAGCGATTCTAGCGACGGGACTGGCAAACGTGTCTGCCGACCATGTGCTGTTAGGTACGGCAGACGGAATGCTGCTGAGGTTGAAAGACGGTACGGTACAGCGGGAAGCCCAATTTGCGGGAGAACGAGTAACGACAATTGAACCGGAAGGCAACCAGATATGGTTAGGCATCAGTCAGAAAGGGCTGGTCAGATATTCCTTGTTCGATAATACAACCGTATATCTGCGAAACGAATCTGAGATTTGTTCTAATCATGTCACCCAGAGTCTGTATCATGGTGACACGCTGGTGATTCGCACATTTGACAGCGGTGTATGCTACTTGTCGAAGCAGGGCTGGAAACAGCTGCAGGCCGGAAAATCGCAGTACGTGCATGGTTTGGCGAGCGACGGCAAAACGCTGGTGGTCACCGATTCAGACGGTATCACATTATATGACGAGCAGCTTCAGCCCGTTGAAGAATCCCGATACATTGTGGGCCCCATGCACTGGTTGTCGCGTTCCGCCGCACTGAGTGCGGTCAGTCCGAAAAGAGGCCTCTTTTTTATTGCCAGTCCGTTCGGCATTGCCAAGTTGCAGCGCATGAATGATCGGTTTAAAACCACCTTCTGGAAGAAGAAGCGGGGAATTCCCGGAGACATCACATCGCTGGCTGCGGACGATTCGTTTTTGTATATCGGAACAGAATCCCGCGGCGTACGGGTCTTTTCGCACAAAGGAAAATTCATAACCGATTACCTCGACCCGACTCATCTCCCCGAAGCGTGGACCATGACGCTCAGCACGTCCGAAAAGGGTCTGTTTGTAGGTACCTGTCAGGAAGGGGTGGCAGAGATAGACAACAATCAAAAAGTAACGTTTTACAACGCCCATACCGGTCTGGCGGACAATCGTATCATCGCAGTGGCAACATTTTATTCCGGTACTTTTGTAGGTGGACTCCACGGCCTCTCGTATATCGACGGCGCCGGCAACAGTGTCCACTTCGAACATATGGCAGCGCCCGACCCCAGAAGCGCTTCGATATATGTGCACAACCAAACCATGTGGTACGGCACAGAATCGGGACTGATTTCATATCGTGTATCCAATAACTGAGACATATAGTAGGGGCGGTTCGCAAACCGCCCTTATATCACGATATACATCCAACAATAATACATCCCGACGCCGATAAACACCAATGCGGTGACGCGACGCATCCAGGGTTCCCATTTTGCAACCGCGTTGAATGCACCTGCCAGCCGGTTCGCGGCAAACGCGATGAGCGTTGAAAACGCCACCACCGGCAAAGCGGTGCCAACCCCATATAATACCGGCATCAGCACACTCGATTCATGGGCTACCGCCAGCGGCAGCAGACTGCCGAAAAACAGCGCCGCCGATACCGGGCAGAAGGTGAGTGCAAACACCGCGCCCAAAAGAAACGCCCCCCAGATGCCCAACGCCTCAACCTTCTGCTGCAATTTTCCGGTCCACCTTCCACGCCCTATCCATGGCCAGGGAATCACATCCAGCAAGAGCATGCCTGCAATTATCAGAACCGGTCCCAACACCTGATTCATCCGACTCTGCAAAAACAGGGAAACCTCAGGCACCGAAATCAAACTTTTAATTGCAATGAACGCAACCGCAAAGTAGCTTGCCATACGTCCCACAGTGTAGAGTGCACCGGCCAGCAGCACCTGCAACGGACGCTCGACCCGCTTGCCGATAAAGGACACCGCCGCGATATTGGTCGCCAACGGACACGGACTGATTGAGGTAAGAATTCCCAACCAGAGCGCACTACCGACCGCAACCACCATCGATTCCATTACAGTGCTGTCCCCAATTTGTCTAAGTAGGCTCGAACATTTTCGGCAATATATGCAGAGAGCTTCTCCTCAGAGTGGGCGTATTCCCATACTTTGTTGGCATTTTCGAACATCAGCACATCGTTGCCTTTCTGAGCAGCGACGACCATGGTGCCGAAAGACAACTGGAACTGTTTCACATAGGCTTTATTCGCTTCTTCTTCCATATTCAGTTCGTGAAACACGAGCATCCCCGCTTCCATATCCTTGGCAAACGCTTTCTCCACCACCGTCTCGATGGCGGACTGAATACCCATGCAGGTAGCGCACCTTTTGGTATTATGAAAATAATATACATGAACCGAGTCGGGTACAGCAGCCACATCCTTCTGCGTCTTCGTGCCGGAAGAAACGTCTTCAGCGTTTGCATTTGACGCCGAATTTCCGCAGGACAACAACAACCACACAGCGATACTTGAAACAAACCACAGATGAATTTTCACTTTTCTGCCTTTCTTGTTCAACAGGGCGACTCGAGATATAGGGTCGCTTCGCGAATCGCCCCTACAAGTTCTCAACCCCTACCCAATCATCAGCTCGCGCTGGTAATCCATGAAACAATTTCACCGGTCGCGGGTATTTTGCCGCAGCTTTTTACTTCTTCGTTCACCACCAGCGCGGGCGTCATCATCACACCATACGCCAAAATCTCGTCAATCTGATCCACTTTGGTCAGTTGAACTTCTTTTCCCGACTCCAGAATCGCTTTCTCTGCCTGCGCATACAGCTGGTTGCATTTAGCACATCCGGTTCCAAGCACTTTCACCATCATTTTCAATTCTCCTTCTGACAAAAATCATCTCAAAATAGTTTTACATGTCACAAAACAGCGCCGTATACCATACCGGCGACGGTGGAAAGCACCACCACGAGTGCGACAAAAGTGAGCGTTTTTCGAATACCCATCACGCTCCTGATCACCAACATGTTCGGAAGCGATAATGCCGGCCCCGCCAACAGCAACGCCAGCGCCGGCCCCTTTCCCATTCCCGCATTCAGAAGCCCCTCCAAAATGGGAACCTCCGTAAGGGTGGCAAAGTACATCAACGCACCCGCAACCGAGGCAAACAGGTTGGCCCGTATCGAATTTCCGCCCACCATGTTTTCAATCCACCTCTGGGGAATCACGCCCACACCCCCGTCCGGACCACCCAGCAAAAAGCCCGCTACAATAACCCCCGCAAAAAGCAGCGGCAGAATCTGTTTCGCGAACATCCAGCTGGCATCTTTCCAGGCCGCCAGTTCGTCTTTCTGAAACCAGATCCGAATGGAAATCACCAACAACACTAAAAAAGCGCCGCTTATCCACCACTTGGCTTGAAACAACCACGAATATGCGCCGCTGCTTTTTCCGGGGCTTCCAAAGTTCGCGAAAATTAGAATCCCAAGCATGGCTGCGAAATAAATGCCATCTTGCCACAACGCCCGAGTCTGATCTGCTTCGGGCAGTACCACACCCCCTGCTTTTTTTTCAGACTCTTCTTTCTGAAAAATCAGGTGCATGAAAAGACCGATCACCACTGAAAACACAACTGCGCCCACCGCTCTGGCAATTCCCAGCTCCATGCCGAGCACCCGGGCCGTTAAAATAATTGCCATTATATTGATGGCCGGCCCAGAATACAGAAACGCCGTTGCCGGCCCCAACCCAGCGCCCCGCTTATAAATACTCGCAAACAGCGGCAACACCGTACATGAGCAAACCGCAAGTATGGTTCCCGAAACCGCGGCCACCGGATATGCCACTATTTTTCGAGCACCGGGGCCGAGATACTTCATTACCGCCCCCTGGCTGACAAAAACACTGATGGCGCCGGCAATAAAAAAAGCCGGCACCAAACAAAGCAGAACATGTTCTCTGGCGTACCATTTCAGCAGCCTGAAACTTTCAACTAACGCATTCACAAAGGTGTCATTTTGTAGCGGCAGAAACCACATCGCGGTAAAAACGACTGCTATCAGTATCAGTTTGGTCCGTTCTTTCATTCTGAATTGCCACTCCAATATGGCCACATGGCCATATTGCCAATATTGGGTTAAAAAATTTTATTTTCGTTCGCTCAACACCTGGGTGGTGCATGAAAAGAAATTCAGCACACAAGGGGTCAGCAAGGTGTAATACACCACATTTCCTTCTCTGCGATCATCGACAATTCCATTGGATCGCAATACCGCCAGATGTTTTGAAACCGTCGACTGATCAGAACCGATTATTTCCGTCAGCTCGCCCACTGAGCATTCACCGCGGCTCAGGCGATGCACGATCATCAACCGAGATTCATTAGCGAGCGCCTTTAATATTGCGGCCTGTTGTTTAAATACGGTACGTTTCGGCATGTATCACTTTCCTTCACAAAATGAATATGGCTACTTGGCCATATTGTCAAGTTCAGAAAAGCCGAATATCAAGGCAACCATTTAAAAACAAAACGACCGATACAAACCGCTTTTAAATCGTTTTCGCATCAAGTACGATGGACAACAACCTTAAATACACAATCATGCGCTTTGCCCGACAATTTCATGCCCGGCAAAAAAATGCATGGGACGCCCTACTGAAAGGAACAAAATGAGCTTTTTAAAACTTATCCTTATTTCTTTTTGCGCACTTTTCACCATGACCGCTTGCACCGACGAACCGACCGGGGCTCCATTTACAGCGTTCCCGAAACCGGTGCAGGCGCAGTATGCGAAATATTACAACTCTCCCAATGACTTTTACGAATTGGACCGTTCGGGCACACTGGGCAATCAAGCCACCGGGGCGCTGTACTGCGAGCAACGCAGCGGGGGAGAAATCATTTATACCGATTCGGGCAATGCGGTGCGGGGAACCTGCGGTCTGGCCTTTGTATCGCCACACTACGCCATCACCGCCGCACATTGCGTGGACGTAGACTCCTGCGGCTATCCGGGTGTTACATTCAAAGTTCGACAATTTGACATTCGCGAGTTGGATGAGTCTGTGCTGGACGACGTATTCACCCTGTCCAATGTGCTGAATCCCGAATTCGAGACCTGGCAGCCGAATCACTTTCTGACTGATTCAGATGGATACCACTACAATGAGTATGAATGCAGCGTGGAAATTTTGTGTGACAGCGCCGGCAATTTCGGACGACGCAACGGTGACATTTGCCAGTTGAACGGCACGTCTTTCTATCGCGACATCGCGCTGGTGCATTGCCCGAATCGCGCAGATGACGGCCCATACCTGGAAGTGGCGCCCAGCGTCAACCCCGGCGACAATGTTCTGGTGCACTGGTTTCACGAAATCGTCAATCTCCCGTTGCCTGAAAACTGTACAGCGCCGGAATGCGCCAATGCCAACGCGTTTTACAGCTTGCGGTCATCGATGGCGAACAACTTTCACTACATGGGGTTTGATTCCACCCGGGAAACGCAGCTGATGCCGCTCATCACGGTGGCTTGGGGACGAAACGACACCGAGACTGATACAGAAACATCCGTTCAAAGCTCCGTGCCGCCGGAGTTGGTCGAAAACACGCATGCATTGCTCTCGACCGATACCTTCTACGCCAACACCGACATCTGGGGATGCCACGGCATATCCGGTTCCGGCTTACTGGTAGTGGGAGATGACGGTGTGGAACGATATGTGGGCCCTGCGCAGCTCGGCTCCTACACCTCGTCCTTGGACACCAATCTATGCGAAACTTCTGATGCGGTGCCGGGACAGGAAATGCTCCGTTTCGGGCAGTCTTACTATTCCGCAGTATTGGCAGCGTGGGCATTGACGAATGATCCCGCGCTGAATGTAGACACGGATACATCCGCGGACAGTGATACTGCGCCAGATACAGACACATCGACAGATGCAGACACCGACAGCGACACCGATTCCGATTCCGATTCCGATTCCGATACCGATACCGATTCCGATACCGACAGCGACACCGATTCCGATTCCGATTCCGATACCGACACCGATTCCGATTCCGATTCCGACAGCGACACCGATTCCGATACCGATACCGATTCCGATTCAGACAGTGACAGCGACACAGACACAGACTCCGATTCAGATTCAGATACCGACTCAGATACTGATTCAGATACCGATACCGATTCCGACGCGGATACTGATTCAGATACTGATTCAGATACTGATTCAGATACCGATGCCGATTCCGACGCGGATACTGATTCAGATACCGATGCCGATTCCGACGCGGATACTGATTCAGATACCGATGCCGATGCCGACGCGGACACTGATTCAGATGCCGACGCAGATTCCGACGCGGATACTGATTCAGACACTGATTCAGATACCGACACCGATGCCGACGCAGATACTGATTCAGACACCGACTCAGATACTGATTCAGATACCGATGCCGACACAGATTCCGACGCGGATACTGACGCAGACAGCGACGATGGCCCGCCTTCGTCAGATTCGGACTCCGGCGGGTTGACCGATTCAGATTCGTCAACAAATACCGGTTCAGATTCGTTGCCGAATGCAGATTCAGAACCATTGATGGATAGCGACACAGGTGAAACGCTTGCTGATGAAGAAGATGTTCACACCGAAGAGTCGTGCGGCTGTATGGTTCCGGGAATGCCTACTGCTCAGGATTCCGATTTACTGAATCTGATGATTCGGCTGTTTACCAATTCGTAGTCAATATACCCTTCGTAGTCAATATACCCACGGAATGATCCGCTTCGGCACCTTCTGAACATATTCTTCCCACAGGGCACCGTATTTCGCGCGGCAGCGCTTCTCGTCATCGCGCTCCCGGGTGGTGAGCAGCAGCACATAGTACAGCGGATACAGCCAAGCCCACCAAACCAAGGGGTACCCCAACGAAAGTGTCAGTCCCGTTGCCATCAGTACCTCCCCCAGATAGTTGACATGACGGGATATTCCCCAGAACCCACTGCACAATAGCGAATGCGTACCGTCGGATACCACTGCCGGCTTGAATACGCCCATAAATGATTTGTCAGGTTGCGTCTTGAAATAAAATTTCTGCATGTTGGCGCCGCGGGCGAACCCCCACCCCAGAAAAAAAATCGCAGCATACAACGCGAGTAATACCGGGGACAGGTTCGGGCTCGGCAGCGGGGCCACCGTCCACAATCCGACCGCATAGAAGTACGGGTAAAACGTAAGACACCCGAACGTAAGCTTAAAGCCGACACGTTCGGCAAACAGATCATACGTGTACAGGTGTACCCGCTCAAATGTCATGTAATCTAAAAGAAACCAGAAAAACAAAACGGTGTACAGGATTACCGAAGGCGACGCATTGCCCGGGTGCTGCATCACATGATGGGCCGCAAAGGACAGAATATTCAGACCCAGCAGGGTTGCCCCAACCAGATACAGAAACATTTTGGCGTCAACGCGGCGGTTGAAATACTGCGGATTCTTCGAGCGACCTAAAAAGAAGTCGGCAATGAAGCCGGGCTTCACCTTCGGTTTCCCGAGCACTACCGCCAAACTGCCGATCATTCCCAACGTGACCGCCCCTGCCAATCCTTCCCAACGGTGGGTGTACAACCAATTGAAGGGAATAATAGATCCCAAACCCAACCCGCCGAATATCGCCATAGACAATAAAAATACGGCCATACCATTTAACCGGTACGTCAACCGCGTGCCGCTTTTTTCATCAACCACATAGCCGGCCACGCGACGTGCCGGCAGCACGATGTGCAACAGCAGCACGCCCGCGGTAATCAGCCACGGAGCGAAAAAACCTGCAATTGTATTCCATGTGATGTTCAACGATTCTCTCCTCTCGTCTGCTCGACATTCTGAATGGAGTTTGCAGCCGACAGCTCCCGCATGGCGTTTCCCATAACCTGTACCGACAGCTTTCGGGGAAGCAGTCTTGTCATCATCCAATCCGCAAACCGATTCATCCGACCGGGAATCACAAACGGCTTTCTCCCCAGTGCCCGAAGTGCGGTTCGCGCCACCACCGCTGCATCGAGCGTTCCCGGCGCTTCCCTGACTTCTCCACTTTTTGACGCCACACTCAAGTATCCCGGCGTTCGAATCGCGCCCGCGCAGCAAACCGTGACATCCACCCCCAACGGGCGCAATTCGTACCACAGACTCTGCCCCAGAATGGAATTGAACGCCTTACTCGCCGCATACGCTGCCACACCAGAGGTGCCCTGGTTTCCGGATAAAGAAGACATCAAAACAACTCCCCCGCGACGCTCAATCAGCCTTGGAAGCAATGCATGAATCAGCAACAACGGCCCCCGAACATTCACATCGACGGTGCTGTTCAGCTCATGGGCGGTACGCTCAATGAACGGCCCCACTTTCGAATAGGCGGCATTGTATATCAACAGTCCCGCCTGCTTTTCCTCAAATGCCTGTAAAAGCATTTTCCCTGTTTCAGGCGTTGAAAGGTCCGCCCCAATGCAGTGTACCGCAATGTGAAACTGATCTTTCAATTGGTCTCCAAACATTTGCAGCACGTCTTGCCGCCTCGCCACCAATATCAAATTCAATCCCGCTTCGGCAAGCTGCGTCGCAAACGCTGCCCCCAGTCCCTCAGAGGCCCCCGCCACCAATGCCCACGGTCCGTATCTTTTCCTGAGTTTGTTATTCACGTTCTTTCGCACTTTCTTTTGCCATCTGAAAACCACAGTTTCCTTTCATTGCTTCTGATGGATTCTCTATCATAGGAAAAGGTATAAAGGGGCATATTATCTCACATCCCTCGTTCTCGGCAAAATTACCGGAAGTGTTACCGAAAATATTTTCAATCGATATTTCCGACTATCCCCGGTTTGAGTTGAAGACGATATCGAGATTGAATATGCTCCTCTTATGAAACATAACGCAACAGACGTCTCAACCAACAACCCCATCACCGAATTTTCCACCGGCCTTCCGGCGTTGGATAAACTGATCGGGGGGGTGCTTCCCGGTGACAATTTCGTATGGCATGTCGACAGCTATGACACGTTTTTTCCGGTCGCTCGAATGTTTACAAAAGGCGCGTACGCGCTCGATCATAATGTGGTCTTCTTTCGCTGGAACGACACCAAAAATCCGTTCAGACAATGGGATACCGATCTCACCCGGAACGTTTTCGAGTATCGCCTTCATCCCAAAAACGATTTTGAACGATTTATCACCGAAATGCACACAGTTATTGAGGATGCCGCGCCTCACACTGTATTCATTTTTGATCTGCTGTCCGATTTAACCAACCATTTTCGGGCGGAACAGTCACTGGAAAATTTTTTCGTGTTGACCTGTCCATTTATTCTGCAAATGAAGCATCTGGGCGTATTCCCCATTCTTCGAAACCGCCATCCGTTCAGCACGGCACACCCGATTCAGGAGACCACACAGATTGACATCGACTTGTTTCATTATAACCAGGCGAAGCATCTTCATTTGCGCAAGGCGGATGGACGTCATACAGATTTAATGTACACCATGCATCGCTGGGAAGAAGACCGCCTGGTACCGCTGCTAAACAGCGTTGATGCGGTGACCGCGCTTCATGACGGGGGTTGGGAAGGGCTCCAGTCGGCATCATATCGAATGATTATTCAGTGGGATCGAGAATTCATGAATGGGGCGGAATACCTTGCCCAACCACAAATCGATGCCGCTGAAAAACAAAAGCAGCTGACGCGGCTTCTTCCGATGATTATCACTCGCGACCCGAGGATGTTGCGATTATATGAGCGCTATTTCACCCTTGAAGATATTATTTACGTATGGAAACGAACCATTGGCTCCGGCATGATTGGCGGCAAATCCGCGGGAATGCTGTTATCTCGCGCAATTGTGAAAAAAGAAATTCCGGAAGCCTCTCAGTATCTGGAACCCCATGATTCCTTTTTCATTGCATCTGACGTGTACTACGATTTTCTTGTAAAAAATAATTGTTGGCGTATTCGAAAAAAACAACAATGTCGCGAAACACTCCTTGAAGACGCCGCGGTCGGACGCAAGCGCATTTTAAACGGAAATTTCTCCGCTGAAATTATGCAACGTTTTGCCGACATGCTGCGCTACTTCGGCCAGGAGCCCATCATTGTTCGCTCTTCCAGTTTACAGGAAGATGCATATCAAAATGCCTTTGCCGGAAAATACGAAAGCGTTTTCTGTTCCAATCAGGGAACGCCGCAAACGCGACTTGACGCATTCACCAATGCAGTTCGCACAGTATATGCCAGTACAATGAGCAATGAAGCACTTCGGTACCGCGAAAAACGGAACCTCCTCGGGCAAGACGAGCAAATGGCCATTCTGGTACAACGGGTATCCGGTACCCGTTGCCGGAATACCTTTTACCCCCACATGGCCGGCGTCGGCCTTTCGTACAACCCATATATCTGGAATCCAAAAATCAAACCGGAGGCAGGGGTACTCCGTCTTGTGGTGGGTCTGGGCACCCGAGCCGTCGACCGACACGATGACGATCACGCGCGTGTTGTTGCACTGAATATGCCCGAATTGCCGCCCCTGGGAGATTCAGAATCCGGCCGTTCCTATACACAATGTAAAGTGGATATTATCAACCTCAAAGAAAACAAGATTCAATCCAGATACTTCGTCGATCTCATTGAACAATGTAAAAACTTTCCATCCAATCGTTTGGCAGCAGTAGACACAATTGTTCAAAAGCGACAGCAGGAGACAGGGCACCGCGGTCGCGTTCCCTGGGTGGTGGATTTTACCCAATTGTTTCGAAATACAGATTTGGCGTCATCATTTCAAAAAATTCTCGTGGCGCTGAAGAAAACCTATGAGACCGAAGTTGAAATTGAATTCACAGTGACATTATTGCCGGATGACTCCGTCCGTTTAAACATCGTCCAATGCCGTCCATTTCAGATTGAACTTGACGGAGAACTTGCAACAAGTTCTCAAATCCCCGCACATGCGGTTCTGAAAACAAAGCAAACGACCATTTTACACGCCAACGGCGCCATACTCGGAAAAAGTCGACGTCATCATGTGAACCGAATCATTTTCGTCGTACCCGCCGCATACAGCATGTTATCCGAACAAGACAAATATATTGTGGCTCGGCTTATCGGAAAACTCACACGGTTGACACCGCCGAAAGTGAATGACGATGATGAACACGTCAATGTTGTATTGGTCGGTCCCGGACGATGGGGAACGAGAATGCCTTCATTGGGCGTACCGATTACGTCGAGCGATATCAGTAATGTATCCGCCATGTGCGAACTCGACATTATGCACGAGGGATTAATCCCGGACTTGTCTCTTGGCACTCATTTCTTCCATGAGCTGGTGGAGTCCAATATTCTGTACATCGGATATTTCAGCGCACGCCCCGACAACAGTTTGCATATGCAATTTTTAACCCAAACACATAACCGATTGGAAGAATTGCTTCCTGAAGAAAATCGCTGGGAAAACGTGGTTCGCGTCATTGACAGCACCGCCACCATACCGCTGTATCTTTCGGCCGACCTCCAGCAGCAGTCAGCGAAGCTATTCGGCATTGAGCAGACGTAACGCACCGCCGCCCTTGGGCGTGCTTACAAAAACGCCTGTAACCGATCATCCAACTCTGAAAACGAAAATAGTTGGTCGTACGGAAAAATTCCCGCCATTGCACTCGACACCACTCTGATACCGGTTTCTTCAAAAATTGAGGTCGGATTCAGCCCTCCGATAATAATGGCGCCCGCTCTGTCGGGAGAAACCGGAAAGTCAAAAATGCTCTGCCCCGGATTTCCAAGGCACATCAGACTGCCCAACCCGATTTCCTGAAGCCGTTGCGCCACAGACCGAATAATGCTGACGCTCTCCCCGGGAAACTCGCGAAAGCTTGCGCCGATTAAGCCATTTCCGCTGGTAATCGCTCCGATGTAATCGGCCATTCCGGCGCGAATAAATATTTCAAGCGGGTCAATACTGGTGCCGTCGTATGAAATCAATTCTACGAAACGTCGCGCTTTTCCTTTGCGAATTTCAAGCAAGCCCCCGAATCTGGAAGTTACCGGAATTCCGCGACGCTGAAGAATACCATTGAACGTTATTGAACAAACGGTACCCAACCCGACATTTCCATCCGGAATAATGGTACCGAAACATGAACTTCCCGGACCAAGCAACGTCATCATTCTTCCCATGGCGTATCCCTTGGAAAATACCTTCGCTATCAATTTGCGGCGATAGACCGTGAATTCTTTTATCGGAACGATCGAAATATTGACCACTACCGTACCCTGTCGGGTAATTGGATCAAAATCCATGCGGTACGCCATCGTATCTATTTTTCCAGATAGAAATCCCACCCGTTCGTGCACTCGCGATGATTCAGATTCCCGCACTCCGGCTTCTTTAATCATGCGTCCTTTTCGCCCCCAATTTTCAGTAAACCCGTTCTCGTCGAATTCCTGTAGATACAGCCGTACTGTGCGTTCGCTGATGTCAAACCCTTGAGCAGTTAATGTGTTTGTTATTCTCGTGCTTGAGAGAGGTACTTGGCTATTGGTCAGTACATCAAGAATGGCAAGCCGCTTTTTTTCCTTTTTGTCCATTCATATATCCTTTTACGGCAAAAATGCCGAAATTAAAATCCATCCATCCGGGACACACCCGTTGATTCAATTACGCAACATCGAATATGAACCATATATCAACGGTAATTTATTGCCAGAAAAAGTGTTTAAAAATTCCGATATTCCGGAATCTTTATTTCTACCCAGACAACCGAAAAATGCAAAGGAGCAGCTATGAGTTACGTCGAAAAAGTATGGCAAAAGGTTCAACACCGAAACGCAGGAGAACCGGAATTTCTCCAGGCAGTGAAAGAAGTATTTGATTCTCTCGCCCCGGTAATCGAAAGAAACCCGCAATATGAACAACAGAATATTCTGGAGAGAATTGTAGAACCGGAACGCCAACTGATTTTCAGAGTCCCCTGGACAGACGACCAAGGACGCATCCACGTCAACAGAGGATTTCGATTTGAGTTCAACAGTGCGTTGGGTCCGTACAAAGGAGGGCTTCGGTTTCACCCTACCGTAAATCAAAGTATTTTGAAGTTTCTCGCATTTGAACAGATTTTCAAAAACTCACTGACTACACTGGCCATGGGCGGAGGAAAAGGCGGTTCGGATTTCGACCCGAAGGGAAAATCCGACATGGAGGTGATGCGGTTCTGTCAGTCATTCATGACCGAATTGTCCAAGCACATCGGTGCGAATACCGACGTTCCAGCGGGAGACATCGGCGTGGGTGGGCGCGAAATCGGATTCATGTTCGGCCAATACAAAAGATTGAAAAATGAATTCACTGGCGTCTTAACCGGAAAGGGGCTGGGATGGGGCGGGTCTCTGATTCGACCGGAGGCTACCGGATACGGCGCAGTTTACTTCGCACAGGAAATGCTGAAAACCCGAAATGATTCTCTTGAAGGGTGCGTATGTGCGGTATCCGGGTCGGGTAACGTGGCCCAATATACCGTGGAAAAATTACTGTCTCTCGGTGCAAAACCCGTCACCCTCTCCGATTCTGCGGGCACCATTTACGACCCGGACGGCATCACCACCGAAAAACTGGAGTGGGTCATGGATTTAAAAAATATCCGCCGGGGAAGAATTTCGGAATATGCCAAAGAGTTTAAGGTCGATTACTTGGAAAACCAACGACCTTGGGCCATTCAATGCGACTGTGCATTCCCCAGCGCCACACAAAACGAAATCAACAAAGATGATGCGGCACTCCTCATTAAGAATGGATGCCGCGTGGTAAGCGAAGGCGCTAATATGCCGAGCACGCCGGAAGCGGCTGAACTATTTATCGAAAATAAAATCCTGTACGGTCCGGGCAAAGCGGCAAACGCCGGGGGCGTGGCGACTTCCGGACTGGAAATGAGTCAGAACTCCATGCGTCTCCGTTGGGAGCGAGATGAAGTAGATGCCAAACTCAGACAAATCATGATAAATATCCACGAGGCCGCATACAATGCATCAAAAGAATATGGTGAACCGGGCAACTACGTACTCGGCGCCAACATCGCCGGCTTCCTGAAGGTCGCAGACGCCATGATCGATCAGGGACTGGTATAACTCCGACACCACCCACTCGACAACCTACTTTCAAATATCAGCTTAATTCGCAGTCTGTCCCGGTCAGCTGGCAGGATGCACCGGTGTATTGCAAAATCTCAATTTCCACACCGTTGGGGTCTTTACACTGAAAACTATAGGTATGATCCGGACCGATTTGGATACCGCTGATTTCAACGCCTTCCCGCTTGAGAGCGCTGTAGCATCCATCAATATCACGGCTTTCAAAAGAAATATGTCGATATGCACCGCCTGTGCCGCACGGTGCGTCTTTTTCAAGGTAAACCTCAATGAAATTACCTTCCGTCATCCGCAGATAAAATCCAATCACTTCACCATTCTTCTTAAAATCGAACACCCGGGTCATCCCGAGAATATCACAGTAAAAATGTGTGGTTTTCTCCAAATCATCTGTTTGAATACATATATGGGCCAAGCTGAGATACATTTTCTTCTCCTTTGCAGTTGCTTCTTTGCAGAAAAAATCCGTTAGTGCCATCGATGCTATGAAATGTTCCGCGCTCAAACAATTCGCACAGCATAGAAAAGCCCCGGTATTTCTACCGGAATAATTGCCGTACAAATCCCCCTTATTTTTCAGTCTTTCTGCCGTAACGATGTCCCCGAAGTGTATCCTGTCCGTCAGCCACACAAAATTTTCGCCAATTCACCGAATATCCAACTCCATTCGCCCAGTTGAGGTTGGAGCTGCTCAAAAAACAAACTAGCTTACTTTTTGAGCTGCAAACGAAAGGAATAAACGCATGACGAAGCCCAAGCAACATGTTTCAATACAGAACCCAACCGACCCGCAGTCCCGAACCCCGATGAAGCCGTCACCATTTCACGAAATCGAAAAAAGCGTTTACAGCGCACTAGAAACCTATGCAAATGTGCACCGCGGCAGCGGTCATGCATCTACGGTTACTACGGCACTGTATGAAAAGGCCCGTGATGCGGTTCTGGCCCATCTCAACCTGTCGAAAAAAAAATACAAGGTTCTCTTTTGTTCTCCCGGCCGAGCAGCAGCGCTGACCGACCAACTCCACACCAACGCATTCCACCAACTCTCGAGCCGCGACCTGGGACTCGCCGTGGGTGTGCGCGCCATCGCCATTTCTAAGAAAACATTGAAGTCACTTCGCCCAGTTGACACCGGCGGAGGTGCAGCCCGGCTTATCGCACCCAAATGGGTGGTTTGGGAACATGCGCCGGACCTGTTTGAAGCGGGTACGCCGGCGGTGATAAATATCATTGCTTTCGTCCGCGCACTTCAGCTTTCAGGCAAAGCAAACGCCCGGAATGCATTCAGCGAATCAGAGTCCTTATCAGCGAATGCGCAACAATTGTTTGAAGGTATTTTACCCGGGCTAAGTGGAGAAACGCTGATGGCAGAACTGCTGGAAACGCGCATCGGACGCTCGATGCCGGTACCCACCACCCGCGGTATGCAGCCGTATATCAATCTTGACAACAGTGCCAGCACCCCCACATTCGCACCGATTTGGGACGTCGTTCGGTTCACCTGGCGTCAACCCGCCGCGGTTCAGGAACAAATTGTTCAATCGGTTCGAACCATCTGCGCACAGTTCCTCAATGCGCCGCAGACCGACTACCACACACTTTTCACCTGGAACACCACAGAGGCGGTGAACAGTGCTGCGCGATTGGTTGCGACGGATACCCCTTCAGACATTGCGCCGGTCATCGTCAGCACTATGCTGGAACATTCATCGAACGATTTGCCCTGGCGCACCATACCCGGCGTGCAAATGGAGTACTTATCTATCAATGACGAAGGATTCGTGGACCCATCACAGTTGCAGCAGCTGTTGGTAGAATACAATGACGAAAAGAAACACGGCAACCAACGTATCGTTTTAGTCTCTGTCAGCGGCGCATCCAATGTGCTCGGTACATGCAACCGGCTTTCTGAAATCAGCCGATTGGCCCACCGTTATAACGCCCGTCTGTTTGTTGACGCGGCCCAGCTGATTGCTCACCGCAAGATAGATATAGCAACGGACCAAATCGATTTTTTGGCGTTTTCCGCCCACAAAGTATATGCACCCTTCGGAGCCGGTTCCTTGATCATTAAAAAGCAGTCGCTTGGCATCGATGAAAAAACGCTCTCAACATTAGAGCAACACGGTGATGAAAACGCAGCAGGCATCTCTGCGTTGGGAGCTTCACTCTCCTTACTGAACCGAATCGGGATGAAACATATCGAACAAAAAGAACTCTCGCTTACACGGCATGCGTTGATGGGTCTCAGTAATATTTCCAATGTTCGATTGTACGGCATAAAAGCCCCTGACACACTCGCACTATCCCAAAAAGTCGGCGTCATTCCATTTGATGTGAAGGGAACCATGCCTGCCACCACCGCGCGCAGACTGGCTGAAGAACGAGGAATCGGCGTTCGCTACGGCTGCCATTGTGCACATATCACGGTAAAGAGAATTCTTCACATCGGCCCGCGTCTTGAAGCGTTCCAACGAATCATTCTTCGACTGGTTCCCATGCTGAAGTTCCAGGGAGTCGTCCGTGTCAGCTTCGGCCTTGAAAACAGCATAGATGATGTGGATGCGCTGGTGCAAACCATGTTGCGGTTTACCGATAAACAAGTCTCGTCGACTGACTTATCACAAAAAGAAATGAAACAGGCAATGGGGTCTTTTGCGGAGGAGCGGGTTGCACGCGTTTTTGCAACACAGACAAAATGAGAAAATATCACTTATGAACGGCGGAAGGGCGAGCTGCAAACGGTCCGTTGAATTCTGAATCGGTCAGAACTACCAGACGTTGAGAATCTTTCCGGTCATATCGGTATCACTGTAACGGAACCAGTTTGACGCTTCTTCTTTCACCCGCTTGGCATCCGCCTCGGTGAATTCAGATTCCGGACCGACCCAGTATACCCGATGGACAATAATTTCGTCGTTGATGTTCTGTTTACTGGTCACACACGCAGCAATTTTCCCGGCCATTCCCTTTAAATCCAGATTGGCCTCCACACACAGGGCTTTGCGCTTTTTCTTGCCGACCTTTGTCTCTGTAAACTCCAGATTCGAGCCGCTTCCATATTTCTCGGCCATCTCTGATTTAATAAACCGCGCGGCCTGGTCTCTCAATTCAGCCTCAATATCGCCGGCGGTTTCATTGGGAACCAAAGACTCCACTTTAATCGTTAAATTACCGTCGGTAATTTTCACCTTGCCGCCGAATGTTCCGCACTCCACCTGCGACGACGGCGTCACGTGTAAAAACCAATCCGCCATATCGGATACCACCTGAATCACGCCCTCTTCAATTTCTTCCACCCTGCATTTTTTTTCGTCTTCGCGCCCGGCGGTTCGCTGAATGGCGGCCGGCCGTTGGGGTTCCGCTACCGCAGGTGCTTCAACCACTTCTTCGACCGGCATAATCGGCTCGGAAATAGTTTCCGTCTCTGATTCCTGAGCCGCACCACCGCACCCGACGATTGTGGCAAAAAATAAAACCGGGAAAAATTCGATTCTTTTTTTCATGACCATCCTCTGTTTCCTTTTTTGGTTTGATTCCCCAAATATGCCGCCAACCCACTTTACAGTCAATCGCCGTTATGGTTTTCAGCGCATTGCCCGTATAAGAACAATATTTCGTTCATTCAGAAAGAAAATTATTTACATGCAGAATGCCAATTGGCATTTGCAGCTTTGTCCGCAACAATCAGCTCACTGGTGTTGTCCGCAACGGCAAAACCGAAGCACCAGTTCATTTCATTGCACAGTGTAGCAATATCGGAACACCATTGATCCGTTTCACCCGCTTTAAGCTTCGCATACGCACTTATTGCGAAGTAAAAAACAGACAATGGCGCGTCATATGCATTCTGAATATTCGAATTAGCCTCTTGCACATCATCATTCTCTAATTGTTCTATCTCGCGCTGATCCCGATAAATGGAAAAGAATTCCTCAGCGGCCTGTGCGTATTCGCGTTCCGTAAAGTGAATTCGTGCCATACATTCTTTTGCCCCAATCGTTAGGTACTCACTGCATATTGCTTTTGCACCGTCAAGGTCATTTTGAAAATAACGAGCCTTTCCAATGCAAATCCGGATGTCTGAATTCCCCGGAATTTCCTGTGCGCCAGTCTTACAAACGGCTTCCATCTCATTGAATCGCCCGTTTTTCTGATACACAAATGCCAAATTTGTATAGCCAATCGGGTCTTTGGGCTGATGTTTTATGGCTCGTTTGTACCATTTTTCAGCTTTTTCCCAATTGCCCTTTGACACATGATGAAGGCCGGTCGCAATCGCGGTCATCGCAGCTTGTTTGTGGTTGCATCCCATAACAATCGCTAGCCCCACGCACAGGGCAACTGGTAAAACTATACGCATGGTTCCGTTCATATTGTTCTTTCTCTCATCAGTACATTGCAAATGAATAATTGAATAAAATGAACAGTAACAGAAACAACTTTTTTTAAAATCGTTTATCCGTTTATTCTTTAGACGATATCATTCCCACCCCGCACCCACACATGTTCGGAAGGCTTTTCGGTCATCCGATACACTTTGTCGCCCACGCGGACTCTTTCGCCGAGCGGCATAGTAACGATTCCCCTTGCCGCCTGGGACACAATCACGTCGTGTTGTCGAATTTCTGTCGGTGTAAAATTCACCACGCCGGTTTTGTTGCCCTGTACACTCAACATGGCGCCCACAGAAAATGTGTTGTCCCGCACGTTCACCTCAGCCACCTGCGCCTTGCGATAATAATTGGTTACCATTCCCACGTAATCTTTTTTCAGCGTCGCCTGACCACCATAGGCGTCGACAAATTCAGAAATGGGACGCCCCCAATAGAACCCATCACAAAAAGTACGGTTGTACACACGCTTAAGCTCCGCGAGCAACGCCGCCTTTTTGTCATCCGTCAGCGCGCCTTGTGCCCATGCATCCACAGCCTCCCGGTATACACGTACCACTGTACGCACATAATCGGGATTACGACCTCTGCCCTCAATTTTAAACGCGTCCACGCCTGCGTCGCACAGCGCTTCGATAAACGGTAGGGTGCACAAATCCTTTGCCGACATCACATACCGGTTGTCCAGCACGAACTCGTGTCCTTCCTGTAAATCCGTAATCCGATACTCTCTGCGGCAGTTCTGCTGACATTCGCCCCGGTTTCCCGACTTGCCGCACGTCAAGTCAGACAGGTAACACCGACCGGACACGCTCACGCACATGGCACCATGTACAAACACCTCGAGCGCCATTCGCGATTCAGACTTGATAAGGCGAAGCTCTTCGAGCGTGCATTCTCGCGCCGGTACCACACGGGTTGCCCCCAGTTGCGCATACATCTTTGCAGCCGCCGGATTACTCACCGACGCCTGGGTTGAAATATGAATCGGAATTTGTCGTTCCCCACATGCGTGAATCACAGCCGGGTCCCAGCAAATCACTCCATCCACCTTGCCTCGCACGGCATCCAGTATACGATTCACATCATTTACTTCACCGGAAAAAATAATTGTATTCAAGGTCAGGTAACACCGCACCCCGTTCGCGCGGCAGCGCCCAACAACTTCAGACAATTCCTCCAGCGAAAAATTGGTTGCCGCACGACGCATGTTCAACTGTTCTACCCCGAAGTACACCGCATCCGCACCGCTCTGAATCGCCGCCTGCAGCGAAACGAAATCTCCGGCCGGCGCAATCAGTTCAGGCTTATTTTTCGTCACGGGCATTGCCTCCAATATTCACTTGAGTTAATTGAATCTGAAAAAAATGCTACACTCACAATGACACTCGTTCTGCTACTTCAACCCCCGGGAACCGTCTGGTACCGCTTCATCAACTCCAGGTAATGCAACGCATTCTCCCGAATGTTGCCGCGCTGCTGTGCTGACAACGGTTTCATCTGCCGCGCGGGCGTCCCAGCGTACAGAAAGCCCCCCGCCAATACCTGTTTTTCAAGAACCACGGCTCCCGCCGCTACAATCGAACCGGATTTCACCACCGCGTTATCCATCACGATAGCGCCCATCCCAATCAGACATTCATCCTCAATCAAGCAGCCGTGCAGAATCGCACTGTGCCCCACTGTGACATACTCACCCACTACCGTCTTTGAATAATCGGTGGTGCAGTGAACCATACACAAATCCTGAATGCTACTGTATGAACCGATATGAATAGGGCCCACATCTCCGCGCAGCACCGCCCCGTACCAAATACTCGCCTGAATGCCGACGGTTACCTTGGCTATCAGCGCGGCGTTTTCGGCGACAAACGCAGTGGGATGGATCGCAGGTGCTATCCCGTTCAATTCTCGTATCATCGGCATGAAGCGTCCTTCGGTTGAATACGAATCATTTTTCGAACGACTATACCATCGCTGTCTCATCCGCACCAAAAGGAATATTGATAATAAATGTTGTTCCCTGCTGAAGTTCCGAGCTCACACGGATTGTACCGCGATGGCCTTCCGTTACGATAAAATACGAAATGGACAATCCCAGCCCTGTTCCCTTTCCCGCTTCCTTGGTGGTGTAAAACGGTTCGAAAATTCGCGAAAGCCTACTTTTTTCAATTCCCGGGCCGTTGTCAGCAATAGTTATCTCTACAGAATCGGCGGTGTCTGAGAGCGTAATTTTGAACAGTGGCTCCTTGCTTGTATCCGCTTCTTCTCCCATAGCATGCGCGCCGTTGACAAAAATATTGAAAAACACCTGTGACAATGCTGTTTTATCACACAGACACAACCGAGAACTCTCGTATTGCTTTTCAATACGAATATCCTTGATATGAAATTTTTTGTTCAAACTGTAGTCAGTTTGCGCCAAACGCAACGCCGCATCAACCACATCGGCTAGCGGTTCCATTGTCATTCGATCG
The DNA here is from genome assembly GCA_016936575.1 of Deltaproteobacteria bacterium. GTDB lineage: Bacteria > Myxococcota_A > Polyangia > JAAYKL01 > JAAYKL01 > JAFGXQ01. Next base: position 40,902 of record JAFGXQ010000013.1, read on the forward strand.
CGCTGCCGTGCAAAATCGAGCATATCCTGAACGATGGTGCTGCTTCGCACCGATGCGCGTTCAATCATATCACACAGCTCCAATATTCTTCGCTCCCGCAAATATCCGGTTACCTGTTTCAACGAAACGTCCCATTTTCGAGCCGCATCCTCATTCTTTTCATTTGGTGTGAGACGCTGTTTGATCACTTGAATACTCTGTTGAATACCGGCGAGGGGGCTGTTCAATTCGTGTGCAAGACCGGCAGCCAATCCGCCCAATGAAAGCATCTTTTCGGACTGAATCATCAACTGTTGTGTATTCTTCAGCACGGTGACATCCTGCCCCAGGGCCACGACAAAACCCTCATCGTTTCGACGAATCGCCGCAAAACTCCAAGAATACACTTTCGCGACGTCTTCTGAAAACCGAATCATCGTTTCGAGAACTGCACTCTTGTTGTTGTGCAATACATTCTCACACGCAAAATGAAAAGCCGCCACGTCCTCTGAACCCAGAAAGCGCTTTGAAAAAAACACGCCTCGTAATGACTCGCCCGCTGCGAATATATACTCTGCGTTCGCATTGCAATCCTCCACGCTCCCTTCCTGATTCAACTCCAACACAACCCCGGGCAGTGCCTGTGCCAACGTTCGAAACCTGAACTCACTTTCTCGAAGTTCCCCAACCTTTTCTTCCACCATTCGTTCCAACTGTTCGTTTTGTTTTTCCAGCAACACCTCTGCATCCTTGCGGCGCTCCACCTCTTCGCCCAACTGAATCGCCAGATTTTCAGCTATTTCAGCGTGCGCAAATCTCAGACGCCGAGCTCGTTGGAAATAATATGAAAAGGCGACACCGAAAGATACGCTCACTAACATCATGATCACAAAGCTGAAAAGAACTACCGGATCACCGCCGTCCAAGTATCCTCGGACATTCACGAAAAACGCCGCAGCTACCAACCCGCCGGCCGCCACCAGTGCCCGTCGAAGCGCAAACGGAATCACCGTCAGAATAAGAAGCGTAACAATAGAAAAAATATACGGATTATTTGTACGACCCAGGTGTTCTCCATAATACAACGCTGTCCAAGAGTATTTGATACTATATACGACTACAAACAACAGCGCAATATTGTCGTTCTTTTTCACGGAGGGACGAATTAGGTGAACGATAAGCAAGATAACATCGACAGCAGCTATCACGATATGAGAGATCAACAAGTGTAGTCGATGTGCGTAGGAATTGGGGAACACCGCAGAGTCTACAAGAAAGTATGTCAATATCTCTGCCGAGATGGCCAGGATGATCAGCACCGCCAGCCAGCGTGCATTAAACTCAGCCGACCTGAATCGCCGCTCAACGCGCCGGTCATAAAACTCCGACAAAAAAGGATGTAGGCGATATTCGGTGTGCAAATCCGCTGCTCCCTGTCTCATTGAATACGGTTAAATGTACCGCAGCAATGCGGCAGGGCAACAACTATAAATAAAATCAAATTATTCGACCTAAATTTTCAAAACGCGGTGGCGGTATACGTGGCGGAAAGGTTTCGCGGGTCGTAGCAGAACTGGGCACCCGTCTCGCCGATGCAGGCGTATTGGGTGGCTTCGCCGCTCAGCACCGGATCCGTCTCATCCGTGCGGCACTCGGAATTATCGGCACATCCCTTGGCACATACTTTTGATGAGAGATTCGCGTCTCCCACGATGGTAGCCGCGACCACATCCATCTCAATCAGCACCGTGCCTGCGGGGCAGCTCGTCATAGCATCGAAATCACCGTATTCAGCAGTGGCGCACACCAAATCGTTGCCGGTGCAGTTGGCCATCGCCTGAATGGCGCAATAGCCGTTTGCAAAAAACACATCATTGGCCATGGTACCGCTGTACGTGCGCAGGCAAACCACACTGCCTCCGAATTCTGTCGAAACATCGTCGCATCCGATAATTCCTTCTCCTCCGTTGGGCAAAGGGACCGTCGCCGACTCACAGGTCGTACCCACGCAGGTACACGCCGAACCGATGGTCTGGTCCGCAGTGAATGCAGTATCCACATCGGAGTCGGTTCCACTGTCGGTTCCCGAGTCAGAGCCGGTATCGGTGTCCGTATCGGTATCAGAATCGGTGTCTGTGTCGGTATCGGTATCGGCGTCGCCGTCGCTGTCCCCGGATTCATCATCGCCACAGGCGCCCAGTCCGAAAGACGCAACCAGCAGCGAAACCAATAACAATAAATAAAAATGAATTTTCATAATCAACATCCTTTGTTTTGCATGAATTATGGTGATGCCATCATACAACAAATGAAAAATGAAAATAAAAAAAATGCACTCGGTAGGTGAGAGAAGAAATGACGTTCAGCTATTTTTTTAAAATTACAGAATTGATAGCCCTGTAAAAAAGTCCTTTGAATTTTGGATTGACCCGCTCCGCATAGTGCTCCCTGGCCTTGGCCAGCGCGTGTTCCAACGGCTTGGGCAACACACCGCTTTTTTTTGCATCAACACAGAGTTCCGGATATTTTTTCGCAACCTCTGTGACCAAACCGACCGCAATCTGCTCTGCCACCGGTTCCGAGGAAACCACGCGACGAGGTCGCCGGCTTCCGGCACGTCGTCTCATTTTCTGCACCTCCCGCACAGTGCGAAGGCCCTGCACCAATGCCATGAAACCGAACACCAGAATGCCGAATATGGCCAATTTTTCAAATGACATCTACAGTTCTCCTGCGGACAGATGCAATACACCCTGACGCAAAATCGTCAGGCGGTCGTCAGAGGCCGCAACAATTGTGGAACCGGGAGGGCCCAAAACCGTTCCATCCACCACTAAATCGACACCTTCGAGAGAAATAAGTTCCTTTGATTCGGTCGGTTCGGCCGCCCCTTTTCGATTGGCACTGGTTGCGGTCAGCACCTTTCCGGTTGCACGGGCCAAATCCAGGGCCGGCGACGGACCGGGAACCCGCACCCCAATCAATCCTCCCGGGCCAATCAGGGGCCGCGGCAATCCAGGCTTCGCGGCAATCAGCAGTGTCAGCGGACCAGGCCAATATTTTTGCGCGAGCCTGTACGCTTTGTCACTCAACCCGGTAGATACCATCGCGCACATCTCAATTGACGGTAAAATCACCGAAATCGGCTTCTGTCCCATGTCGTGGGTGGGTCTGTCTTTAATTGCCGCGCTTCTGGCCACCGCGGACTCGTCGAGCGCATTCGCCGCCAAACCGAATAACCGCTCAAACGCCAACGCCACCACGCCGCCGCTCTCAACCACCGTAGCAGCCTGTTTCAACCAGTCCGCGTCTGAAGGAATATGTGTTGCACTCATGGGGACTGTCAATCCGAATGACTACGACAATTTCGCCTGCACCCTGGCATCGGATGCAACCACGCCCTCCGCCATGGTGATCCGCTCCGCATCCAGCTTGGCCGCGAGGGCATCATCGGAAATACTGATGATGGACGCCGCAATCAGCCCGGCATTCTTAGCGCAATTCACGCCCACACCCGCCATGGGTACGCCGCCGGGCATCTGAACTGTCGACAACAACGCATCAATTCCACCGAGACCGCCGACTTCAATGGGCAGCCCAATCACCGGCAACGTGGAGTTGGCCGCCATGGCGCCGCCCAAATGATTCGCCGCGCCCGCTGCTGCGATTATTACCGCGTGACCATCTGCCCGTGCGGATTTCGCCAGTTTCGCAGCCCGTTCCGGAGACCGATGCGCCGAAGCCACCGCCACCGTGAACGGCACGGCCAATTGCTTCAACACTTTTATCGCCGGCGCCACTTTATCAAAATCATTTTCACTGCCCATAACGATCAATACACTTTTAGACATATTTCTCCTCATCTATGTTTCGTATGCGATTTCGCCGTTACAACGCGCGGTGCCCGATATCCCGCCGCAGCCGCATTCCGTTCCACGAAATCTTGTCACATGCGGCATAGGCTTTGTCACGTGCGTCTTTCACGCTGTCGCCTCGACCGGTAACCCCGAGAACCCTTCCGCCGCTGGTTACAATCTTATCTCCGTCTTTTCGGGTTCCCGCGTGAAACACGATGACATCTTCAACTGTTGCAGCGTCATCGAGCCCTAGTATTTCATCGCCTTTTTCGTACGCCCCCGGATACCCGCCGGCGGCCTGCACCACACAGATCGCCGAACCTTCGTGCCACTCCAGTTCTGTTCCGGCCAACTGCCCTTTGGCGGCGTTCTCTAGCACCTCGGCGAGGTCGCTCTTCAGCATGGCGAGCAGCGGCTGACACTCCGGGTCGCCGAAGCGGACATTGTATTCAAGCACGTTCAACCTATCGCCGTCAATCATCAACCCCGCGTACAAAACCCCTTTAAAAGGCACCCCATCTTCGGCCATGCCGTCAACAGAGGGGCGAATCACCTCATCGATGATTTTTTCACGCAACGCATCCGTAACCAGCGGTGCCGGGCAATATGCGCCCATTCCACCGGTATTGGGCCCGGTGTCGCCTTCGTAGGCGGCCTTGTGATCCTGTGCGGCTATCAGTGTAACAAAATCTGCTCCATCGCAAATCGCCAGTATCGATGCCTCCTCGCCCTTGAGATAATCTTCAATTACCAACTGCCCCCCGGCAGACCCGAACGCCTTGTCGCTCAATATGCTGGTGACTGCATCTTTGGCTTCCTGAACAGAGTCACACAGCAATACCCCTTTTCCCGCTGCCAGACCGTCGGCCTTGACCACGCAGGGCCCGCCCCGTTTCTCCACTTCAGCCAACGCTTCGGTCAAATCCGTATGAGACGTGAAACGGGCAGTCGGCACGCCGTGACGCTCCATGAATTCTTTCGAAAATGTTTTGCTGCCTTCGAGCATCGCCGCCTTCGCACTAGGGCCGAACACCAGAATTCCCTCAGCTTCCAGCATGTCTGCCAAACCGGCAACCAGCGGCGCTTCCGGTCCGACAACCACCAAATCGACATTCTCTTTTTTCGCCAACGCCAGCTGTCCGTCCACATCTTCAGCGCCCACATTCACGCAGCGGGCGTGCTTGGCAATGCCGCCGTTCCCCGGCGCGCAAATCACTTCGGTTACTTTTCGGCTTTGGGCCAACTTCCAACACAATGCATGCTCGCGGCCTCCACCGCCAACCACAAGAACTTTCATGAAGCCCTCCTATCTGAACGTTATTTCGATTATCGCGCTTTTTTTCCGGTTTCCACGTTGTATTCCGCCAGTCCCGTAAAAACAGCCGCATCGTATTTTGCGGTATGCGCATACGCTTTCACCGCCAACTCAAAACGAAATTTATCCGTCACCCTGTCGCTTTTGGCGAGATGCCATAAAATTGTTTCATAATCATCGGGCTCGCACACCACGGTCACCCGTCTGAAATTTCGTGCCGCGGACCGAAGCAGGGACGCACCGCCGATATCAATCATATCAACGGCGTCATCCAGGGTCAGGCTCGGATCCGCAGCCACATATTCGAACGGATACAGATTCACGACCACCAGATTAATGGGTTCCGCATGCATACGCTCCAGCTCAGCGAAATGCCCGTCAATGTCTTCTGCAAGAATGCCGGCGTGAATTTTGGGGTGCAGCGTTTTCATACGCCCTTCCATAATTTCGGTTTCACCGATGTAATCAACCATCCGCGTCACGGGTAATCCCGCGTTCGAAATGGCATCCGCGGTCCCGCCGGTCGACAAAATATGATACCCCAGATCAACCAGTCCGCGCGCCAGGGTTTCAATGCCTTTTTTATTTGCAACACTTAATAATGCAAAACGTCGTTTGTTCATACATCTCCCCGATTGTCGTCGTCGCACGTCCCCACGTGCAAAAAATGTTCACCCGTTTTACGGCATTCACTCCCTTTTGAAAAGAGCTTTAGTCCGAACCGCCTTCTGTCACTTTTCCGCCCTACAAAAACGCTTGAGATGAATCGGTAATCGGGATAGACCCAACGACAATGAGTAACGCACCGAAAGTCAACCGAATCTGGGACACGCTGTTTTGCGGCAACCGACGATACACCGCAGCGCTGCTGGTCTCCGTAGCGGTTCATATTTCGGTGTATATGTACTATTCGCCGACATACGAAGAGGTGAAGGACATCGCCATGGAATTTGACCTGGTAACCAGCGAGATGGACCAGCCCCTGGCTCCCGATGCAGAAGGCCCGCGCGACTTAAAAAAGACCCCGGAAGAGGACCAACCCGATGAAAATGCCGAATCCGCCGATGAAACGCCGCTCCCGGATAACAACGGAAAGTTGATTGGCGACACCGATTTAGTTAAAGACACAGAGGCGCCCGCCACCGACTCGGACACCGGTGCCGGAGCGGACACTGATTCGGATTCAGAAAAAACCGACACCGATAGCCTGACCGATACCGATACCAAATCTGACTCCGATGCCAACAGGGATTCAGACACCGCAATCGCGTCAGCCGATTCAGACTCGAAATCGGATTCCGGCCCGGTACATATCGTCGCAAATGATACGGACAGTGATTCCCGCACAGATTCCGACAGCGCATCAGTGTTTACCTCCGCCGACTCGGACAGCGGGGGGAACAAATTTCCGGACTCTATCGGCGCGGCAGGGGGACCCGAAAACGGTGTATGCCTGCACGACGTATTCTCCTACGGAATTCAAAACCCCAAATGGATGACGTGGCTCAGCATGACCGCATTCGCCGGTACGCGCTACGAACAAGGACTGGCGGGTATTTTAAACTCTTTTTATCTATACAATGAAATGGTATCCGCCACCGAAATCGATCCGCTCACAGAACTGGAAGGCGTGCTCATCAGTGCCGACAACTTCGCAGATTTCAGCACGTACCAAATCGTCACAACCTACAATATCGGGCAGGAGGTGCTCAAAAACCGGCTGGTAAAAAATGTCGGCGATAAGCCCGGCTTTGCCGTGTCGCCAACCAACCAGGGGGTCTCGGGGGTGCTCCCCGGCAGCTACCGCTGGGACATGGTCGGTTCGGGCCGCGTGATGGTGGCCAGCGACGCCCAAAAGGGAATATTCAACCCCGAGTGGCCCAAGGGAGTAACCTGCATGATGCCCATGCCGCCGTTTGAAGGAAACGCGCAAAAACAGTTTCGCTCTCTGGTGCGTTCAAAATTGGGACCGGCCAAAGCCGGCGACCGATGGCCGGTGATGCTGATGGCGACGCGGGATCCGAACGCCGTTGGTTTGTACAACAATCCACAATTGGCCGCCATGTTTCAATACGCGGTGCTAAAGGGATATTTCTCTGAGCCGATTCAGGTTCAGGGCGAAGCGAAATTCAACGGAAGCCCCCAGGATATGGTTCGAGTGGAATACATGGTAAAATACCTGATCCAGAAGGCAGATTACCTGAAGTATCTCGGACTTGGGGGAATCGCCGATAAGATTGAGTACCGAATTGAAGGCGACACATTATATTTTACGATTCCGCTTACAGAAAAGCAGGTTGCCGTCGCCCTGCTGGTGCTGAAGCAATACAGCAAAATGCTGAACGAGCATTTCAGTCAACCACCCAAATAAAAAGCGCTTCCCCTGCAGCGGAACAAAGTAATTTTATTTTTTGTTGTATTATCTATAAATTTCGTTAAAAACGGTGTGGCCGCAAGGCGGCAGACCTGTTCGTTGAAAACAAAATTTTGCCAGGGTGGCGGAATTGGTAGACGCAAGGGACTTAAAATCCCTCGAGCTATTGCTTGTACGGGTTCGATTCCCGTCCCTGGTACTATTCTTCATCTATCGCAATAACTTGACTTCATGGAAATAGAGGTATAAACGGATAAATAATTCTATCTGGCTCGAAAAATTTTAATCGCACTGATAGAATTAAAAACGACAGCACGAACTGCTATTTTTCATATTCGGAGTGAGCCATGAGCACCAACGACCTATTTACAGCCCCTCAAGTGGCAAAAATCTGTTCTACTGACTTAAAAACCATTCACAACTGGGTGAACCGGGGAGAAATCAAATTTTTCAGAACCCCTGGCAGACACCTTCGTTTTCGCCGCCAGGACATCCTGGAATTCCTGATGAAATTCGGATATCCGATTCCAGAAGGATTCGCCCCGACCCGACACAAAGCAATCGTTATCGACCCCACGGAAGATACCGCTAATTCCATTGCCAATGCGCTTTCAGACGAAATGGACGTAAAAACCTTTACCGACCATTTTGATGCACTGCTGCAAATCGGAAAAGACAAACCGTCCTTAGTATTGATTAACTGCGACTCCAATCCGGAAATGCTGAAAGTGGTACAGAATATTTCCAAAAACGAGGCGGACTTGCCCATCGTGGCATACGGCAGCGACGGCTTCTCTGTTGATGAACCGAAACGCGCCGGCGCATTAGAAAGCATTGCCACCACGGACGTGAATTCAGTGAAAGACAAAGTTTCGTCAATCGTTCGCAACACCCTGAAAACCGCGGTGTAACAGAGCATCCACATAGATTACAGACTGTCGCCCTATTCCAGTTCAAAGTTGTGTCGCTGGAAGACTTCGCGCAGCCAATCTTTATCGGATTCAATCTGTTCCACCGCAGAATCAAACGCCATATTCTCGGTATCCGGTTTATAGAAAAACCGCATCATGGTACCTGACATCTGCTCCATGTCCTTTGCCGTCGGCGAAAACACGTACACAGATATATTCGGATTCGCTTCTTCGGCTTTGGTAATCATTTCAGCAAATCGGGTGCGTATCATCGATTTCACCGATTGAACCGTATTGAACAGACCGCCTTTTCCGCTCACATACCCCGCTTCCATGGTCTGTACAGGACGCAAAGGGTCAATACAAATGATTAGCGTAGCACCGCTCGACACCGCCACATCAATATCGATGGTCCGCGTAAATATCCCGTCCACAAAGTAACGGTCCCCAATTTTTTCAGGATTGTAATACGGTGTCATCGCGCAAGACGCGCGCACCGCTGATGAAATCGGCACATCATCGGCACCTGGGGCGCCGAAAGAAATGTGACTGCCTTCATCCTGATCGGTCACGCCGATAAACAGCTTTTTCTCAAGCTCGCGAAAATCATTTCTCATGCCGGGTTTGGTGTATTCCCGTTGCAGATATTCCCGCAGTTTATCGCCGGAAAACATCGCCGTCGGCGTGACGCGCATGGCACTGTCAAACGGGCGGGTAATCCAACGTCCCTTCCAGAAATCCCCTACCGAAGACATAATTCGTTTAGCCAGCTCGCTCACGTTCGGATCGAACAACATGCTTCTGGTAATAGGATCCACCCGACTGGGTCTGCCGTATAAAGTATTTGCAATTTCATAAGGTTTTACGCCGTTCGCCAAAAAAGCACTCAGCACCGCACCCGCAGAAATACCACTGAATATATCAAAATCCGTTAATGACGCACCGCGCAACCGGGAATCCAATGCGCGCAGTACCCCAATCTCCCAAAACATCCCTTCTATCCCCCCCCCTGCCAAACAAAGCGCCACCTTTCCAGGCGCAGTCGGTCTGGAAATCCGATATGCGGCCGTCAGTACATCTCCCATGTGTTTGGGTCCCACCAGAACACCGCCCAGCTGCAGTGTTCCCAGGCCGTAGGCATGGTAAGCCGTATGCTCGTTGTCGGGCAGCAGAATCACGACAGACGCCCGTGACGGGGCCCTTCTGCGCATCGCGCCGGTCAGCAGCTCTGGGAGCACCTGTCCCGCCAAAGACGCCTCCACACCCTGGGCCAAATCGTCATGCCGATGGTCGATGATAATCGCGCCCATGGGACGGGATTTCGCGATTTCAAGACATTCTGTCGTATTGGTGAGAAGATGACAAATCAACGACTTTTTGTCCTTCAATGTCAACTCCACCCCGTTTTTAAAGTCCGCATCCTGATTGGAGTCACTGACAAACGGCGTCAATTCTTTTTGAATGAATTCATACTGATCCTGGGTCACAAAAATGGAAATCCGAGCAGACGGTGTCTTTTCTGTCATTCAATACCCTTTTCCCGGCTCATTTGGACGTTTCGCCCCACAATCATCCCGGTTGCGCACGTCCAATTTCAGTTTTGCGCTAAAATTATGTTTTTTTTCAATCTATGTATTTCAAATACGCTTTGTTTTTATATATAACTTGTGTTACGTTATTCAAAATTATTCAGCAAAATGGGAGGACGCATGTCTGAAGATAAAGTATTGTACAGCTTCAAACGCAATCCAACAGAAGAAGTTCGCGCCGGCGTAAAAGAGTTCAAAGGAAAAGCGTATATCGATATTCGCATTTACTACATGGATGACCAGGGCGAGTGGAAACCCACCAAAAAAGGCGTATCTTTGGCAACCGATTTTCTGCCTGAGTTGAAGGAAGCCGTTACCGCCATCGATGCCGAACTGACAAAAATGGAAGCCGCCGAATAGCCGGTTCTGTTTTTCGTCGCCCATTTTTCTATGATATCGTCGCTTGTGAACGATTGTGATTTCGTTGCATTTTGTTAATGCATTTGTGAAACAGTTTCATTTTTGTCATCATTTTGACTGAGTTTCGAGTGCACAGACGCACGCCGCGTATCATTTCGAAATGTTCAGTAAAATAATTTTTAAATAATACAATTTATGCTGGTCACAGCGCGCAGTTTTCCATATACCCGCATTGTAAAACGCGGTCTTCAACTTTTCGGATGAGGAGGAATAATGCCCCATCGCATAGCAATCAAACTGAAAAGCGGATTCAACGATGCCAACGGCACTCGAACGGCATCTGAAATTGAGAGTTATCTTGCATATCACGTGGATAGCGTTCGCGTGGTCGATGTATACACCGTCGATGCAGAATTGGGCAACGACTCACTAACCCGACTCGCCGAAGAACTGTGTGATTCGGTGATTCAAGAGTGGACAGTGGACAGCCCTGCTGCGGTGGAATTCGACTGGCTGATTGAAGTGGCATTTCGCCCAGGCGTGACCGACAACGTGGGCCGTACGGCGACCGAATCAGCGCGCATGGTGCTTCCCGACGAATTTACCCGGGAACACGCCATTTATACCTCTCGGCAGTACCTGATTCGCGGAGAACTGTCTGAGGTACAAGTTGAAAATATCGCAACCGGACTGCTGTGCAATACGCTCATCCAACGCCATCGCATCGCATCCAGAGACGCGTTTGATTACGACAAGGGAATGCCGGTAGAGGTTCCCAAAGTTACCGAAACGGCCACCCCCGAGGCTAGAACCATCAGTCTCGATTTATCGGACGAAGCCCTGGCGGCACTCAGCAGAGAAATGACCCTCGCCCTGTCGCTGGATGAAATGAAAGTGATTCAGGCGTATTACCAACGCGAAGACATTCAGGCGCTGCGCAACGAAAAAGGCTTGCCGCCGGAACCTACCGACGTGGAAATCGAAGTGTTTGCTCAGACCTGGTCCGAGCACTGCAAGCATAAAATCTTCAGCGCCCTTATCGAATATCGCGACGGCGACAACGTGGAGAAAATATCGTCACTGTACAAAACATATATACAGGGAACCACCAAAGAAGTTCGCGCACTTCTGGGCGACGACGACTACTGTCTGTCTGTATTCAAGGATAACGCAGGCGTGTGGAAATTCACCGACGACTGGAATCTGGTCTTCAAAGTGGAAACCCATAACTCTCCCTCCGCGCTGGATCCATACGGCGGTGCGCTCACCGGTATCGTCGGTGTGAATCGCGATCCCCACGGCACCGGTAAGGGTTCCAGATTGTTCTGCAACACCGACGTTTTCTGCCTGGCCGACCCGTTTTACAATGAAGAATTGCCGCCTCGGCTGCTTCACCCCCGTCGTGTGATGGAGGGCGTCCGAGAAGGCGTGGAGCACGGCGGCAATAAAAGCGGCATTCCCACGGTAAACGGTTCACTGGTATTCGATGAGCGATTCCTGGGCAAACCGCTGGTCTTCTGCGGAACCGGCGGCATCATGCCCAAAGAAATCAACGGCGAGCCGTCTCACGAAAAGCTCGCATATCCCGGCGATCGAATCATCATGGTAGGCGGTCGCATCGGCAAAGACGGTATCCACGGCGCGACGTTCTCATCAGAGGAGCTGCACGAAGGGTCACCGGCAACCGCGGTTCAAATTGGCGACCCGATCACTCAGAAACGAATGACCGATTTCCTGCTTCGCGCCCGCGATGAGAGCCTGATGACCTGCCTGACCGATAACGGTGCGGGCGGGCTGTCCTCGTCGATAGGCGAAATGGCGGAAGGCCCCGGCGGCGCAAAAGTGGAACTGGCCCACGCACCGCTGAAATACCAGGGGCTCCAGCCGTGGGAAATTTTTATTTCTGAAGCACAGGAACGAATGACCGCCGCTGTATCACCGGAAAAACTGGACCGTTTCATCAGCCTGGCCAATGAAATGGGCGTTGAGGCGACGGACTTGGGCGAGTACACCGCCGGGCCGTACCTGGAGCTGTTTTACAACGGCGCCCCGGTCGCACTGTTCGATATGGAGTTTCTGCACAAAGGTCTTCCGCAAATGACCCTTCAGGCAGCGTGGACGGCTCCAAGCGAAGACGTCGCGAATATTCCATCCAAAGAAAACCTGAATGACGACCTGGCGAAAATGCTCGGCCGCCTGGACATCTGCTCCAAGGAGTACTGGGTTCGTCAATACGACCACGAAGTTCAGGGGGGGGCAGTCGTTAAACCCCTGTGCGGCGCGGAACACGACGGTCCCTCTGATGCGGCGGTGGTACGCCCCATCCTGGATTCCATGAAGGGCGTTGCTGTATCACACGGAATCTGCCCCAGATATTCCGACCTCGATGCCTATCACATGAGCGCCTGTGCGGTAGACGAAGCCATGCGCAACCTCGTATGCGTGGGCGCCAATCCCGACAAAGTGGCTGCGCTTGATAATTTCTGCTGGTGCGACCCGGTGACATCGCCCAGCAATCCGGACGGCGACTATAAACTGGCCCAACTGGTTCGTTCGGCCAAAGCGCTGAAGGATGTATGCATTGCCTACCGGATGCCGCTGGTGTCGGGCAAAGACAGCATGAAGAACGACTACTCCATCGGTGACACCAAAATCTCCATTCCGCCAACGCTTCTCGTGACCGCCGTCGGCGAAGTCGAAGATTCAAATTGTGCGGTAACCATGGATGCGAAGAATGTCGACGACCTTGTGTACCTGGTGGGCGACACCTACGACGACATGGGCAAAAGCCACTATCTTGACATGTTGGGTATCGCGGGAGGGAATGTTCCCAAACTGCGCGCCCCCGAGCAGACCATACAAAATTATCGCTGGCTTCACCGGGCCATGAAAAGCAAATTGGTCGCTTCCTGCCACGATCTCTCAGATGGCGGTCTGGCGGTCGCCGCGGCAGAGACCGCATTTTCGGGAAATCTGGGGCTGAACATTGATTTATCGAAGGTACCGGGCGCACCCACGTCGAACGAAACAGCACTGTTTTCAGAAACCCCCGGTCGACTGTTGGTCACCGTTCCCGCGACTTCGAAGGATGCTTTCGAAATCATTATGGGGAACGCCGCCGCGTGCATCGGTGAAGTCGTGGAGGAGCCGAAACTGACCGTTCTCGGTCAAGGCGGGCAAACAGTAATTGAGTCTGATATTTCTACATTAAAAGAGTCGTGGCAGAAGACTCTTCGGTTCAGCGAGGTTTCCAAATGAGTAAAGTACGCGCAATCGTTCTGGCTGGAAACGGCATCAATTGTGAAAGAGAAACCGCCTACGCCTGCAAGCTGGGCGGCGCGGATGAAGTCGATATTGTGTATCTGTGGGATTTGGCAGCAGGCGAGGCATCGCTGGACGGCTATCAGTTTTTATGCTGCCCGGGAGGATTTCTAGATGGGGACGACCTGGGCAGCGCCAAGGCGTCCACCATTCGGCTTCGCCACACTGAAATCAACGGACACTCACTGGTGGAACAAATCCAGGGTCATGTTGAAAAAGGTGGACTTGTGATGGGAATCTGCAATGGATTCCAGCTGATGATTAAGCTGGGACTGCTCCCGGCGCTCGACAATCAGCTCGGAGTTCCCCAGGCCACACTCACCTGGAACAACTCCAGTCGGTTTGAAGACCGTTGGGTGACGCTCAAGGCAGACCCGGCGTCTACTTGCATCTTCACCAAGGGAATAGACACGTTGGAGCTTCCGGTACGCCACGGCGAAGGACAAATTGTTGCGCCGGAAGAAACCATGATCGCAGTAAGGGAACGGCATCAGGGGCCGCTTGCGTACATTAATCCGGAAACAGGAGAGGCGACAGAGACCTACCCGCTCAATCCGAACGGCACCCGGTTCGGTATTGCGGCACTATCTGACACCACCGGGCGCTTGTTTGGAATGATGCCCCATCCGGAAGCGTTCCTGCATCGCACCAACCATCCCCGCTGGACGCGAGAGAATCTCCCGGAAGAGGGTGCCGGCCTGCAGATTTTCAAAAACGCCGTAAACTACATCCGCGAAAACATGTAGTCACTGTTCCCTCCCTTGTTTTATCGAAACAAGTTCATTCGCAGAAGCAAAAGCGTTGCTAGAATCGCACTACATAACACGATAAATATTCAACTTTAATAAGAAATATCAAAAACGGGCACAGGTGCGTTTTTTAACTCAACTGCAACGAAAAAAGCAGATTTCAGACATTTTTTTTTCCAGAAAAAAGAAACCATTGGCCCAATAGTTTTAACGAGACCGAAACATTAATCATTGGGGCAAGCCCCTTTGCCCAAGGAGAAGATTTATGAAAAAACTACTCATCCTTCTTTTAAGCCTCCTGGCCCTGGTTGCATTCAGCTGCAGCGACTCAGGATCATCGGGAGAAAGCGATGGAGATGCGGATTCCGACTCAGATGCGGATTCGGATTCCGACACAGACTCAGATTCGGATTCGGATACGGATTCTGACTCAGACACCGACTCGGATACGGACACCGACGCGGACACCGACGCGGACACTGACACTGACACCGACGCAGACACTGATGCCGATACCGACGCCGACACCGACACCGACACTGACGCGGATACGGATTCCGACACAGATTCAGATACCGACACCGATGCCGATTGTGCCTATAACTGCGCCGGAAGCGAACAGGCGTGTGAAAATGGGTGGGGTGTCGAAGCCGGTAGCGTAGTGGATGGCGACTGCGTGGTTGTCGGCGGCCCCAATGACGGCGAAGACGGTTTCTGCTGCATGCCTGCCGGTGCAGACGGCGATACCGATAGCGACACAGACTCGGATACCGATGCCGATACCGATACCGACGCCGATACCGATGCCGATACCGACGCCGACACAGACTCAGATGCCGACTGTGCATATGATTGTGCCGGTAGTGAGATGGCGTGTGAAAATGGATGGGGTGTCGAAGCGGGTAGCGTAGTGGATGGCGACTGCGTCGTTGTCGGCGGTCCAAATGACGGTGAGGACGGTTTCTGTTGTATGCCGGCCGGTGCAGACGGCGACACCGATAGCGACACCGATTCGGACACCGACTCAGACACAGACGCCGACACTGACGCCGACACTGACGCCGACACTGACGCGGATACCGACGCCGACACCGATTCAGATGCGGATTGTACATCCTGTCACGACCTTCCTCCAGGTGGCCGTCCTCACGACAATACACATAATGAATTCTCGTGTAATGATCCCGACTGCCACGGCGGTGTGGTGAGCGCTGACGGCTCCACAATCGTCGATGACAGCCTCCATATGGACGGCTCAAGCAACGCGGCATGTAACAACTGCCACTAAATCCCCCCTACTTCGTTACTCTCTGCACCCCCTGAAAATTTTGTTCTAACTGAGCGCCGTTCGGAATAAATCCAGTCACGAATAGTTACTCCCTCTTTTTTTTTTCACAAAAACGCGATTTGTCTCCCATTACACATAGAAGAACTCGAAGTTTTTTTTCACACACACAAGGAGAAGATTTTGAAAAAACTACTCATCCTTCTTTTCAGCCTGCTGACCCTGGTTGCGCTGAGTTGCAGTGATTCAGGAACAACAGGCGGTGGCGATGGAGACACAGACGGTGATGCCGACTCAGACAGTGACGGTGACGGAGACGCAGACAGCGATACCGATTCTGACACTGATAGTGATACCGACTCTGATACCGACTCTGATACCGACAGCGACACAGACGCTGATACCGATTCGGATTCAGACCCAGTCTCATGTGATACATGCCACGGAAATCCACCCGGCGGCAGCCCCCCCCCCACAACCGGTCTGTCCATCTGAGCTTCGGCTGCAACAACCAGAACAACCACGGAGATATGATCGACGCGGCGGGAACCGTGATTCTGGACGATACTCTCCACCAGAACGGAACCGTCGGCACCACCTGCGGCTCAGGCGGGACCGGCTGCCACCGATTTCAATTTCGTTTACCCCGCGCCGTTTTTCCATTCGCATTTCTGACAATCACGTATATTTGAGCTGCTTTGGTCGCATAAATGCACCATTATACTTTGTTCTGCGGGGCTTTTTGCAAACGAAACATCACCCGCAAATGGAAAACAACATGAATAATTTAATAAAAATCAATATTGTCGTCGGTTTTGTCTTTTTCACAACTAGTTGCATTATGCCGCCCCGGGGCGTGGAAACGCCTCCGATCAAGCCGCTTCCGGACATTGCGGAACACACAGTGCGTGTGAATCAGGTGGGCTATTTTCCGAATCGCAAAAAAATCGCCGCCTACCGGAGCGACTCTCAGACACCGCTTTCGTGGCAACTGTTCGACAACAAACAGAAAAAAATCGCTGAAGGCAAAACAACCCCTATCGGGCTCGATGACGACTCCGGGGAGCATGTCCATCTTATCGACTTTTCAACAACACAGGTGGAAGGCACCGGTTTCACATTGCGCGTCGGAAATGAAAAATCCGTACCGTTTGCCATTTCATCAAAACTCTATGAGGGTCTTCGACGGGATGCCGTGCGCTATTTTTATATGAACCGCAGCGGTATTCCGCTTGAGATGCCGTACGTGGAAGATCCATCGGCAGAGCGGGACGCCGGCCACCTCAGCGACAAAAGTGTGCGGTGTGAAACCGGACAAAAATGCGACTACCGCAAAGATGTTTCCGGAGGGTGGTACGACGCCGGGGATTACGGGAAATACGTGGTGAACGGTGGTATCAGTGTTTGGATGCTGATGCATATTTACGAGTTTCTGTATGTGAACCGAACCCCGCATACCCAGCCGAAAAACCTGAATATTCCGGAAAGCACCAATGATGTACCCGATATTCTGGATGAAGCGCGCTACGAGATGGAATGGATGCTGAAGATGCAGGTGACCGACAAGGAACAGGAATTCTACGGCATGGTACATCACCGTGTTCGAAATTCTGAATACACCGCCATGGGGAAGGCGCCCCCGGAGGTAAACGTGGATCCGCCTCGTTATCTTCGAGACGTGGCAACCAGCGCGACCCTCAATCTTGCGGCCACCGGTGCGCTTTGCGCCAGAGTCTTCAAACCGTTCGATGATGCATTTGCACAGAAATGCCTGGACGCCGCCGAACTGGCATGGACCGCTGCCAGAATGCACCCATCCGAGCGTGCGGTAGGCGTCGGCTTCGTTCCGTACCAGAATCCCGATGTATCGGACGATTATTTCTGGGCCTCAGCGGAGCTGTGGGTCGCCACCGGAAAAACCGCCTACTACAACTTCATTCTTCAATCTCCCTACTATGAAAAATTCACCCATCGTGCCGGCGGCAGTACCTCGGCATTCAACTGGGCGGACACCGATGGTCTGGGCGCTGTTGCGCTGGCCACCTGCAGTAGGCCGGAAAAACCGGAGTTGGTCGAAAAGAAACAGCAGCAGCTCATTGCATTTGCAGATAGCCTGCTCGCGCTGATGGAAAAACAGGGGTATCGATTTCCGCTGGACAAGCGAACATATCCGTGGGGGTCGAATTCCTTCATCGTAAACAACGCGGTGGTGCTCGCGGTGGCATACCGATTAACCAGCGAAGATAAATACCTGGACGGCGCCATCGTCGCGGTCGACTACATTCTTGGCCGCAATCCCCTCGACTTTTCGTATGTCAGCGGTTACGGCACCCTGGCGATGCAGTTTCCGCATCATCGATTTTTCGCACCGTCTTACAACAACAAACTGCCGTTCATTCCACCGGGAACCCTGGCGGGCGGCCCCAATACCAATCTGCAGGACAGCACCTCCCGCAGCTTTCGCGCAGGGTGTCCGCCGGCAAAATGTTATGTGGATCATATCGAAGCATACGCCACCAACGAAGTTGCCATCAACTGGAATGCCGCGTTGGCCTGGATAGCCATCTACCTCGACGAAACCGCCCGTTGACGATTTCAGCTGTACTGCCCTGATATTATTTCAAATCCGAAATGTATTCGGATTCATCGATCTGTTCGTTGCTCAATTTCAATTATAACGTACATTATAAAGAAACAAATCGGGTTTTATTGCATGGGGGGCAATATGACACAGATTTCGGATATATGTGACCGGTATACGCACGCGGTTTTCAACACAGACCAGGATACGGCGCAAGATACCATTTACCAGGCGCTGAATGAAGGACTACTGGCCGAAGAACTGGTCTTCAATGTTATTTTGCCGTCTCTGGAAAACATGCTCGAAACGTTGGTTCAGAACGACAACGCAACGTTGTCGCAACATTTTATCGCCGCCAAGGTATCGAGCGCAATGGTCGAAATGTTGCTTCCCAAATTTTCTGGGACCGCCCACGCAAACGGAGTTGTGGTTATCGGCACCGCTCGGGGTGACTTTCACGGGCTTGGTAAAAAAATCGTTTCGGGCTGTCTGACCGCCAACCTGTTTACCGTTTATGACGTGGGGCTCAACGTGCAACCGGAGCGGTTCGTACAGGAGGCGCTGCAAAAAAACGCCTCTGTCATCGCGGTTTCGTCAATGATGATGCACACCGCAATCGGCGATGACGGGCCAAAAAGAATAAAAAAACTACTGCAGGACCGGCAGCTGACCGACCGTATCAAACTGATCGTCGGAGGCGCACCGTATCGATTCGACGACAAGCTGTACCGCGATGTGAATGCCGATGCCACGGCATTGGATGCACTTTCTTCGGTGGCGGTATTCAAGCACCTGGTTCAGGAGGTGCGTCATGCCTGATTCGATGAGCCTCTTTGGAAAATTGATGAACGGAGAGCTTCCCAGCCGGGTTCCGGTGGCGCTGAATCTCTTCGACCAGGGCCAGAAAGAACTACGCCTCACCAGCGAACAGTACTATAGCCGTGCGGAAAATGTGGTCTCCGGACAGCTTGAACTGCGAAAAAAATACGGCCATGATGTGGTGTGGGGAACCCACTATGTCGCCCGCCAGGCGGAGATTCTCGGTTCCCGCCGTACCATTTTTCCAACCAACGGCCCCCCGAACGTGGGCGATATGGTGATAAAAACACACAAGGACATCGAGACACTGCAAATTCCGGACGATGTGACAGAACATCCGTCATTCACCATTCAACTCGACACCATTCGCATGCTCAAGCGTGAACTGAACGGCAGCGCACCGGTATGCGCATTTCAAACCGGCACATTCACTCTCCCTTCCATTCTAATGGGCATTCATGCGTGGATGGACTTATTTTTAACCGGCCCCCCATCGCTGGTAGACGAGCTACTGACAAAATGCTCGGAATATACCATAAAAACTTTTTCGGCGCTTAAAGAAGCCGGCGCGACGCTGGTAGCCTACGCGAATCCGATGGTGTCCACCGACTTTTTCTCTCTGCCGCAAATTACAGAACGCTGTCTGCCGTGGGTTAAGCGGGATATGACGCGCATGGGCACAGACGGTCTGGTTTATTTTTGCGGTGGTTCTCGCATCAACGGCGTGCTTCCCGAAATACTGAAACGCACCACCATCGGTGCATTCCTCGTGCACCCGCAAGACGATGTGGCACACGCCAAAGCATTGGTCGGCGGCAAGGCACTGGTCGCCGGAGCGATCAATGATATTCAGCTCATCCGATGTACACCGGAAGAAGCACGTCAGAGCACAAAAGAGATAATCGAAAAAGGCGCGCCTGGCGGAGGGTTTATTTTAAGCTCCCTCGTGATGCCGTTTCAAATTCCAACTCAGAATATACATGCGGTGGTCGATGCGGCACATCAATACGGCGCCTACGAAGCGACCTGATGCGATGAACCACTCTCGCGCCACTCGAATGATCAGCTGCAGCATTCTGAAAAAGGAGGTGCTGCATGTTCTGAAACGCCGTGAAGGTGCAGTCGATATTACATTCCTGCCGTCGTCTCTTCACAACGACCTCGACAAACTTTCCGCGCGACTAAACGACGCAATGGGACGCTTCAACGCGCCCACAGTGGTACTCTACGGCACTTGTCATCCTCAGATGGACAAATTCATCTCTCACCACAACGCCCAAAGGATTCCCTGTCAAAACTGTATTGAACTCCTGCTGGGAGCTGAACAGTATACCCAATACCTCGCTGACGGCGCGTTTTTCCTGTTGGAGGAATGGGCGCATTCATGGGAAAAAAACATCGCCGCTGCACTGGGAGCGAATATCGCTGCAAGAAACGCTCTTCTCCGCGATTCGCATCAATACCTGTTATGCGTGAACACACCCTGCTCCCGAGATTTTTCAGTTCAGGCGAAAAACATCGCGAAACAAACTGATCTGCCGATTCGGTCCCTTGATGTAGAACTCAATTATCTGGAGAACGTCTTTGACCAAATACTGATGGTCGGTGACCGTTCTTCCAAAGGAGTAATGCGTAATGAATGAATGTACCAATTGCAGCAAGCTCCAAAAAGAGATTGAGTATCAGAAGCAGCGAATTGACAGGATCGCCAAAGAAAAATCTCATCTGCAACTGGTTGCCGACATTCTTTCCGATCTGGCGAAACTGCACGGAGTAAAAGCCATTGCCAATCACACCCTCGCCTTTCTGATGAATTCCATCGGCGGCACCAATTTATCCTTCTACTACACAACCGATAAGTCGTGGCAGATGATTGACGTATACGGCAATGAAAAAGAAATGACATATCCGGAAGACCCTGACGTCTTGAGAGCAATCGACGAAAAAAAATTTCACGGAATACAAACCCAGGGCGAAGAAAAAGGCTATTTCACATTCAACGTGGGAAAAAGCCGATTTGAAAAGTGGGTGTTTCCGCTTTGTGTCGAAGAAGAGGTATTCGGTGCATTCGTCGTGGATGGACTGCTCATTCATCTTCATGACGCCATTATCGAACAGCTGCATATCATCAGTACGTATATCAGTCTGGTTGTCAAAAACGAATTTCTGACAGAGTCGCGACTGAAAAAGGCCAACGATGCACTGATACAAAAAAACATTGCGCTGATGAATGAAATTGACCAGCGCACAAGACTGGAGCGGGAGCGAGAAAAGCTGTATCAGGAACTACAGCAGGCCCAGAAAATGGAAGCGATTGGTACGCTGGCCGGCGGCATCGCGCACGACTTCAACAATCTGCTCGGCGCTATCATCGGATACACCGACCTGGCGATTGACAACTGCACCGACGATGAATCTCACTTCAATCTCGATCAGGTGATGCAGGCAGCGGAACGGGCAAGAGACCTGGTGAAGCAGATTCTAACTTTCAGCCGCAAACAGGACACCAAGAACGCACCGATATACATCGCACCGGTGGTGAAAGAAGTAATGAAATTATTGCGCGCGACCATTCCCACCACCATCATCATACAGGTAAGTATCGACAAGCAGTGCGGCGCAATATTGGGAAATGTGACTCAGCTTCACCAGATTATAATGAATCTATGCACCAATGCGACGCATGCGATGGAGGAAAATGGCGGAACCCTGCGTGTATCCCTCCGCCCCATTGAACCGCAAAACAAAAAAGGTGAAAAATCACTTCAGCTACAGATAAGCGATACCGGCTGCGGGATTCCCCAAGATGTTCTGCCTCGAATTTTTGAACCGTATTTTACCACCAAAGGAATCGGTAAAGGAACTGGAATGGGTCTCGCTGTGGTTCATGGAATCGTATTGTCGATGAACGGAACCATCACTGTCTCATCTGAACTCGGAAAAGGAACCACCATCGAATGCACCTTCCCCATCGTCGATGGGGACGTCCGCGACAGCGAACCACCCGTGGAACAGCACCCGACCTTCACCGGTGTTGCCATGATCGTGGATGACGAATCTTCCATTGCAGATCTTGCACAACAAATGCTGACCAAAATGGGATTCACCTGTGAAACATTTCAAAACGGGATGAATGCCCTGGACGCGTTCCGCGCTGATCCGAAAAAATACACTCTGGTACTGACGGACCAGACCATGCCCGGCATCACCGGTATGCAGTTGTCTGAAAAACTGTTTTCCATAAAAAACGTACCGGTTCTGATTTCATCGGGATACAGCACCTCTATCGACGAAGAAAAAGTCGCCGCACAACCGAACATGGAATTTCTGGCCAAGCCGTATACCTACAAGAAACTAGAAAAGGTAATCTCCGACCTGCTGAGCGACTCTCCCTGAATCAGGAGCCGCTATTCAATTCATTTTTCGGCGAACACGAACACGCTCGCAAAAAAAATGAACCGTTTACCCACCCAAAGAACTCAATTGATGCAGTGCAACCGAAACGGCAAGGAGACGGCAAATGGAACGAAACGATTTTCTAATACCCCGATTTTTTACTATCATAACATTATTATTATCGATGATAACAGTCATCGCCTGCTCTGTTGAGGAGGGGCAGATAGATAAGGCTTCCGATGCGGACTCAGACACGGATACTGACTCTAACTCTGACTCTGATACAGATACAGACTCTGATTCTGATAGTGATGCAGATGCGGATACAGACACCGACGCAGACAGCGACACCGACTCTGACGCAGACAGCGACACCGACTCTGACTCTGACAGCGACACCGACTCTGACTCTGACAGCGACACCGACTCTGACTCTGACTCTGACTCTGATACAGATACAGACTCTGATTCTGATAGTGATGCGGATGCGGATACAGACACCGACGCAGACGCAGACACCGACGCAGACACCGATACAGATACCGACGCTGACACCGATACAGATACCGATGCAGATACCGACGCTGACACCGATACGGATACCGACGCTGACACCGACTCGGACGCCGATGCAGACACCGACACGGACTCTGATAGTGATGCGGATGCGGATACAGACTCAGATACGGACTCGGACACTGACTCTGATACTACGATCAATTGCGAGACCATCGCCCATCCGGGCAGCGTCGGTCCGCTGGACGTAAATAGTTACAGCGCAGGGTTACGTGACGGACCGGACTACGGTTCGCAGACCATGCATGCACCGGTCGGAGATGGGGAATTCCCTGCTATCGCAATTGTACCCGGTTACATGTCGTACGAATCATCCATTTCGAGCTGGGGACCCTATTTCGCATCCCACGGCATTGCAACGCTGACTATCGGCACTAACAGCATCATGGATCAACCGCCCGCCCGCTCCGCTGCGCTGCTTGACGCTATCGACACCATTCGTGCAGAAAATGAGCGCCCGGACAGCCCGTTGTATCAACAAATTGATCTCACAAGGCTCGGCGTCATGGGGTGGTCAATGGGCGGAGGCGGTACGCTCATTACCGTCAACAGTCACCCCGAGCTCAAAGCTGCCATTACCCTATGTGCGTGGAACCCGGGTCAAACCTATCCAAACAATTCTGTCCCTACATTATTATTCGCCGGGACGGCCGATACCCTCGCGGGAGGGCAGTCTCAGGGGTTCTACACCAGCATTCCCGATACCACCCCAAAGATGCTTTTCGAAGTGGCCGGCGCCGACCATTTCTTTGCCAATTCTCCAACCGGCGCAAACAATCAGACCGGCTTGTACGGCACAGCCTGGTTAAAAGTGTTTCTTGCCGGAGATGAATGCTATCGTCCATTTCTGCTGGCCCCCCCCGGCGGCACATCGGATTTCAGAACGAACGTGGAATAACACATATCAAAATCAAAAAGGTGACTACCACCTTCACTTTTTTGAACCGTCCAGCCGTACTTCGGGCTCAATCCTATTGTATAAAGCCACCAACCCGCAAGGAGATGCACCATGAAAACATGCCAGCACCAGGGAATGACCGTATT
This sequence comes from Deltaproteobacteria bacterium, assembly GCA_016936575.1. Lineage (GTDB taxonomy): Bacteria > Myxococcota_A > Polyangia > JAAYKL01 > JAAYKL01 > JAFGXQ01. The sequence goes on from JAFGXQ010000013.1 coordinate 65,058, forward strand.
ATTTCATTTACTATGTATTATGACGTTCACAGCCGTTTTGTCCGGTTGCTCTGTAGACAGCGGTGAAGTCGAGTCCGAGACCGACGCAGACGCGGATTCAGATGGGGATACAGATTCTGACGCGGATACAGATTCTGACGCAGATGCGGATTCCGATGCGGACGCAGACTCAGATGCAGACGCAGACGCCGACTCAGACGCGGATTCTGACGCGGATTCAGACGCGGACTCAGATACGGATTCAGATGCCGACTCAGACGCGGATTCAGATACGGATTCAGATGCCGACTCAGACGCGGACTCAGATACGGATTCAGATGCCGACTCAGACGCGGACTCAGATACGGATTCAGATGCCGACTCAGACGCAGACTCAGACGCGGATTCTGATGCGGACTCGGACGCAGACTCTGACACAGACTCAGATACGGACTCGGATGCAGACTCGGACGCAGACTCAGATACGGATTCTGATGCGGACTCGGACTCAGACACAGATTCTGACACTGACGCGGATACGGACACGGATTCTGATAGCGATGCGGACTCGGACTCAGATGCAGACACAGATTCTGACACCGATGCGGACAGTGATTCTGATACCGATGCGGACTCGGATTCTGATAGCGATTTTACCGCCGATCCCATCATTCCCGAGATCACCGGCGATTGTCCAGATTTTGAAACCGGTACCATCACATACATGGGATTAAGCGGTATTTCCCTACAGGTGGGAGACTTGGGGTCTGGCGACGGCGCCATTCTCTTTTATTGGCACGGTACCGGTTCCAGTTCCGCTGAGGTCACCTTTATGGTACCGAGCAGTGTGCGAAACGATATTTTGAATCAGGGCGGAATCATCGTCGCTTTTGACGGCTCGCTGGGAACCGGCGGCGACTGTTCCGGCACCGCCACGTTCAGCAAAGACGACTTCAACATCGCCGACCAGATTGTTGCCTGTGCGATTCGCGACCACAACATCAATCCTCGTCGTGTGTATACCACCGGCTGCAGCGCTGGAGGACTTCAATCCGGATGCATGGGCGCCCTCCGTTCCAACTATGTTGCAGCGACAGTACCCAACTCGGGAGGGCTGGTATTTCCTCAATCCATACAGAATGATGCACACACACCCGCGGTAATGACGATGCACGGCGGTTCTTCCGACTGGGTGGGAGTATCTTTCGCAAGCACCAGCGCCACATATGATGCAATGATGGACAATGCCGGCAGTTTTGTTGTGAATTGTGATCATGGGGGCGGACACTGTCAGGCCCCATCCGAACTGTATGAAGCGGGCTGGCAATTCATGAAGGCACATCCCTTCGGAGTCGATCCATTCCCGTGGGAAACCGGTCTCGTAGGTTTTCCGGATTATTGCGCCATATACGAATAGGACTATCTCTGACAGGCGCAGACTCGCTCCGCAACCGAATACGCAGCTTCCGGGTTCACATCGGGATGAATCAGCCACCACAACCCGTCGTTCCAGATATGGCAACCCAACCCCTCGCTGGACAGACTCAACCGCGACGCCGCGCCGACTTCACCGTCAAAACCCATTCGTCTGAAGATATTTCGACATTCCTCCCAGTCTCCCCCCTCGGACGGCGTGCCGGTTACAAAAGAAGTCGCGTCGCTGTATCCGCCATGTACTTCACACACCTCTATACAATTGTCACCCGCTTCCCCAAGATACCAGCAATGGTCGGCGTACCCCACGCCGCCGTCATCACAGACAATATTGCCGTAGTCGCTGTCCGTTCCGATTTCTGTATCTGTCGCTACAGAGTCCGAACCGTCTATATCGGTACTTTCAGCCACATTCCGGTCGCTTTCCGAATCTCCCATAAGCGCTGCTCCCACATTCATCACACCATCGGTGCAACCGAGAGCAACAATAAGAATGGCGCCCGTAATACAACCGCCGACAAAATGTTTGTACCTCAACATCAACCTTATTATTTCAAGTTTCGACGCTAAACACAAGAGCGTGTTCAATCACTTTTTTCGCAACACTTCTATATTTTTTGAACCACATTGTTACACTGTGGAATCAATCCAGTGTGAGTCCATAAAACGGACCGTTTTCACGACAGGAACAAACAATGGGGAAAACCGGCACAAAATTCGAAGCGCACTCGTCACTGGCCCGCTTTCCCTCGTCTTCTCGAAACTGGACCAACGCAGAAATCATTGAAGGAATCATCGGACGGTCGGCGGTTGCCGGGCAGGCGCTGTTCGAAAAGTACAACCCCCATATTTCTGCGAGGGTCCGCCGGCTGATGGGACCGGATGCCGAGTGGGAAGATCTGGTACAGCAGATCTTTTTAGCGCTCATCACCGCTATCGCCGATGTGCGTGAGCCCAAGCTTCTGGATCGCTGGGTAGATAGAATCACGGTCAACGCGGTACGCAAAGAATTTAGGAGACGGCGGCGGCGCTGGTATCTCAGCTACGTTCCGGAACTGCCGGAAACAATCGACTTACCCGAGCGGGACGGCACGTTATTGTTCCATCGCACCGCTTCTGTGCTGAGCACAATGCACCCCGATGAACGAATCGCTTTCGTACTCCGCTTTGTGGTCGAAGAAGAAATCGCACCAATCGCCGAAATGTGCGGTTGGTCAATTTCAACAACGAAGAGACGCATAAACAAGGCCAGAGACAATTTTATAAAACGTGCCCAGCGAGACCCGATGTTGCATTCGATTATGGAGGGCGTTTCCAATGAATAGACAAAACGAACAGATCGAACGATTCGGTCAGATACTTCGAGAAGGATACCGAGAACAGGATGAGACGCTGTCGAAGAATACCCAACTGAAAGACATTGTTGTCGGATTCGCTGTTGACCGTTCCACCAATATTCGTAAGCCGCGGATTCTTCTTGCAACCGGGTTGACCGCCGCCGTTGTTGCCGCAGCCGCGATAATACTGATCGTTGCGACCGCATCACGTACAACCGCCCTGTCCTTTTATATCGATCATTCAATGGAAACTGCTCAAGCCGGTTCGTGGATTCGTGCAGATGCCGACGAACATCACAACATTCACTTTTCAGACGGCAGCGCTATTTCAGTTTCGCCGAAAACCGAAACCCGTATCGCCGCTGCCGACTCCGAACAAGTCATTGTGGACCTCAACCGCGGCGCGCTGAAACTCAAGGTAACACCAAAACGAAATAACAAATGGACGGTTCGAGCGGGACCATATCAGGTGAAAGTTGTGGGAACCCGTTTTTCAGTGCAATGGCAAGCCGACGAAGCGGTCTTTTCAGTTCAGGTCACCAGAGGGAAAGTTTCTGTATATGGACCCGGCATCGACGCCAATGGCATTTTCGTGGCAGCCGGAAGCCAATTGAAAGCAGAGGGACAAACAAACGTTGTGTCCGTAGGCGCTGTCCCCCCCCAAAATGCAGTGTCATCAGAGGGGAGTGTTTGTCCAACAGGTTCAAACACGTCTTCGCTTCAACAGAAAACACCAACGAAGGACGGCTCAACATCAGTCACCGATTCCGCTGAGACCACAAAAAGCAACAGAACCTCGCAACCACTATCGCGAACTTGGCAACAGCTTGCCAAGGCCAAGCAATACCGCCAGGCATTGCGTGTTGCCCAGGAACTCGGCGTATCCAAACTCGCGGCGACCCTGTCGGCAGACAATCTATGGTTACTTGCCACCACCGCGAGATACAGCAGCAGCGATGCGGACGCAATCGACCTATTTGTCACATACCGCAAACGGTTCAGCACCACCGCCAAATCACGCACTGCCGCATACCTTATTGCCGAACAGTTTTTCAACGCACAGGGAGATGCCGTCCGAGCCAAACAATGGTTTGCCACCTACTTGAAAGAATCACCCAATGGTGCGCTGCACGAGGAAGCGCTCGGTCACCTGATGAAGACATCGGTTCAATTAGGGCAAAACACGGATGCCCGTAACTATGCCGCTTCGTATCTACAGCAATATCCGGACGGGAATTTCTCCAAACAAGCCTACAGCATTTTAGCGAAATCGGTGGTATACTGAATCGGTGTTTCAGCTTCCTCCGATAGCGAAAGCATCTGTTTTCATACTCCTGCTTGAGGGTCTCCTTCTCTATCCGTCGACTTGCACTGCGACTGTACCCTATGAAACGATTGTCGTTGTGGAAATGAGCAACTGCTGCGGCGAACGCGCATATCCGGAAGCCGAACGAGCATTACGAGATGAGCTTCAACTACTGCACATTCCGGTGGTTTCCGTTTCAGGCAAAGCGGTCGATGAAACCGCCCAACGAGAAGAGCTTGAACAAATTGCCCGTTTGTACCAAGCTGCGGCGGCAGTTCGTCTCACCCGTGCAGAAGTAAACGAACGCGCAGAAGTTCGCCTATGGATTACGGATTTGGTTACCCGAAAAACCGTATATCGACGCATCGAAATTGATGAAAGCAATGAATTGTCGCTTCCCATGTTGGTTGCCATGCGGACGGTGGAAACATTACGCGCCAGCCTGCTGGAACTTCAGGACAAAACCGCCCGGGATGATAGACCCGTCTCTGATGAAATTCGCCACATGGTTGACCGCAACCCCCCTTCCCCCACCTACCTGTTCGGTGTGGGGGTATCCAGTGGACTGACCATGTCACCGGGGGGGGCGGGTATTCGGGCCGCGTTCGGCGCTGCTGCCTTTCTTCAGCCGGTACAGGGACTGGACATCTCAACGTCGGTCAACTGGTCACCACTCGGGGGCACCTACAGCGAAGCCGGGGTACGCTCCACACTTACCTACATTCAATTTCGAGGCTGGATTCATTATCGGCTTATTTCACACAGCTTGCTGCGCCCCGCCATCGGTCTGGGCGCAGGGGCATTTCTGGGAAAAGCGATAGGTGAAACCGAAAGCGATGCCACTGTGACAACCGCACGAACCTATGTTCCGTATGTCGGTGCATCCGCCCGTGTATACGTCTTTGCCAGTGAACACGTCCCGTTCTATATCGACGGCACCGCTGGGTTGCTCATCCCGGAGGCGAAAGTCGTTCATGGCGGCACTCAGGCGGCAAGTCTCGGCAAACCGTTGATAGAGCTTCGGTTCGGACTCGAAATCCGCTTTGGACAAAAATAGTGCATTTATTCCCTGTGCTCGATAGCGAAAGCAGTTTTTGCATTCACCACGTGCAAATTTTGCATCTTTCCCCCCCGCTCACAACTTAAATCTCATAATTTCAACCATTTACAAATTTGGCATACGGCTTGAGTTGCTGTTCGGGTGTAACGCAATGAACAACCGAGCACAGACTCGACAGCATTGAAGGAGAAAACAAATGAGACACAACACAAAAATTACAGGAATTCTGGTCGCACTGATTGCAACAACGATGGTATTCGCGGTTCAGGCCAAAAATCGAAACGGTCAAAAACGGGCACACCGCGGTATGAACATGGGGTTTATCGCACAAACCCTTGAGCTCACCGATGCGCAGCAGAAAAAAATTGATGCATTGAAGGCGAAAGAGAGCGAAAAAATCGGCAGGATTCAAAAAGATATGGATGCGTTACGCGATCAGATGCGCGCCCAATGGGAAAAGGACGAAGTAAACAAAAAAGAAGTGAAGGCGCTGCAGAAGAAAATGCACGATTTACGAGGAAAAATGGGCGAGGCCCACACGGAGTTTCGATTGGGTGTATACGATGTGCTGACCAAGGAACAACGCCAGAAAGCCGCAGCGGAACGCCGCCGCCTTCACAAAGAAGGCCGTCCCGGAAACGGAGCGATGGGTGACTGCCCCCGCGGTAACAGAGGAAATGGAGATGGTTGCGGACGCGGCAGAGGTCAGGGTCGAGGTCACGGGCAGGGACAAGGGAGAGGTCCGGCGTTCGACGGTCAAGACGCCATGCGATAACCCAACCGTCCCACTAAGGAAATCCATTGAATTTCATCTCTCCCCACGTAATAATTCCTCTGATATATCAATCCGCATATGAGAATTGAATTATGACATCACCAACCAAACCCAACCGACCGAAACCGCATTCCTGGCGCATCGGCCTGCTTGTCACCACAATTGTGCTGGGGATTCTTTTGGTGGGAGTCGGTCTGGTGGAATACGAAGCGGCCAAACGAAACGGTCGTCGCATCACCCAGGCACAGGTCATGTACATGATGATGGGGTTCCAAAAACAGCTTCCTGCCAATAACCGAGCGCAGCATAGCGATGTAATGAAAACCCTGTATGAAACATTCAAAGATGAAGGCATCCATCGAGTGGCGCTCTATGATCGGAATGAGCTGCTGGACGGATTCGGCACCGCCGTTGAGCCTTTTTCCATGATGCGTTTCACTCGGCGAGAGACACCTATCGACGTGGTGTTTATCTCATCTGAGCTGGTACACGCGAAAATCACGCTGCCCAACCGATTCGGCGGCGGCGGCGGAAGGTTTCGTAACCACCCGCGATACCGCAACGCAAGCACGCGCGCTGTGTTATTGGAACTCACGCCCAAAGAAGCGATTAGGCTGCGTGAGCGCGCACTCCAAATCATGTTGCTCGACATTGTCGCGGCCATCATTCTGATGTGCGCCGCCGTTGTATTCTGGAAACAGTCGGTTCGGCAGGAAAAACTGGAACACCAGCTCCAAAAAGACAGACAGTTGAAATCATTGGGACAGATGTCCGCGGTGATCGGACATGAACTGAAAAACACCATCGCTTCGATAAAAGGACACGCACAACTGCTGGCCGAAAATCTGGCGGATACACCGCATAAGCAAAGTGCCGAGTTTGTTGCGAATGACGCGATATACCTGCAGGAGATCACATCGCAAATGCTGGAATTCGCACGCACCGGAGAGCTGAAAATCGAAAAAGTGTATCTTGATGATCTAGCAGAAGGCGCTATCACTTTTTCGAACGTTTCAACTGTAACATATACATTGGAAACCAAGCAGGCCACCGCGTATGTAGATCGTCGCAAGCTGCAACAGGTTATCACCAACCTAATCAACAATGCGAACGAGGCGGGCAGCACAGATATTCGGTTACATATTGTAAACAACGGTGAACTTATGATTGAAGTGGTCGACAACGGGCCCGGCATTGACCCTGCTCAGATTGAAAAAATATTCGATCCGTTTTTCACCACCCGTGCCAAAGGTACCGGATTGGGATTGGCGCTGGCCAAACGGGTGGTGGAAAGCCACGGCGGACACATTGACGTGACCAGCGATAAAAAACGGGGCACTCAATTCACACTGCACATCCCCAACCGGCCGTCCACCGATGAAAATACCCCACCCCTGAATTCGGGAGGCACCCCATGACTGCATCAATCCTGGCGGTAGATGATCGCGAAGGTATTCGCCTGTTTATCAAGGGCGCGCTTGAAAAATCGGGATATCACGTAGACGTGGCCGAACACGGCCGAGCGGCGCTGCAAAAAATGGAAAAACAGCCGTTTCACCTGGTCATCACCGATCTGAAAATGCCGGTGATGGATGGAATGACACTGCTTACGCAAATTCGTCAGCTTTACCCACAAACGAAGATAATCGTACTGACTGCGCACGGAACCATCCACAACGCAGTGGAGGCAATGAAAGAAGGGGCGACCGACTATCTGACCAAACCGCTGGAATCACCGGCAGCGTTACGGGAACTGGTTCAACGCACACTGACCGGCATCGCCGCGGCGCCTATTTCAGCGACCAAGGAAAGCATTATGGTCGCTGATTCACCACAAATGAAACCGGTTCTCACCATGCTGCGAAAAGTGGCGCCTACAGATGCCACTGTTCTTCTGACTGGGCAAAGCGGCACGGGAAAAGAAGTGGCGGCCCAACAACTTCATCTACTCAGTCCCCGAAGGGACAAACCGTTTGTGGCCATTAACTGCGCGGCAATATCGGCACAGCTGATGGAAAGTGAAATGTTCGGTCATGAAAAAGGCGCCTTCACCGGCGCCATCGAACAAAAGAAAGGACGCTTCGAATCCGCTGACGGTGGTACGCTTTTCCTGGATGAAGTCGGAGAACTGCCGCTCGCGCTGCAGGCGAAGCTGCTCCGGGTTATACAGGAACAAACCTTTGAACGCGTCGGGGGAACCACTCCGATTCAAGTCGATGTGCGCATTATCGCAGCCACCAACCGAAATCTGCTTGCAGAAATAAGCGAAGGCACATTTCGGGAGGATCTGTACCACAGACTGTCAGTCTTTCCCATTCACCTACCCTCTCTGGCTGAACGCAAGGAGGACATCCCGCCGCTTGCCGAACATTTTTTATCCCGCATTGCAGCGAAGCAGCAAATCTCAGCGCTGTCTCTCTCAGAGGGAGCCGTTCAAAAACTCATTACCCACCCCTGGCCCGGAAACATTCGAGAGTTGTCGAATACACTGGAACGTGCGGCAATCATGTGCACGCCCCCCAACATCAACGCAGATGACCTCATTTTTACAACCCCGAACGGCACTATGCCGTCGGCATCCACGCCCGCGAGCGCCGCAACCGGCTCCCTGAAAGAAATTGAAAAAAGCGCCATACAACAGGCGCTGCAGGAAACCGACGGCCACCGCAAGCGAGCCGCCGAACGACTGGGCATCAGCCTCCGCTCCCTCTACAACAAATTAAAAGAATACGGGATTGAATAAATAGTCCGACAATATGCATAGACGAAACGGAGTGTACGATTATAAATTGGGGACAATTCGGGCAATTTGACCGGAGCTCAATTTCACCATCTGAAATGTACGATGTCCCTCATACACAAACGTAAGCTCGTGCAACCCCGGATCAATTTTCAACAGAACGGGCAGGTACCCGCGCATCTGACCGTCTACGGAAACAGCGACGCGGCTGGTCATCCCCAGCGGCGCATTGATAATCAGAGACGCTTTCGCCGGACCGGAGGCAGCGGCCGTGGACGGAGCCGGACCAAGTCCGTACTGAGAACTGCTGTTGGCTCCGTCTGCCTTGGCCACTGCTGCCGAATGCGCTGCCGTGGACGGCTGGGAAACTTTTGCCACCGGAGCCGCCGCGGCGACGGAAGTTGCGGGGTTCGCTGTGGTTCGAGCCGGCGTTTTCAGGGATACCTGCTTGCCACGGCCGCCGGCACGACGCGCTGAACCGCCGGTGTCTCTTGCCGATTCTTCAGTCACATCGACCGCCGGTGCCTCTGCGACAACCTGAGAATCGTCGAGTTCCTCAATCAAGTCGTCACTGTTTGTCCCGAACGAATCGGTGTCCAAATCGTCTTCCATTCCCAGCTGGCCGTCATTATCCGCCATCTGTACTGCCGTCGCAGTCGGCGTCATTGCGAACGTCATGACTTCTGATGTACTCAACTGCACATCTTTGGAAATGCCTTCATATCCGGGCGCGGTTACCCTGATGGAATGATAATCTTCAGACGGTGTCAGATACGCATACGGCGGATTCCCTGAAATCACGTCGCCATCCACCTGCACCACTGCTCCGGGGATATTCCCCGGGACCAGCTTCACCGTCAGGGTGATTGAATCGGTCTCATTTGCTTCGACAGCCTCAACCTTCACCACCTCTGTAGGCTCTGAAGTCAACTCCAGAAAAATCAAACCGGAAAGTACCAGAAAAAAAACACCGGCGACCGCAAACATCGCCATGTGAATCATTTTTTTCTTTGCCACCATCTTTTCGAGCTCGGGCACATCGATGATGACCGATGGGAGGTTCAGTTCTGCTTGAAAATCCGTATAAGACATATTAAATTCCAAATAATCTGTTCCATACACCCGGCTGGTCGTCACATAACCTTCCCAATGACACTCAGGTGCAATTAAAAACGCCCGGGTGTCAGCGATTATTCCCGCGCATCGCCGCAAAATGTAGCACGAACCGCCAATAAAAAAAAGACTTCCCGTGATTAACTGTCACAATCTCTACTTTAAGCGGTTCCCTCTGGACATTTACGGCATTGTTGGACAAAATTGCAGCCTTCTGTGGGAAAAAGGAGCCCGACACCGGTGAGCGATTCCATTAAAAATCTGTATGACAGCATGACCACCATCGACGATGTACAAAAATTAATCGATGACGAGGAACGTGAGTCGGTTACGCTCGATTATAAGCAGGCCGAGCGCCGCTGGAATCACACGGCAAAAGAGAAAATTGCCAAGCATATATCTGCATTCTCCAACTCCGAGGGAGGAATCCTTATTTTCGGTGTTCAATGCGACGACGCCGACAAAGACAAACCCAAGGCCATCACCGGACTCCATCCGCAAAACGGTGTTGAAGATTTTGACCGCATCGTAACTGCGGCCATTCGCCCGGAAATCAACGGCTGGCAGCGTAAAAAAATCACCAACGGAAAACTGGCCGTGCTGCTCGTTTACATACCGGCTAGTGATGCGGGACCGCATCAGTCCATGAAACACAAACAGTACTTTCACCGCTCGGGTGCCCAATCCATTGCGATGGAGCACTACCTTGTGCAACGCTATTTCGGCAAGCACTACCACCCGCAGCTCGAAATCGAAATACTGGAACCCTCCCGTTTTCGCGCCACGTATCCGCAGAGAGAGTGGACCCACTATTTTTCGCTGCAGTTTCTGCTTAGAAATCGGGGCAAGGGAAACGCTCGCGGCTGCAGCGGCCACATTGCGCTGCCGTCATCAAAATACATCGTAACCAATCACGCCACACCTTATTTTCGCGCCCAGGTCGAACAAAGCCGCAGCTGGCAAAGCGAAGGCCCCGGCCCCCATTATTTCGTGCTGCCCCGAGACATTCACCCTGGTGCATCGTTCTGTTTTTACGAGTTGGCTATCGCTTTTCACAGCCAATATCTTCAGGAACTGCGTGAATTGCCGTTTCTTCACTGGGAACTGTATGCCGAAGGAATGGAATCACAAAAAGGCAGCTACACACTTTCAGAACATTTTTTCAATCTGCTTTTGGATTCCTGAGTATTGAACATGAATCAACGAAAAGGTATAACGCCAGAATCTCAACTTCGAGACGCCCGAAACGCACTTTTCGGCGGGGCAGACAGGAACATTCACCGATGATGGTGTGCGCCGTAATATCGACGCAAAACAGCGCCGACCATATTGAGAGCATCGTGCTTCGAACCCGTGCGATACTCGAACCGGACATTTTCGTTCTCGACCACGAATCGACAGACGACACCGTTGCCATCGCGCGCGCATCCGGCGCTCAAATTCTAAGCAGTGAATCCGACAGCAAAGGACTGATGATTTCAGCGCTGGAACAGATTCAGAACCTGGGATTCACGCACGCGGTATTTCTGAACGCAAATAACGCAAGCCACGTGCCCGAACAGATTCCCATGTTCGTCAACGCTGTTTGGCAGTCACCCCATTGCATTTTCGTGGCACAGAGCAAAGGCACCCGTCGCAGCACCGTGTCAAACGCGCTTCTTTCCGCGGGCGCTCTGCGCACCATCAAGGATGCCTGGAACAATTTTCGCATTTATCCGGTGGAGGACATCCTGGCGCTCAATTGCAAAGAAGATGGCGAGCACTTCGCGCCAGAAGCATTGGTGCGAGCCTCATGGGCGGGTATCCACACCAAACACCTGGAACTCGACGCATCATGCCCCATTGAACATGAAATCGCTCAGAGTCCACAAGCATTGTTTCTCAGTGTAAAATTGCTGGGGGGCATGCTTATTCGATTTCCTGCTTTATTACGACGCAGATTGGCCCTATAAACACAACCGAATTTTCGCCGGCGGTTTCGGCGATCAAAAACAGACAAACCGAACCGAAGGACAAACCGTTGAAATCAACTATTCTACTCCGCATAACCAACGCTATCGCCGCACGTGCTGACTGCCTCCGCCCGCCGCACAACAATGCATTCCGCCTGTTTAACGGGTTTACCGAAGGTGCAAAGGAATTCACCGTCGATGTATACGGAAAAACGCTGGTTATCCACGATTATCGCTCCGAAGCGCCAGCGCGCGCCGATGAACTTCCTGACGCAATTGCGGAACTTCTACTGGAGCGCATTTCTTTTACGGAAGCGATTATATACAAGCGAAGGAAAGGTCGCACTGCCGATGAACGAAACGGCATTTTGCTCCGGGGCGATACACCCGACACGCGTATTGTTGAAGACGATGTGCAATACGCACTGGCGATGACCCTAAACCGCGATGCAGGCTTCTATATTGACACTCGCGGTGTCCGCCGATGGATTCTCGACCATATGCTGGGCAAAACCGTGCTCAACACCTTTGCTTACACCGGCAGTCTGGGGATCGCCGCGATGGCTGCAAATGCAAAGGAAGTAATACAAACCGACCTGAACCGCGTCTTTTTAAATGTCGCCAAGCAATCCTGCGCCATGAACGGATTCCCCGTCATCAAGCGAAACTTTGTAACCGGCGACTTTTTCATGGTGATGAAACAGTTCACGCGCCAGGAACGAACCTTCGATTGTGTAATTCTCGATCCGCCGTTTTTTTCAACCACTGCCGGCGGCCGTGTCGACCTTGAAAACAATATGACGAGACTCATCAACAAAATCCGGCCGCTGGTGAAAAACGGCGGCAATATCATAGCGATCAATAACGCCGTGTACCTTCCCGGAAAAGAATACATAAACACACTGAATGATTTATGTTCAGACAGCTATGTATCCATCGAAAGCACCATTCCGGTCCCCAAGGACTGCGCCGGGTATCCGCAGACGGTTGTGGAGCAACCGTTCATCGATCCGTCACCATTCAATCATTCCACCAAAATTGTGGTGTTGAAAATCACACACAAATAAACCGTCGCTCACAAGCGCTCGACAGAAAATTCGAACGAAATGGGACGGTGATCACTGTAGTATTGCAAAAATTCGTCGTGCACATACGGGTCGCCCACATAGGGCCCCAGCGATACATCCCAGAAAACGCGCATCTCATCGACCAAATCAATTACCTCAAAGGAACCTATGACGACGACTGATGTTTGTTTTGAAGTATCAAAAATCACGTGGTCATAGCACTCATGGCTGGAAGCGGTGTTCGTTTTTTCACACTGCGCATTCAACGAGGTCCAATTTTCGGACAGCACCGAGGCGAGTTCTGCCGCGCCCGAAAGATTCATATCACCGACAATGAAAACCGCTTCATCCGGCGGAATGGCTCCTGCTATCCATTGAAACATGAACGCAAACTCATCAGCCCGTGCAACTGTCGCATCGGCGCCCGCGGCCAGATGGACGTTAAGAAACATCACCGGTAACGCCATACCAACAATCTCAAATCGAAATGCGTATGGTACGCGAGCAAAAACATCATGAGCGGCGTGCGGTTCATCGATAAAGCCGGCGAGAGAACCGAACTGCGGAGTGACCACGTCGTCGCGATAGAACACCGTCCACCACTCCGTATCACTCCCGGCGGAATGCAAACTGTCTCCGGGACCGGTATCTTCCTCAGACAGCCAGTACGAAAACCCCAACGCCGCCATCTCTGAAAAAAACGCGCGGGCCTCCGCATCGGCCGCGTCAGAATCCCCGTCGGGATACACCACATCTTCGGGCGGTGCGGTCAGTTCCTGAATCAGTGCGATATCACAGGGCGCGAGCACCGATGCAACCGCCTCATTGTCTTTGCGGGTATATAGTCCGAGAAACGCGATATTGAAGGAACAGACACGTATGGTTGAAACCGATGACGGCATGTTCTGCATACTGTCGGGAACATCGGGCATGCAGGCCACCGCTCCCAGCAACACCAACAATGTGAAATTTTTCTTCATGGCGCGGAGTGTACCGACGCATTTTTTTTATTCAAGCGCCGAGGTGGAGCGAACAAACGAATACTGTAAAGATAGAAACCAACGAACAGAAAATCAGTCTTCTTTGTCGTCTCGCCACATATGCAGACGAAGTTCAGCAGCGCGAACCCGCGCGTTCCTGAAATACTGACTTTCCGGGTGGCGCCGCATCAACGCCTTCAGCACAGATAGTGCTTCATCTTTCTGATGGGCATCTTCATGACTTTTCGCCAGATACCATAGGGCATCGTCGGACAATTCTCGGTTGAGATGCTCCTCTGTAACTTTCTGCAAAATGGCAATGGCCTCACGGGGCTTGCCCTGCAAACGAAGTGCGTTCGCCATTTCAATTTTGGCTGCTTTGGCGTGCCCCGCGTCATCGTTGTAGCGCAAGCATTCTTTATATTCCTGAACCGCTTCCGGATATTTTTCCTGAGCGCTCAAATCCAGTGCTTTCACATAATGCTCCATCGACAAATCATTGCGAAATCGCTGTACCACATCGGTCAACAGCTTTCTTTCGAGGTATGTCAATTGCCCGGTATTGACTTTTTCAAAAGCATCCAGCGTGCCTTGTCTGTCGCCTTCGTTAATCAGTCGGTATATTTCAACCAAATCTTTATCGCCCTGCTTCTCTTCGGTACCGGTCTCTTTTTTCATCTCCGCCAGCGCCGCTTTGGCCTTCTGCGCTTCGTCCTTCACCTGCGCGAGCTCTTTTTCGAGCGGTGCCTGCCGCGCATTATACGCCAACTGCGCGCCTATCACCGCGAGCACCGCAATAATCAAATACACCACAAACGAACTGGCCGATAAATTCCGCTCGTATGCCGACTGACGTTTGGCAATCGATCGCACATCCGAACTCAGAGAGTTGGTGAGGTTATTGGACTTGATAATCAGCGCCCTGGCTTCAATAATCTCTTTTTCTATTTTTCTAAGTTCGTTTGATCCGTCCATGGCATCACCATTAGCAGAAGAATCACTCAACGTCCACGGTGTTGGCCGAATTTGTCGTGGGCAACCCCATCGCCGCGGACCCGCGGATGACTCATGTTTATTTATTTCGTTTCAATATCTGTCTTAATTGTCCAAGATCCTCACCCGTAAACTCCCGAGTCACCGAAAGGATTCCAAAATAAATCACCAATACCCCCACACAATGAGCGAGCGTTGCCACCGCTCCGCTACCTGGTGCATAATGAACAGCAACCACAGCCGTCGCAGACGCCGCAACCACCCGAAACAACGTAAACAGCGGAACCATGGCCCCAAAGGTTCGAAAAACGAAAAACAAACTTACCGCCAGGGTCACAAACATCGCGATAGACGTTCCGACAGCGGTAAGAAACAACACATGCTCACCTGGACAATCGGCAAACGATAAAAACAAAGCATCCAAACCCAGCACGCCGACCATACCAATCAGCACCGTGGTCATCGCATGCCATTTCTTTCCGGCTGCATTCAGGACCGTGTTGGTAATCACCAGCAACCCGAACGCCACTATTCCCACCGACAACACCTGCAACGCAGGGGCAGCCACTTCATAGCCATCAGGGAACACGAGCGACATGGCCCCTTCGGCCACACCGCAAAACACCGACGCCAACCCAACAATCAGAATCAATGTGAATCGCAATGCCTTTGAAATATATCGTTTCGCCACTTCGATCTCGGCGTCTTTGGCCACTTTCGAAACTAGAGGAAACACCACAAACGCGATGGCAATCACCGCCTGATACGGAATAAACGCCAGTTGTTGAACCGCCTTATATTGCCCCGCCCGAATCTTCATGGTTTCCTGGATAGCGTCCCCAACCATGCCAGCCTCCCGCGCCAAACGGGGAACCGCACCGGACAACACATAAATATCAACCATCATCACCAGATTCAAAATAAAGGTATACGCGATAATCACCCAGGCGAACGATACAAACTTCTTACCTTCAAACGACGCAGTACCGGGTGTGTTTCGTGTTTTGACATACGCCGCCAGGCAGATTACCAGCGCGGCACAGATAAAACCGAGCACCGTTCCTAAAACTTCAAATCCCGCCAGCACAAATCCAACCATCAACGCCGTCTTGATAGTGGTATACGAAATATCGAACAACGCTTGAGCACGAAACCGACGAAGTCCGTTCAGTGAGCCGATAAACACTGAATAAGAGGCATACGCAACGATGATTACGGCACTCAGTTGCATGTACCTGGCCAGATGGCCATCGGTGGATTCAAACCAATAGGTTGAAATCACATCGCTCAGCAATGCGTATACACCCGCCACAATCAGTCCAACCGCGCCCATGATTTTCAGAGCGGAGATGCGAACACTCGCAGCGACCGATTCGTCTTCTGCGGTGAATTTGGAAACAGACTGAATCGTCCCCGTGACAATTCCGTTATTTATAAAAGAAACACCCGTAACCACCAATCCGTACACGCCGTACATCGCTTTACCGGCATCCTCGTCTCCCCCGGCGGCCCAATTGAACAATCGCGGAAGCACAAACACCAGCACCCACCCCATCATCATGAACCACAGTTTGGCGAAAGTGATGTAAATCACTCCCATTCCTGTATTTTTCACCACCGCTGCGGTCGTATCCTGCTTTGTCATGGCGGCAATAAATACCAGCAAACCGTTGGAAGCAAAACAAAATTCGTTCATTAATCGATCATTAAACTGGCAATAAAATTGTCACTTGAATTGTGGTTATTTATAGTGATGATTAATTTGGATTTATAAAAAAGAGCATGAATGCTCACAAATAATCGGATACAAATATTTCCGATAAACCACCCACTCGAAGCAGAGCTTCGAAACAGGGACCAAGTATTTTAATGGCCGAAATCGAACACGTTCTTCAAAGCTTCACCTTTCATCATGCTGATGGAAACACCGATATGGTGCTGGAAGCCTACAAATACGCACTGGAAAAACACGAGGGGCAGAAGCGGCGTTCCGGTGAACCCTATATTGTTCACCCAATGTCTGTGGCCAAAATCGCTGCGGATATGGGACTTTGCGAGCCATCTATCTGTGCGGCACTGCTGCACGATGTAATTGAGGACACCGACACCACCCGGGAAGAAATCAAAGAAAAATTCGGCGAAGATGTGGCACTGCTGGTTGAAGGACTCACCAAATTAGACAACGTTCATTTCGTACACAAAGAAGAACGCCAGGCCGAAAGCTTTCGCAAGATGCTTATCGCCACGGTCGATGATATTCGCATCCTGCTTATCAAACTGGCAGATCGCCTGCACAATATGTCTACCCTGAGCGCACTGCCGCCGGAGAAACAAGAACGAATCGCACAGGAAACCCGCGATATTTACACGCCGATTGCCGGTCGTCTGGGGCTGGCTTGGCTCAAAGCCGATTTGGACGACTTGTCATTCAAGTATCTGGAGCCCGAAGAATACAATCGCCTGGCCAAAGAAGTGAAAATGACGCGCAGGGAACGCATCGTTTTTATCAACCGCGTCAAAAATCAACTTCAACGGCTGTTGGTGGAACGAGGTTTCGACGCCGACGTATCCGGCCGCCTGAAGAACCTTCACTCCATTCACATGAAAATGCAGCGCAAAGACCTGGCGTTCGAGAAAATTCACGACGCCATTGCGTTCCGCGTGCTGTGCGAATCGATAGAGCAGTGTTACGCCATCTTCGGAATTGTCCATTCGAAATGGATTCCCGTTCCCGGCTACATCAAAGATTATATTGCCATGCCCAAAGCCAACCACTACCAGTCGTTACACACCACGGTGGTCGGTGACGGTGGGGAGAGAATGGAAATCCAGATTCGAACCAAGGAAATGCACCAAATTGCGGAATACGGCATCGCTGCGCACTGGGCCTACAAGGAAGGGCAGAAGAACACCGAAAAAGATGTCTATCTGTGGTTGCGCGAAATTCTCGAAAATCAGAGTGACCTTGACGATTCACGCGAATTCTTTGATTCGGTGAAAGTCGATCTGCTTCATGAAGATGTGTTTGTATTCACTCCGGCCGGTGAAATTAAAACCCTGAGCAACGGTGCGACACCGCTCGATTTCGCCTATGCGATTCACACCGAAGTCGGCAACCATTGCCGCGGCGCCCGGGTGAACGGCGTGATGGTGCCCTTCGATACGGAACTCCGCAGCGGCGACCACATTGAAATCATTACCGCCAACGAACAACGTCCCAGCCTGGCCTGGCTCGACATCGCAAAAACCAGCCGGGCGCGAAATAAAATCAAAGCATACCTGAGAACCGAACAGCGGGAACAATCTTTACAGGTGGGTAAAAGCCTGCTCGAAAAAGCACTCCGCCGTTCGGGTATATCCTACAACAAAATGCTGAAATCCCGTGCGCTGGATAGCCTTGCGCCCAGATACAAACTCTCCGGCGCAAATGACGTGATTGCCGCCATCGGATACGGAAAGCTTGATGAAAATTCCGTTGCCTACGACCTGATGCCGGACGACGCCAAAGAAACCGCGAAATCTCACATCAAAGAAAGCGCGTTCGAAAAACTGCTGCGAAAGGTGAAATGGCAAGACGACGGCATCATTATTGACGGTGTCGACAACATGCTGGTGCATTTCGCCAAATGCTGCAACCCGCTTCCCGGGGAGCCTGTCATCGGATATATCAGCCGCGGGCGCGGCATCATTGTGCACCGGCAGGGCTGTCAACAGGCCGCGTATCTGGAAAAAGACCGACAAACCAAAGTGTTGTGGAGTCAGAACGCCACCAACAAGCGACCTGTGAAACTGCAGATTATCTCGGGCGATCGCCCCGGCATTCTGGCCACCCTGAGCAATACATTCATGAACAAGCAGATAAACATCGCATCTGTCCACTGCGATACCAGTGACCCCGGCGGTGCGGTCAGCACGTTTACATTTCCGATAGACAACGTGACCAAACTGAACGAGCTGATTCGCACGCTCAAACAGACCAAGGGCGTCTACGAAGTAAACCGCCTTCAAAGCTGAATCTATTTTTCTAATTTCGGCAGGTTTTTCGCGACTCCTGCCATCGGCTTCACAACATGATCACTTCGGTGTTTTCAATCGCTTCTTCCAGCGCCTCGTGCCAGTTTCCACGCGATTCAAATTTGGCGGCGGTTTTCGCGGTACCCTTGGTTTCAGGGTGCGCCGGCACAAAAAGGGTGCAACAGTCTTCAAACGGTTGAATCGAAATATCATAGGTGCCGATATCTCTCGCAATATTGATGGTTTCAATTTTGTCCATGGCCAGAATCGGACGCAGAATGGGCATGGTGGCAGCGTCTTCAACCGCAGCCATATTCTCCAATGTCTGACTGGCCACCTGACCCAAATTTTCTCCGGTGGCCAGTGCCTTGATGCCGTCCTGTTCCGCCAGCCGCTCGGCAATGCGAATCATAGCGCGCCGATACAGCAATACCAGGTATCCGGGGTTCGCCGCGTCACGCAGCGCCTCCTGTACTTTGGCGAACGGCACCACACACAACTTGAACTTTTTCTGTCGTTTGGCGAGCACCTCTGCCAGCTCAATGACTTTATTTTTCGCACCGTCTGATGTGTATGGGAACGCATGGAAATAGATACCTGTCAGCGACACGCCTCTCTTTTGCAGCATGTGACCGGCCACCGGAGAATCAATCCCGCCCGAAAGCAACAGCGCCGCCCGGCCGGATGTTCCCACCGGCAGACCACCGCCGCCCTTGAGTTGTTCCGTCCAGAGAAATGTCCATTCTCTGCCCACTTCAATGCCGATACTCAAATCCGGCTGTTCCAAATCCACGCCGAAGCCGGTGGCCACATTGACCGCGGACCCCACTTCGACCCCCAGCTGCGCCGACGTATGGCTGAATGATTTATCGGAACGGCGAGCTGCGATTCGAAATACGGTATCCGCATCGCCGTGGAACTGCGTCGCCAGAGATACCGCGTTGGCGGTAATTGCTTCAATATCTTTTTTACAGAACACCACCGGCGAATACGACGAAATACCGAACACCCAACGCAGCCGGTCCAGCACGTCCTCATCGCATGCGCCGTGCAAGAAAATACGTCCCTGTCCCGACAATACGCTGATATCATCGCGGTCTCTGAACACACGCTTTACGTTGGCCACCATGGCATTCATAAAGAGATGTCGGTTCCCGCCTTTTAAGTACAGTTCTCCAACCCGAAGCACTACGCCGTTTCCTTCGAATAACTGTTTCTTCATATGCCTGCCCGTCCTTGCCGCACCTCTGAAAGGGCGGATTGAAAGATAGATGCCGCCTGAGACAGCTCTTCCTCACTGGTTTCGTATTGTATGCTGAAACGCACCACCCCGTCTTCGGGTTTCAGGCCCGCCTCCACAAGGCAACGAGGGGGTGCCGTGCGCGTAGAATGACACGCGGAACCGGCCGATGCCAACACATTATATTTTTCAAGCGTATGCAACAACACTTCCGATTTTACATTTGTCACGCCAACTACCAGCATCCCCGCCGCGCGATGAGCCGCATCCCCTAGCGGATATACTTCATCCCCGCAAATGCGCGCAGCAAATTCTGTCATGCGTTGGTGCATCGCTAAAACGCCTGCCTGTCTTTTTTCGGCGGTAATCCGAGCGGCTTCGCCCATTCCCACAATTGCCGGCAGATTCAATGTGCCGGGACGCATTCCCTTCTGTTGGTCGCCTCCACAAAAAAGCGGCTTTATCGCACCGCCGGTACGAAACAGCAACGCCCCAACCCCTTGCGGGCCGTGAATCTTATGTCCCGAAATCGTTACAGAATCCACTTCTCTACAGTAATCAAGCCGTGTCAGTTGCACCGCAGCCTGCACCGCATCCACATGCACTTTCACCCGCGGGGCAATTCGTTTGACTGCGCGGGCAATCTCATTCACCGGTTGCACCGTACCCATCTCATTGGCCACATGAATCACTGAAACCAGGGCCGTATCCTTGCCCGCTTTTTCGGCGAACGCCTTCGGCGATACCGCACCTGTCGCACCTCCACCGATCACATGCAGGGTACACCCTCGCCCGGCAAGCAATCTTGCGGTATCGATAACGGATGCATGTTCCATCCCGCTGGTGATAACCGCGTTCCGTTTTCCTTTAGGGCAATATGTATGTACGGCCAGATTGTTGGCCTCGGTGCCGCCGGAGGTAAACAGCACATCCCAATCACTGGTGCCAACCAGCGTTTTAATATGCTGCCTGGCAATAGCAACCGCGCGTTCCGCCTGCGCGCCTCTACGATGTAGAGAGGACGCATTTCCGAAATCGTCGGTCATCACGCGCAGCATCACATCGCGAACTTCCACATACGGTTTGGTGGTTGCAGCGTTATCCAGGTAAATTTCTGTCATGAATGCACAGTTTCCGTAAAATACGCCGGTCGCAGAAGCCTGCCGCCGAATGCGTCAAAATCAATAAATGGGGTACAGCCGGTTACTGCGCAAAAAAGAAGGGATGTGTTACTGAGCAGAGACGCCGATATATTTTCGGTTGTTTCTGGTGTAGAACTCAACAACGCCTTCTTCTACCGCGAACAGAGTGTAATCACTTCCGGTTTTTACGCCATTGCCGGCGTGAAATGTGGTACCGCGCTGACGAACCAGAATATTTCCGGGAACCACCTGCTCACCGGCGAATTTCTTGATGCCCAGCCGTTTACCGATACTGTCGCGACCATTACTGGTTGAGCCTTGACCTTTCTTATGTGCCATAGTGCGGCCTCCTTACCCTGAAATCTTGGTAATGCGTAAGTCGGTAAAGCTTTGGCGATGACCCTGCTTTTTGCGATACGCTTTGCGTTTTTTAAATTTAAACACAACGATTTTTTTGTCGCGTCCCTGCTCAACGATTTCGGCTTCCACTTTGGCACCTTTCACAACGGGCGCGCCCACTTTGGATTTCTCGCCGTCGCCAAGCATCAATACGTTGTCGAGAACAACTTTCGCACCGGCATCTCCTGCCAATTTTTCAACGCGAACTTTGTCGCCTTCGGATACCCGGTATTGTTTTCCACCTGTAGCAATTACAGCATACATAATCTAACCTCGTTTTGTTAACATTATATCTGCCGTTTTCTTCTTATCGGCAGAGAGGGCGGTATTGTACCCAGACAGCAATTTGGATCAAGTTTTATTTTTATCAAGTTTTCCATACAGGAATATCGGCGGGGCGCCGCCTGAAACTGTAATGATATCACCGAAGTTCACAGGCACCACAACATGCGGTCCGTCAATAAAAAGTGTTGCGGATGACGATTTTGATCGAATCGCCAAAGAATCTTCCTTCGAGATCAGCCCGTTTGTCAGGCTCGGCAGGCGCAAATGGTCACGTCCGCCGCCGGGGCAAGGCTCGCGTACCAGGTATTGAAGTTCGGTCGCACCGGTCGGCATGGGCTCTCCTCCCGCCGCCTTAAGCGCTGCGGTACTTCCCGATGCGGTTGAAATCCATATGCCCGACGAAATCTGATGCTCCCGCTGCTTGTTGACACGCAGTTCATATCTTGTTGTGGAGGCAGGACAATTATTCGAAAAAAGCACATCGTTGAGCACACGGGAGTTGACGACCTCGCCGTTCACCGTGACTTCCATCCGATACAATTTCTGCACCTCCATGTCCATATCAAGTACCTTGTCAATAATCTCCGGGAATTCAGATGCATCTCCGGACGCGAAGTAACCGGTCGACGTTTCAGGCGATGAATTAATTGACAATACCGGCACTTTGCCGATGGCGTGGGAGGCATGCAGAATCGTACCGTCACCACCCACGGTAATCACCAAATCAAAATTGTCGGGAATGAGGCCGCTGAAGTCGTGCCGCCAGGTGGCGTTGATACCTCGTTGTTCAAGCGCATCCTGTATTTGCGCCATAGATCGGGTATGGGTGTCGTGAGCCAGTAGCATACGATCAATAATTGGGTCTTTTTGCGCTTCCATCGCCCGTAGCAAATGCCGATATTCTCCGGATGTCATCTGCTGATAAGATGTTTTGCGGTGAATCACCAATACTTTATATCCGTTGCCATGCGAACTCATACCCAAACTTTACTTTTGCAAATCATTTATAACAAGTTACAAAGAAAAAAATCACAGCTGAACCCGAGGAAAAATTGAGTTTCAGTGCAAAAGAAATAGACGTCGTCGCAGAAAACCTGAACCGCGAAGTATCGCTCACCCTGGTTCGGAAAGTGCTTTCTCCAGCCGCAGGTAATCGTATCTGTATGGAGTTGCGCGGACCGGGCCGCAACCACTATCTGCAACTTTGTGTGGCCGCCCAATTCTGTTCGCTGGGCAGAGTGAACGAGAAACCCAAAGCCGCCGATGTTCCCGTGTCATTTGTGATGCTGCTGCGCAAGCACCTTATCAACTGCGTCGTGCGAAAAATCGAGTCACTGAATCGCGACCGCGTCGTTGCGATACGACTGGAAAGAAAAAGCGAGGGATTAACGCTGTTGGCAGAGCTGTCCGGACGTCACGGCAATCTGTTTTTACTGGACGCAAACAACGTCATCATGGGCACGTTTTATCCCAACCGTTCGAATAAAAGACCGCTGGTGGTGGGAGAACCATACACATTGCCGCTGAACCCACCGGAACGGTTCAATCAGTCATGCCGCATCCCAGCTGGACCGAACGTCGACATCGAAATGATGCAACTGTATGTCGACAAAGAGCAGGCACACCAGCTTTCGCAAAAACGCGCACAAGTGAATCGGGCGGCCAATGCGCTGCTGAAAAAACAACGTACGTTGGTTCGCAATCTTCAAACCGACCAGCAAAACGCCGCACGCGCGGCCCAACTGCAGAGCCATGCATACGTGATTCAGGCCAATCTGCAACGCATTGCCCGAGGCCAGGAAAAATTTACCGGTGTGGATTTTGAGGGGCGCGAGGTATCTATTCCGTTGAATCCAAAATGCTCGGCCGTCGAAAACATGCAATCCATGTTCGAAAAGGCGAGTCGTTTGAACCGCGCCTCTGACAAAATTGAAGAGCGACTGTTGCAGGCAATGGTTGATGAAGAAAAGCTTCAAACGCTGCACGCGCAAATCGCAACCGCCGACAACGACGCGCTCGATGCGATTGCCGCGTCCTTGTCGGCAACCAATGCCCAGGTGGTGGAACGCGCCCGGGGAAAAACCGGCCCGGCGGCGCGTCTCCCATATAAACAGTTTTCCATCTTCAGTGCCCACACCGCCCGCGTCGGCAAAAACGCCAAAGACAACGACGCACTGACCCTACGACACGCCCGGCCCAACGATTTATGGCTTCATGTCCGCGGTATCCCGGGCAGTCACGTGGTGGTGCCCCTCGGAAGGGGCGAAGAACCCAGTCAGGATATACTCATCGACGCGGCCCACCTGGCGGCGCACTTTTCGTCCGCCCGCGGAGATGACCACGTGGAAGTGACCTATACCAAACGAAAATATGTACAAAAACCCAAAGGCTTCGCCGTAGGCGCAGTACGACTGCTGAAAGAAAAAACCTTCGTTCTGAAATTCGACCCTGCCCGCCTGCAAACCATTTTATCTTCTAATACCCGCTCAGCTCATTAAACCAATTGGCGGCATCAATTGTCACGCCGATTTATTTAAATAGTTCCCAACCCAGAACGGCTGATAATCCATCTAAACGTCATCCCCGCGAAGGCGGGGATCCAGTTGCTACGCTGGATTCCCGCCTTCGCGGGAATGACGAAATCGGACATCTGTGCGGAAAACGTGCGTTCTGGGACGGACACAAATTAATAAAAATCACCTCATTTTTTTAAAATGAGCATCTGTTGGAGATGCGCTCGGAATATCAAAAATATCTGCCCTTCGGGGAGCAGCAAAAGACAAAACCAATCGCCAATCAGCACGAGATGTCGTTTAAACAAAGTTACAAAAGTTCCCCCGTCCCCTATATCGTCTATATCCTTAATACCCGCTCAGCTCATTGAACCAGGTAACGGCATCGATGATGGCGGGAGCGCCGGCGCTCTGGTGGTCTTCGCCTTCGAATTCAATTGTTTCAATCAGGGTTTCGGGGGTACCGGCGTCAATGAACGCAGTGACCAGGTTGGTGGTGAGGTCCAAGGGCACGTAGGTATCGGCAGTGCCGTGGTATAATCGGATGGGGGTTTGCGATGCAATCGCAGCAACCGAGTTTTCTTCAAAAGCGGTCAACAGGGTTTCATACGCGGTGTCGGTGTATAAACCGTCTATCAGCGCCGGAGCATAGAGTTCCTGCATATTTGTTGTTAAAGAACCGTTGATGTCATCGGACGACAGTTGCCCGGTGTACAACGACGGAATCACGGCGGCATAATCGGCGGCGAAATACAGAGACAAATCATCAGAAATAAAGCCCATCGACTGAAACGCCAACACCGTGTAGGGGCCGTAGTAAGGCTGTTCGTATTGCGCCAAAGACAAAATGTGCGCATTGATATCGGTCAAATCGTATGGCCCCGCACCTGCCGCCGTCGCCTGCAGCACCAACGGATAATCGGTTTGCGCATTCAAGTATTCGTGCAACGCCATGGTGGCGTGACCCCCTTGAGAATACCCCACCAAAAACAGATCGCCGTTTAACGAGAATGTCAGTTCATTCATCGAGTCGAGCTCATCCACCGCAAGCAACATGTCCGACAGTGACTGCACCGTCACATCCTTGCAAAGATACGGATGAAACAGCTGAGTAGATTCACCGAAACCGATGTAGTCGGCAATCACCACCGCGTAGCCCATTGACGCAATCGATGTAAACACCCGCATCAGCTGTCCGTTGTAATCTTCGGTGGGAGCGGCGGAATACTGGGTGTTGGTGCCGTTCTGATAGCTGATGACCGGCACCGGCGTCTCCGTAAGGGGAACCGCCAGAAGCGCGGAAGCGGCAATATCGCTCTGCTGATATGCTGTACGATATACCATCTTGTACACCGCCACATCGTACGTAGCCAGCGCTGAGAACGAACCGCTCTCCGGAACCTGCAGCGCCATCAGCGAAAACAATCCGGATACTTCATCGGCAGTTATTTCGCTCAACGGGGTGATGCTGGAAACATACTGGCCCGAGAGCGGAATAGGTGATTCGGTTTCGGAATCCGTACCGGATGTGTCACTGTCGGTATCTATCGCGTCCGAAGCGTCCCCTGAATCATCGCATCCGATCGCCCACAGCAGTGCTGTCAGCAGGAAAAAGTGGATACAAACTCTTATCTGAATCATCGTCATTTCTTTCTGTTTTGAAAAACCGTTCGATTCGGCTATACGAAAAAAAAACAGTGTGCTCAACGGAAACATTGAAATATAAACAGATTTGAACATACACTATGAAATTGAACTTTGAACGGCTGAAAGGACCATTTGTGGATAGACCCGACTTTTCGGTGGTAATGCCGGTATTCAACGAAGGCGTGTTGATTGAAAACACGGTGAAGGCACTGATGGAGGTACTTCGCGAGGAGCCTCGGTTTGAGGTGGTGCTGGTCGATGACGGCTCTGGTGACGATACGTGGACGCATATCGCGGCACTCTCGCAAACCTATCCTCAGGTGAAAGGCGTGAAGTTCACCCGAAATTTCGGGCACCAATCCGCACTGCGCGCCGGCATCGAGCACGCGTCAGGCAATGCGGTGATTTCGATGGATTCGGACGGGGAGCACCCGGTGACCGTTGTCCCCCAAATGCTGGCCAAATGGCGTGCCGGAGCGAAGATTGTGCAATCGGTACGTACCGAATCCAAAAAACTTTCATTGTCTAAACGGGCCAGTTCGAAGGGATTTTATCGATTGTTTTCGTGGCTGGCGGAAACCGATTTGCAACCGGGCATGGCCGATTTTCGACTGTTGGACCGCGAAGTGGTCGATGTGTTGATGCAGCATCCAAACGCCAGTGGCTTTTTACGGGGCTTCATTCCCTGGACAGGATTTACAACCGAATATCTTGAGTTCGAACAAGGGCATCGCACGGCAGGCGTGTCGAAATTCACCACAAAAAAAATGCTGGGCCTGGCGCGTCAGGGTATTATCGGGTTTTCGGTAAAACCGCTGCGTATATCAATGCTGCTGGGCATGCTCACCTGCGTCTTCGCACTGATTAATCTGGTGTACACCCTGGTCGTACGTATTTTCTTTCCCGAAACCGTTGTGGACGGTTGGGCCACGGTTATCGGGCTGATGGCGCTGCTCGGCGGCGTGCAGTTGTTGGTAATCGGTATTCTGGGCGAATATATTGCGATGATGTTCGAAACCATTCGCAATCAGCCCACATTTATCGTTGACGAAAAAGTCGGGTTCACCGAAACGGCCCCGCGAAAAACATAAAGTAATTACTCAATATCGTTTGCACCTGTATCGGCGAATGAAACACACTGCCGAAAGGTGGGGAGGCACAACATGAATTATTTTCTGCGAATGGGTTGGATTGCCACACAGGTAGCACTGGTGCCTATATGGGTAATAGCCCAGGATGCACCAGTAGCGCCAACAGATACATACAGTCCGGTAACAGCGGATACAGAGAATACGCAAGCGGATGTGCAGGCGGCCGCACCAACCGAAGGCACAGCCGCAACCCAGACTGTTGCGACAACGGTCGCGCCGGACGAAGAAAAACAACCACTGTCAGAATGCATGCCTGCCTGCAGGGCCGGGTTCCTGTGTCATCGAGGCATGTGTGTTTCCGCTTGTAATCCCCCCTGCAGTTCCGGTTTCGTCTGTACAGCAGCGGCACAATGTGTTGCCGATACCAACGGACCGCCGCCGCCATCGAGTGTGGCGACAGCCCAGTACGCCGACCAAATGGCACGTCGGGAGCAGGCTAGAAAAGAACGGCTTGAATTGCGAATGAAATACCGCAAAGCGCCCAGGTTCATGTTGGCTACCGTGCTGGGTATCGGGGGAATCGGTGACGATCTGGACATGATGGCATACATGACACCGAGCCTTGGATTTAAAATGAATTTCATTGATACGGTAGGCTTTCAGATTCGTGCAGGAGGAATGCTGGGACTGGTGGATTTGGGACTCAGCAGCACTGATTCGTACGGGGACGAAGACACGTCTGAACCGATTGGATTCGGCGGCTTCTATGCGGAAGGCGGCGTCTTCTTCGGGCCGTTCGGCCGTTTTTACATCGGACCGATCGGATGGTTCTCATATACAAAACCGTTTGATGAGTACATCACGTTTGATGGATTCCGTTACGGCGCACCGGACGAAATTGACGGTCCTCTCGGCGGCGGCGGACTGGACATGGGAATTCGTGTGGGCAAACGCGAACAAATTGACATCCATTGGCGAATTCGCAGCACGTTTACAACATCGATGCCGTTTGCCTTGGAGGGCGGTGTTGCTTTCCACTTTATGCAGGACTGAGTCAACCTATCCCCTTTCACTTCCTTCTACCGTAAAACTCGCCGCCTTCTTTTTTGGTTTTTTATGCAAGGAA
The DNA here is from genome assembly GCA_016936575.1 of Deltaproteobacteria bacterium. Classification (GTDB taxonomy): domain Bacteria; phylum Myxococcota_A; class Polyangia; order JAAYKL01; family JAAYKL01; genus JAFGXQ01. The sequence goes on from JAFGXQ010000013.1 coordinate 93,251, forward strand.
ACCCGTTGTTCACGCCAATAGAGAATGAGTTTTTTTCACTCAGGAGAAATTTCCCTGGAGCTGTGGCCTAAAACTGACGGGGAACCGCAAGTCGCATGAGATAACTCGGGCTGCCGTGACATTGACGGCACCTGTAGAAAGGAAAATGAAATGAGCTTATTAACCAGAACGGCAACGGGATGGGTATTGATAATTGGTTTCGCAATCCTCTTCGGATGCTCCACCAGCGCTACCCAGACAAACGACTCAGATGCAGATGCGGATGCAAACCCCGACAGCGACGCGGACACCGACACCGACAGCGACACAGATGCAGATTCCGACACCGACACAGATGCAGATGCCGATGCCGATGCTGACACAGACACAGACACAGACACAGATGCCGACACAGACACAGATGCCGATTCCGATACCGATACCGATGCGGTCACCGACAGCGATACCGATCCGGTTAGCGGCTGGACCCTCATATGGTCAGATGAATTCGACAGCGCCGAGATTGATGCCACCAAATGGGAGCACGAAGTGAATTGCTGGGGTGGTGGAAACAATGAACTCCAATGTTATGTCGAAAATTCGAAAAATTCATATATCGAGGACGGCATCCTGCACATTGTGGCCATCGCCGATAGTCCCTCGGGGCAGGTGAATCCCCCGGGAGATACCAGCATCACGACCATGCCCTATTCTTCGGCCAGACTTCGCACCAAAAACAAAGGCGACTGGAAATACGGCAGAATCGAAGCCCGACTGAAGCTTCCCGACCAGCAAGGTCTTTGGCCGGCGTTCTGGATGTTACCCACAGACTCGGTCTACGGAGGCTGGGCATCGAGCGGGGAAATAGACATCATGGAAGCGGTGAATCTGTCTCCGGCGGCGAATCTGGTGTACGGCACCCTTCACTACGGCGGCGAATGGCCCAACAATGTGCATAGCGGTGATTCATACACGCCGCCTGCGTATGTGGCCGACAATTTCTACACGTATGCCGTCGAATGGGAGGAAGGCGAAATCCGCTGGTATGTAGACGATGTATTGTACGCCACGCAGAATGACTGGTATACCAACTCAGGCAACGCATTTCCAGCACCTTTCGACCAACCGTTTCATATTTTGCTCAACGTGGCCGTGGGTGGTGCCTGGCCCGGTCCGCCAGATGCATCGACCACTTTCCCCAAAGAGATGCTGATCGACTACGTGCGGGTATATCAATGCTCCACCGATCCGATTACAGGCCACGGATGCGCAACAAACTGACGCGTCCAATAAAACCACGCATTGATTGGAAGCTATAGGAACGGAACAAATCGATCGTTGCGGCTGAACATAACTACCCGGCGCACCCAGATTCCCAGTGCCATCAGCAACGCGAGAATCGACACATAAATCGTCAGCTTGTGCCGCAGGGGCATTTCCCATCGAAATTTCACACGGTGGACACCTCGCTGCAAATGAACTCCAACCATGTCCGGGCCGGTGGAGAAAGTGGGGATTTCATTTCCATTGAGATACGCACGCCAGCCGGGATAGTTGTTAAGAGGCAACACGGCAATTACCGGTTCGGTATTCTCAACATCAAATACAAATTGCTGATATGTATGCCGCTCCGGTTTCACGTGGTCAATCTGCGCAATTTCGAGTCCCGGGTTGTTTTCTTCCCGTGGTGTGACACGCATATCGGGAACCGCATTGTTAATGTCTTCGGGGAGCGCTGTCCATGGAACCTGATTGATGTCGAGTTCAACCACACTCAACCCGTCAATCGGCAGCGGCGAAATAACCACACCACCACTATCAATAAATTGCGATAACGCATCGTGGTCATCGTCCACTTGAGAATGGTCAAAATAAAAAATCGCCCGCGCGTCGTTCAACAAATTGCTTGCAGCCAAGCGGCCGCCGTTTACGCGCATGGTGACCGGCATCGCCTTTTTCCACAATTTGAATCGATAATTCTGCATCCAGTTTGTTGTCAGCCACAGCCACTGTTTGTCGTTACAAATCACCGGAAGCGGACTTCCGGTAAGAGGCTGCAGAAAATGCTCCGCGCCGGTGTCAAACGTAAAACGGGAACTGTTCGGTGCCCCGGCCCGAGTCAACCCAACATCAACAGGCAATGCCGCCGGCAAGCCGTCTTCGTCTTTCTCGTTTTCGATAGACTTGATTGTCGGTCCCCATCCGGTAAACCAGCGTACCCCCGACAGCGCCAGCATGGGAATACTGTTCTTCGGGGTACCGAGGTACGCGCAATGCTTATAAGTGGTTTCAGGGCCGGTCCCCTTCCAATGGGTACAAAACGGCATATACCCGTTCATCGCAAACCAGGCGTGTCTGATTTTGGGTCGACCGCCGGTTCGCACGTCAACCTTGAAAGGATACCCACGATCCGGTACATTCTGCAATGCATCCAGGTCAAGATTGAGAATATTGGGTTCGCGAATCACCAGATGCGTCTGACCCAACTTAACGATTTCAAATCCGTTCCATCCCAGAACGACCCCCGCGCCGGCCGCCCAAAGCATGAAAAAGGGCGCTTTGCTCCACCAGCGTTTTCGCGTTCTGGCAAAAGTATATATACTTCCGACAATAAATTCCACGCCGAGCGCAGACAGTCCGAATGCAAAAATCTCATACAGATAGGTGCAACGAAACGCCTGAACTTTATCCATAAACGGCAAATAGCTGGTCCAGCGAAAATCATCGGGCCCCGCGAACAGCATCAGCGAAAACGCAAATCCCCCAAGTAGAAAACGCACAGAAAGTTTGCGCAGTTGAAACAACGCGCAAAGAACACCGAACGCGGTCAGTATACTGAAGATTGGAGGACGGTGACTCAGTGACGAAATGATGTTGATTTTATCCATAAATTTTTCAGCATCATTGCGATCATTTTTCTCATTGCGCGAATCGTCCAGCATGTAGCCACCTGCAGCCACATCAATCAATTGAGCTGTTGACACGCTGGTATACCAATGAACTCCACTGCCGCGGAATATGGGGTCCGGGACCGGTCGCATGGTCTTATTGTGTTCAACAAACGGAATTACCCAAAACGATACCAACGCCGCTCCCAACATGGCGAAGATGACCATTTTTTTGATATTTGCCCGAACGCTGGTTTCACTCATCAGAAAATACAGCGCCCCACCGAAGGTGGCGTACACGGCCATAATCGCATGGGATAAAAACGCCAATGCAAACAGCACTGCAGCGGTAACCGGGCTGTTTTCTCCCCGTAGCATGCCGATGAATGTGCCCATGAACCAGGGAAAAAAGAGTCCCCCCATTGCCTGGGTGACAATTCCAGCCTGAAAGAACGCTTCAAACGAGTTGCCGAAGGCGGCCACCGAAATCAGCGACATGTACGATGCCAATCCGGCTGTCCATTTGTTCATCCGCAATTTGCGCATAAAATAATACAAACTGAACGGAGACAGACCGAAGCACACACAAAGAGTAATGTTGTGCACCATACGAAGATCAATGCCGGTAATAAAATGCACGGCAGCGTTGAACATATAGAAAAGCGACTGGTAAAACCGCAATACCGGTTGTCCCATTTCCATACCCAACGGTCCGAAAATGCTGTCGCCGGCCCGAGCACCGTTGACCATGGTGTATTCATTCATCAAGTGATAAATGTTATCTCCGCTTCGATTCAACACCGGGCCAAACAGAATATAGGTGGAGACAAACGACAAAATGGCCGCAGTCGCCGGTAAAAGTAAATGACCGTATCGATGAAGCCAGTAAGTCATATAGGCGATAGTTGTTTTAAGTATCTTCATTTTATTCTCTTTTACGTTTGCGCAATTAGAGATTCACATGTTGCTCGGACACGATAAAATACGACGTCGCACTCGGTGTGTCATTCTGCATCAGGCGCCAGTAATACGTTTGTCCCCTTTCAAGATTGTCGGTGTATCGGTGAGTGATTCCGGTGATTTCCTGCTCAAAAATCGGTTCCTCAAAACCCTTGCTGGTCGAAATCTGCAGGGAAATCGGCTGATCGATATTTCCCCGATTCCACTGCAACGTCACCGCCCCCTGTTCCACCTCGTATCCCTTGGGCGGAAGCTGCGGCTGCGGTCCCATTCCGTTCAATACCGTGCTGCCCACTTCCCACCCCAGGGTGAGCAATAAAATAAGGAGCACGGCATACTTTCGTAACCATTTTCCAATAGTAAAAGACGTATTCATCAAATGCATGGAGGGTGTCTTAGCAGAAAGCAAAACATTTTTCGAGAGATTATATCGGGATTCCGCTTTACCGACACATTAGTTCAGGCATTGATACATTCATCGACAAAATCAATTCACAGATATTCGTTCGCCTGCTCCAATCAGTATTGGAAGAGAAGGCCAACACCGAACACATAATCATTGGCGAAATCGCTGGTATCGTTGTCAATTCGACGATATCTTCGGGAAAATTCCGTAAAAGCGCGAAGCGGACCGATAATCTGGTGCTGATACGCAACGCCAATCAATGAATCCAACGAAAAAATATGCCGGCCTCCGTCCACATCCTGACCGCCGTAGAAGGCGCGTACAGACATTTTCTGGGATGGTGCAATCTCCATGCGAAACAATATCCAATGGGGCCGATTGCGGGACTGATAATCATACCGCGCGCCAAATCTGAACACCTTGGTCAACGTCAATTCCAAGTCCACCATAAACCCATGAGCGGAAGACGCATCCATCGCTGTATTGGCCAAATGGTCAGCGAACGTATTCGTCAAACGGGTAGCCGGGTCTGTTGTGAAAAAACGCCGATTGTTATCGTAAAACGGATTCACCAGAGCTGGATAATAATCTTCCCCCATATATCGATACTCTGTCTGAAACCGCACCCCCATCTGTTTTTCCTTGCTGAACAGCGCGTGCACTGTTGCGCCGCCGTGAAATCCGGCATCTCCGTCCATTGCCGCCAATACCAGGTAGGGGGTGAGTTTAATCGCATCCGCATCGACCACTGCAAACCCGATGTCTCCGCCGAACGCCACGAGATTGGTATCTTCGATGTCCATTGTACGGCTGTCCACACCGCGATCCGCCAAAAACTGCATTCCCACCTCAAGCCGTTTCGCCCATGCGTGGTCACTGAACCAGCCGAGAGGCGCCAGATATACACGCGCCGCAATGATGGACGGAATAACCACGTCGTCTAATAACATTTCCAGACCATCACCATTTATGTCGAGCGCTAAATCGAAACCGCCGTGATAATGGTCCATGTCTGTTGAGTTATAGTAATGACTGACCACATTCTGATACCCCACATGCACGCCGTTCAGTTCACCGATGAATGCATCGACTGTTCCCCAACCGAAGGTCTTGTTAAAATGAAATTTTCTCACGATTCGCGCCCAGTCCGATGGGTCATCCCAATCCTGATCTCGAAGTACTTTCAGATCATCGGGACGATTGTCTTTCACGCGAAAACGCAACGGGCCGCTGACAGCAATATCAAATACACCAGTCGTGAATCCCTGCTCAAGCAGCACCGGAATAAACAAATCTTCATCAATCACGTGAAGCCCGGTATCCACAGAGGTATACAACGAAATGTCGCTTGATTTCTCCTGCGCACAAAGTACCTCAGCTGCCAGGAAGGCGATAATAAATATGGCGATTCGAAAGGGAATGGTCTTTTTCAACGGCTGACGTCTTCCTGAAAGGAAAATAAATGGGTTGCTATTTGTTACATTTAATCGCGATTACCCAGCGACCAAGGGGGCTTTTGTACCCGGCTGCCATAAACGGCGCACCATCAGAAGCGGTTCCGTTGATAACAATCGGTGCACCTTCATTCTTGGTAAGATGAAGTTGCAATTTGAGATTGTTTTTATCGTTTCCGCGAAACTCAAGAGTGCCCGTCAATTGCGTCGGCAGCGAAAGCTGCAACGGTTGGTTCAACTTCAACGTATATTCTTTCTCGCTGATTAACGCAAAGCTGTTGAACGTATCGAACGGCTTTTTCTTGAATATAGCTGCATACGGCTGCAACGCGCTGTCAACACCGTTGCCACTGTTGGTCGCTTCAATGGTGAGTACTTTACAGGTAACCGCCTCCTGCGCAACCACTGCATGTACGTTGCATAACAGGGATAAAAAAGCAATAGCGGCTATCATACTCAACTTTTTCATTGTGGTCTCCTTCGCCATTCCGTGGGTACTAATCGTTAATCCAAACAACGCCTACACGTTGACCGGTATCGGTTTCAATATTGTATGCCTGCGCATTCACCTCGTCCGCGTTGGCAACGGTGACAACAGACGCTGCGGGAGACGAATTCACACTGGCCTTCCAGCTCTCCGGCGACGCGGTGTTCGGCATTGTGGGAGGTGTTCCTCCGGGATGATTCAATCCGAACACCAGCAATGCCGCGCATGCAGCCCCTGCCAATGACGCGGTTGGAATCCATATGGTCTTTCGATGTTCAAAAAACTCCCGCATCCACACACCAAACTTTTCTCCCAAAGACGGCTGCACTTTCTGACTGTGTATTTCATTCAATATTCGCTTATCAAAACCATCAAATGAAACACTGTCGAGATTCTCTTCAGCCATCACTTGTATATAGCTACTCATGGTTTCCATATACTGGAGAGACTGTGCACTGTCCGGTGAAGATTCAAGCTGGCGCTTCACTTCCGCAGCTTCTTTTTCATTCAGCTCACCGTCATAATACTGCGCCAGAATTTTTTCATTCAGTTTCATGTTAATCCACCGTTAAATCCCCCTCCAAATACGGCTGGAGAGACGCTTGGAGTTTTTGTCGTGCATGGTGAAGCCTAGACATGACGGTTCCTTTCGAGACGTTCAACGTTTTCGCCATATCCGTATAGGACATGCCTTCCACCTCTCTCATGAGAATGACCGCACGATGATACGGCGGCAACTCATCAATTGCCTTCTGCATCACCTCCGCCAGTTCCTTTCGTCCGAGATTGGATGACGGATTGTTTCCCAAATTGGTGGAAAGAACGCCGACACCGCCGCCGCCCTCCTGCGCATGCACGCGTTCATCGTACTCATCGCTGGCGTACCGTCCGCTCTTTCGCAAATGGTCAATACATAGATTGACAACAATTCGATACAACCATGTGTAGAAGCTGCTCGTTCCCTGAAAATTGCCGATATAGCGATGAACTTTAACAAACCCTTCCTGTGCAATATCCATTGCATCATCCGGGTTCTTCACCATTCCAAGTGCCACGGTGTACACTTTTCGCTGGTAGCGTTGGACTAATTGACTGAATGCCATCTCATCGCCTTGTCTGCAGCGATTCACTAAATCCAAGTCGGTCATTTCGTTGGTTGTCGCCGCTTCCATAGAGATGGACACCTCACTGTTGGTTTTATTCATTTTTAATCGTTTTATCGCGTCGTTTTAGTCGTGTTTTCTTTAACTTGCACGTTCAAATATCACAAACCGTTTTGTGGCACTCTAGCATCAAATGTAATCGGTTCGCAACGAATCGGCAAAACCGATTTGCAAAAAGGAATTGTGACGCCGACATTGAATCCACAAACGATAATAATATGGAAAATGCTGAAAGTGCGGATTACCGTTCAAATAAAATCGACAACTTGGAGTGCTTCATCCCCGGTTTGTCCACGGTTTATCCACAGGGATGCACGTGACCTGACAGGCGGCGTCCCATCTGAGGTCGGTAGTGACCTCAAACAGAATATTGTCTTATAAATATTTGAAATAATTTAGTTTTATCAGAAAAAGGAGTCAAACTACCGTCTAGCAGACGACATGTTCAGGGTAAAAACTGACATCGAATCATTATTCAGGAGCAAAAAAGTTATCCACAAAAATGTCTGTTTTCCAGAAAGAACCGAGCTTTCTAAAAGAAAACCGAAACCATGTCAATAGTTGATAAAAAAAACTTAAAAAAGACGTAATAATCGCTCGGACTGAGCGTTCATCACGGCTTCATCGTCATCATTTTCATGCGTATAACCGACCAGATGAAGAATCCCGTGAACAAGCAACGTCGTGACCTCGTCGAGTAGCGGATGCTTTCTCTGCGCAGCCTGACGACGGGCGGTATCCACCGAAATAATGATGTCTCCCAACACCGCATTACACATCTCTTTGCCGGGTGTTTCACTCATCGGGAACGACAACACATCGGTCGCTTTATCCTTGTTTCGGTATTCCTTATTGAGCGAATGGATGAACGAGTCATCACAAATCACTATAGATAGCTCGCACCCCCGACAATCAAGGGCATCTAAAATTTTTTCCGCGCGCTTCTGCACGGTTGAAGAACCCGGGCCCCGGGGCATTTTTTTTCGGGTGACCTCTACCACATTTAAGGTTTTGGCATGTGTTGTCATGAGCTTCATATTTCACGAAGTCTCCGACAAATCAACGCGAAAGTGAAACGGACCAAATTCTGGCTACTTGTTCTCAACGCCTATGTGTGCTTCAGCGTCGACGGACTGCAGAAGCATCTTCGCATTTCTTTTAATCGTAGCCGCACCTGTGCGATGAAGCGAAGTCCCCTGCAAACGATTTTGCAGCTCCGCTTCAGGCATGGTCGAAATTTCGATCAAATCTTTTGCCAAATGGCGGTGTACAGGGGCTTCAAGACTGCAAGGAATCTTTTCAACCAACGGACACACCTCTGTGCAGCTGTCGCATCCGAAAAAAGAATTCCCTTTCTGTATCAAAAAAAAATCTGACCGCTCATTTGAATTTGGTGTGGCATGGCGGGTACCGGATTCAGCACGACCAGCTTCAATGGAAAGATATGATATGCACCGACGCGCATTCACCAGGCCGTCTCCATTCAACGCCCCGGTGGGACACGCCACGACACATAAGTTACAGCCAGCACAGACAGAAAACGGCGCTGTGGGCGAAGGATTGGGAGAAATATGTGGAACCTGTGACAATAGAATTTCACCCAGCAACACTTTGGGGCCTACGTGAGGAACAATCAGCATTCCGTTGCGACCGATAGTTCCCACACCGGCGAGTACCGCCCATGAGCGCTCCATAATGGGGGCACTATCGACCAATATACGATACGCCGCATCGGGAAACTCCATTTGAATATGGGGAATGATGCGCAGCAATTTTTGCTTAATCGTTTTATGATAGTCCCTCGCTCGGGCATGACAGGCAACGTTATCCCAGGCTCCGCCTCCCACCGCACCTTCGTGATAGGCGAATGCGATGCTGATCAGTATTCGCGCATTCGGGTGAATATTGGCATGGCCCGGATTTTTCCGTTCCTCGATGAAATTAACTAAATAATCCATGTCCGCACGCATGGGAGATGACGCCCATTGCTGAAAAACACGAAGCGGAGCTTCCGGAACGTCGTGAATCGGCGCCATGCCCACGGCCACACCCTCAACTTCTTCTGTCGCTCTAATCAGAAACCGCCAGGCGTCCGGTATGTGGCCGATATGTCGCAAACTACTCATTTCCTTGAAACAGTAAACCCATTAGTAGACGATATACAATTTATTCGTTAAATTAATCTATAACGTTCCGTTAATAGGAATGTACCACATTCAAGTGCCCCAGACGAGAAGTGACCTATTTTGTTGGGTAGGGTGTAGATGACAAGTTACGACGAGCACGAGCTAACACTGGTTTCAACTAAAGACATCTCCTTTCCTCCGGGAGAAGCCCGGCAGGATGCATTGGTGCAGATTTACCCCCCCGGTCCCCAACTCGGAAAAAAATGGGAACTGGGCACCAGTGAAATATCTATCGGCCGTGATGCGTCCAACGACATCGTCATTCCCAAAAATGCAGTTTCCAGAAAACACGCAAAGGTCACTTTTGACGGGATGACGCGAATTCTAACCGATTTGCAGAGCACCAACGGCTCGTACGTGAACGGCAGTCAAATCAATTCCATCGCACTTCGCCAGGGAGACCAAATCAAAATCGGCGGAACCATCTTCAAATACCTGGTGGGCTCAGATGTTGAAAACGCCTACCATGAAGAAATCTATCGAATGACCATTATTGATGGTCTCACCAACATTCACAATAAACGCTTTTTTCTCGGCGAAATCGAAAGGGAGACCGCTCGAGCTGTTCGCCACAGTCGACCTTTGTCCATACTAATGATGGACGTCGACAAATTTAAAAACATCAACGACACATACGGTCACCTCGCCGGTGACATGGTGTTGCAGCAGATGAGTAAAATCATCTCGAAGCGTATTCGTTCCGGAGAGCTGTTTGCGCGATACGGTGGAGAGGAATTTGTAATTCTGCTCCCTGAAACAGAAACGTCCGGTGCGAAATTGTTCGCGGAACAAGTCCGCCAACTGGTTGCCGCATCTGAATTTCGTTTTGAAGGCGTCACCATCCCGGTGACCATCAGCATCGGAATATCCACTCTCGTGTCTGAAAACGATACCGGTGAAACACTTATCGGTAGAGCAGACGAACGACTCTACGAAGCCAAAGCCAACGGACGCAATTGCGTTGTCGGCTGATTATCAATTCCATTCATAAGACAGAACTGCGATAACCTGCTGAAAATAAAAAAGAAGGGGTGTTACTCTTTTTCGCGTTGGCTCTTGCGGGTACCGATGGCACGAATATCCATTGCGCCGCCGGATTCTTTCACGTAGGTGAATCCGCCGGAAATAAGGAAGTCGTCATCGCCGTTGTCAAACGTGATACGAATATCCACCGGCCCCGGGGCATTTCCCGGAGGAGTGCTGACAATCAGCTTTTCTGTTCCCTGAATGGACACATTATCGACTTTATTGCCGCCGATATACACGGAAATCCCCATGTTGTTGTGGAAACCGGAACCGATAATCTCCAAGGGCTCGCCGCCACCGAGATTTCCGGTTTTCGGCGAAATGTCCTTCACCCCGAGAGGCTTGTCACATCCGAAGAGAGACAGCGTCAATACGATGAATCCCAATATCAAAATATTCTTTTTCACAGTTCTCACTCCTTATAAATGAAAGTAGGTTGACTGTTATTTACACGGTTATCTAACTGAAATGTGGTACTAGAGTGCAGGCGATAAAGTCAAGGTTTTTCCACGATTATTGAAATTTCGTCCATAAATTTTTAAAAATGTTGCGACGTGTTTCTTCTCCCCAGAGTAGTCACTGCCGTTTTTCCATCTCCGAAAAGCGTAAAAGAAGTCTTGTCCGACCAGCCGGGTGAGGACATCATCGGACGCTACTTTGGGAAAACCACATTTTTAATGTTGTTGAAAGTATCCTTTTTCTTTAAAACGCTGAATATATGTGACTATTTCTAAAGTTTTTTTAACAAATACTTGAAAATGTGAATTGCAAAGACAATACTTTGTTTTACGTTATTTAATATTTAGATGACATCAAGATAGGTACCACTGTGGCAAAGCAACACCTGTTAATTGTTGATTCAGACCCGAAAAGTTTACGCGTCCTGGAAGTGAGCCTGAAGAAGGCCGGATTCAGTATCACACGCGCATCCAACGGGCTGGACGCAATTGAAAAAATACAAATCTCCATTCCCGACATGATCATCACAGAAACCACAATGCCGGAAATGGGGGGATTTGAGCTGATTGAACGGTTGAAAGAAAACCCGGAATGGCAAGATATTCCCGTGATGTTTCTCACCGCCCAAAAATCTATTGAAGACAAAATCCGCGGTCTGGAACAAGGTGTGGAAGACTATCTTACCAAGCCGATATTCATTCGGGAAATCCTGGCGCGGGTATCCCTTGTCATGCAGCGACGCCAGCGGGAACGCCTTGAAACACGCGGCTCCAAAACCGAATTTGCTGGAAACCTCAGTGACATGGGAATTATCGACCTCATTCAAACCATTGACATCAGCCAGAAATCCGGTGTGATACATGTGCAACGTGACGGGGACCGCGGGGAAATCTTTTTCAAAAACGGCAAAGTGATCGACGCCGAAACATCGAGTCGCAAGGGAGAAGAAGCCGTTTATCGAATGCTGGTTTGGTCAAACGGACACTTTCACATTGAATTCAACAATCTCGACCGCCCTGACAAAATCACGTTGTCTACGCAAGGCCTCCTCATGGAAGGAATGCGGCGCCTTGACGAATGGGGACGGCTTCAGGAACAATTGCCTTCGTTGAATTCGGTGTTCGACATCGATGACGAGCTGTTGGCCGAACGCCTGGGAGAAATCCCGGATGAAATCAACGCGCTGCTGAAACATTTCGATGGTCGCCGCTCCCTGATGGAAGTGGTCAACCTTTGTCCGCTCGGAGATTTGGAAGCGCTCACAATCATCACAAAACTGTATTTCGAGGGACTGATTTGTGACCTTGGAACCACACCGGAAACGCCGACCGGCGCACCGGACTCTCCAACCACAGACATCGACGAAGGTACCCCGGTAGATACTGTTTCCGAGCAAAGCCTTTCGGCAGATCCTATCGCACCGTCAACCGCTCCATCTGTCACACAGGATACCATCCCCGTGGAATCAGAGGGACTCAGCCAAAGACCCGTGCATTCTCAGACCAAACGAATTGTCGCTCCCGTGAACCCACCATCGGAAGCCCCCCCGCCCCTGAGGCAATCGCTGCAGGGGAATTTTGTCAATGTCATTACCAAATCATCTACTCCCGCTGCGCCGGCCGCCGATATGCCGACAACAGGTACGGGAAAACGTCCGGATACCGGAGAGTACAAACTGTCTCGGCATCTGCCGCCGACAGAAGAAATATCAGATGATGAAGAAAACACATCTCCCGGCATCCCCTCTGCAGGGTTGAGCGCTGTCGCATCTGAACAGCAAACCATGATGATGCATGTTTCCAAAACGCCGACCAATCCACCGCCGGCAGTAGGGCGCGTATCGGTAGAATCTCCGAATCCAATGTCACCACCGATGGCCGACGACAGAGAGGAAATTGCTCCCGGTACGGACAAGCTGATTTCCCCCACAGCGGTGAACGACGAAAGACAGACATTGGGCGGTGGAATTGCCGGACCGGCAGAACTGGAACAGATGGCCCTCAATGCCGAAAATGTTCAAACGGATCCAATAGAGCAACCGTATGATGCGGCGCAAACCGACGCTGCTGACGCAGATGACTCGAATGAACCTTCTGATCTTCCCCGGGAAACCGCGAATCTGCCTGGCCAGGGGGCAGTGGATACCACCGTTCCATCCGATATTATTACCGGCGACGAAGAGGCGGAACGGAGTGCCCCGTTGGACAGCGACGAAAGAGAATCGGTTGAAGACCTGCCGGCAGACGAGAAATCAGTAGCGGAAAAACCGCTTGAAAGTATTCCCGATGACCAGAACGAACCTGAAAGCGACGCGGATACTGACAGCGAGGAAGACGCAGATAAAAATGCCGACGAGCAAGAACCGGCTGAAACCACTGAGTCGTTTGATGACGAAGAGGAAGAATTCGAAGAAGATGATGATGACACCTGGGCATCTGTCGACGAACGTTCCACACGGAGCACAATTGTAAAAGTGGTTGTTGGTGCGGCAGCGGTGTTATTGCTGGGGGGCGGAGCAGCGATGTATTTTGGAACGGATCTGTTCCGGGCCCCGCCGCAAAAAACGACGTCAACCGAGCATACCAAGAAGGAATCCGACGCCCAATCCGATTCTTCCGTGAAATCCGACACCCCGTCCGGCGACGAAACGACAGACGACCTTGCCAGCACAGAATCTGACACCGACGTATTGGCTGCTAAGAAAGACCTTGGCGACACTGAAGCCGCCGGTGACCCGTTGGAAACTCCGGTGGGAGAAGATGCGGTTCCCGCAGCGGATACGAGTGGCGATCAAGTTCTATCAAACACCCCAACCGCTGAAATTCCCGCTGTATCCTCTGACTTGGATACGCTCACCCGCTATCATGAGCTGGTTGAAAAAGCCGAGAAGCAACCTCGTAAAAAGAAACTGGAAACCCTTGAAGAAGCGATTGCCCTCAACCCGAACGGGGTTGAAGCCCTTACGGAATTTGCCATCGCCACGATGGAAACCAAAAAGTATCAGGACCAGGCGCTCGGATATGCGGAACGAGTAACACTGCTCGACCCGAAGAACGCCAAAGCCTGGCTTGCCATCGGCTACATCTATCAACTGAAAAATGAAACCGAAAAATCGACAGCCGCCTATCAGAAATGCGCGCAGTGCGACGGGCCGAAAGAATTTGTCCGTAATTGTAAGCTATTGGCGCGCTGACCGGCATTTCAATCCGCTCACTTCTCTCATGATAAAATGATAGCCGTCCTATTCCGTTCCCACAGTGGGGAAAGCCTCTTTTTGCCATCTTGAGAATCCGCCCGACAGATTGAATACCTGCTTGAAACCGCGAGTATGCAGAAACATAATGGCATAGGCGGATTGAACGCTGCCGTTGCAGACGCACACTATTTTGTGTTCGCGATCCAACCGCGTGTGCAGCTGAGGCAATTGCTTCAACGGAATATGCACACTGCCTGGGATGCGCGCCTTTGCGACCGCCTCCGCCCCGCGCAGATCAATCACCGTCAGTGCCTCATCGAAGTTCATCTGCTCCGCCAGCCACTCTGGCGATTTCATGGCGAATGAGTTGTCCAATGAGGTGATAAAATCAGCGGCCCCATCCTGGTAAGACGAAAACGCCGCGGACGGGTTATGAAAGGAAGTTCGATCTTTCACCACCAATACCGTGTGCGGGTGTTCGATCAGCTTATGAAAAATAATGTCGTGCCCCAGGCAGAGACCGATTTCCACCACCAAATCCAATTTCTTGCGATTCAGCACCATGGCTTGGCCGGCGGGGTTGCACGAAACGGTTTCGGTTTCTTTGCGCACATCGATTTCGCGCTCTTTCACCGCACCGCTGGTACACGAAACCGGTGCTGTCTGAAACCCCGCGTTCTCCAACATGTCGCAAAACTCCATGGCCAGCGTTTTCATTCCGAAACAGTACGCCACCCCAATCGATGTGTAGTCTCGCGTTCGACAAAACTCGATAACCTCTTCTGCGCGATTCAGTGCCCCGGCGCGACCGTCGTCTACCAACGCAGATGCCGCCAAGGCGGTTTCGCCGGTGTGAACGTCTTCATGATACGCCGCCAGCGATTCATCGTGCACCCCGTGACAATCCGTTGAGCGCGTGCGACACACCATATTTTTGCAGGTCCGGCAAGGGGTCAGGGGTTGTGTTGCTTTCAATTGAGTCATTCGTCCCTCTCCAATCGTCTCCGTTCACAAGAACCGGCCGGGCATCTTCAGGTGTCAAAAAGACCATAAAATCATTTTTATATGCATATAATAGGCGGCAAAAAAATACACCGCATACCACACAATCATGAAATATCCTCGTTCTCCGCAAACGTCTGCCAGAACAGATACGGTTCGTTGCAATTGCGGTTTCTCGCCGCGCAGGCCAGAAGGGCTGCCATGGTTTTGGCGGAGTAGGTGGTTTCCAGCGCCACCCCGCAGTTTGCACCCAAAGATACCGCTTGTTGAGCCTCAACGGTGGGAACCGCGTACCGGTTTGAAAACCCGTTTTCCACTGTCCATCGGACGCGACCAATGGCAGGAACCGCGATTCCCGCTTTGCCAATCATGCCCAGGGTTCGCCTCCCCAGCACCCACAACGCCGCTTCGGGCAATGCCGTACGCGGCACCACGCGCACCGCGACCGTTTCTGTATCGAGGCCCGCCAACGCCAGCCCAATCGCAATCCCCACGGCGGTTCCCCCGGTCCCCAGCGGGACAAACACTTTTCTCGGCGCGGGCAGTTCCCCGGCACGCACCTGTGCGGCCAACTCCAGTGCACCGATCACATACCCCAATGTTCCTCGCGGACTGGACCCCCCGGGGGCGAGAATCTCATACCGAGTCTCGGCCGGTGACACCATCGAATGCAACAGTTGAAACACCCCCGCCGCACTGCGCGGCGTTCCCTGAAGCGTCACCACCGGACGACACAACTGACGAATTCGCCGATGAATCTCTTCGTGATGCGGGGTCATGTGCTGCGGCACCAACACCGCCGCGGTGCGACGCCCCAACGTCGCCGCGTGGCGTGCGGTCGAATACACGTAATGAGATCCGAGGGGGCCGAATGTCAATATCGGACGAGAGGATGCAGACAGCAGAAACTCCAGTTTTCGCACTTTATTTCCGCCGTAAACCGAAGAGGACAGGTCATCGCGCTTCACCCAAAGATTCGCAAAACCGAAATCACGCGCCGCCGGATGAGTAACCGGCGTCGGAAACTGCCCCAGCGGTGTTCGATGATACACCGCAGACAGCGTCGCTATCATTTCTTGTTCAGCAGACATTCCGTTTTTCCTTCATTGCACCCATCGCATCGGCAATGGCGCACCGTTCACTATTATGCCCCCCACCTGCAGATGTCAAAGAAGATTCCCGGCGTGTGATTGGTTTGGGGGAAGGGTCAAAAAGAAGGATAGACGCGCTGCAACAAAATCAATTTCGTGCTTCGCACACGTTGCGGTAGGCATCGGGCAGCACGCACAACAGGGCCGTCGAAGCTTCGCAGCAGGAATCGGGCAGGTTTTCAGGCACCAACTCGCCCACCTGGCACACATCCACCCATGCGGCATCATCCACCGTAGCGGCCGGTTGGCCCAGGGTGTTCAGAAATACGCACGAACCGTCATCGGGATTTCGTCTCATGGGGCAGCAATCCGGGTCCGCATTGCGCGCACCCGACGCGGGGAAATGCTCTTCGGGAATGCGCCCCTCTTCCTTGTCGGCGTTGCTGTAGCTGTGGCAGTCAAACGGCCCGTTCCCGTCGTTGTCCTCGCCGTCGTTACAGGAATCGGCAGTGCTCTCCTTGCAGTTGGGGTCTTCAAACCGATATTGCTGCAGACACACCACATTGGCCGAAAACGCTTCCGCCGCTTCGGTCAGCGCCGGCCCGGAAAGCGACACTTTGTAAGGACAGTCGGACGGGCACACGCCGCTGGTTTTTCCGGAACAGATATCACAATCCGGGTCTTTGTCATCCACCAGACCATCCCGGTCGTTATCCAAATCATCGTTGCAGGCTACGCTGTTGTTCTCCCCGGGGTTTTCACAGTAGTACCAACCGAACTGATTCTCGTCGGCATTGGCCATTCCGTCGAAATCGTTACAGTTCAGGGGCGCCGGAATCTTTTCAACCGTGCAGGTTCGCACCCAGAAATCAGTGGTATCATTACCGATCTTTACCGGTTCCACCCTTACATCGCCCTCGTCCTGCCACATAAAGTCTTCATTGCCGTACTTCTCAACCAGGTCGGGACAGGGCGGCGCATCAGGAGAATCCGCTTTCGGTGTGCGGTATTCAAACACCACGTTGCAGTTGGCCGTCTCTGTCGACGGGTCCCAGTTGAGCCGCTTGCCGTAGCAGGTTCCGGTCATGTTCTCGGCAATCATTTCGGCAATATCCACCATCGCCGTGGACCAGTTATCATTACATATAGAATAGATATAGCTCATGTCTCCGTACATTTGGGCCATCTCCACATACCGCGCCCCCGGATACGCCTGGGTAATCGGTTTATTGTCGTCATCATATCGCTCACATGCAAATTCATAGAAACTCGCCATCTCACCGCGGCGATCTTCCCGCCGAATCACTTCAGGTTCCGCCATGGTGCCGAATTCCAACGGTTCAGCAAAGCATTCCGCAAGCGTATTCCCCCGCCCCTGGCACTCGGTCACCTTCGGTACACCGATAATGCCGGCGAACAGCATGCCGCTGGCGTTCCCCGAAACTGCTGTTTTGGCCGCATCGTACTGTTCTTTAATGTCGGCCACCGTCGTCAGCAAATCCGGATGTCGCCCGCAGGCCACATTAATTTCATCACTTCCGCTCGCCAACTCATCCACATTGTGCCAATCGCTGCTCGCGAGAGAACAGTCCTCTTCATCAGATACCACCAACACCGCTGTCAGCGATTTTTCGCGAATAAACGTGGGGTCGTACACCAGCCCCGCAGCGCCCGCCGCAAGCTGTTGCTCATATGCGCAACCTTCGGTTCCCACCGAGGCCAGGCAGGCAACGGTAAACGCGCTGGTCGTGCGGTCGTATCCTTGCGGAACAAAGTTATAACTCTGGGAAACCAGCGAATCCGGACACACTTGTGAAGTGCCGTCACCGTTGGGATCAACGCAAAATCCGATAACGCCGCCGCCGCTCATGTCGCACTCCCAGTGGGTGGGGCACTGTGCCGCATCCGCATCACAGGGAATCACGTTTTCCAGAATGTTCACTTCAGTCAATCCGTACTCATTAATAAACGCGCCGTTATCTCCCAATCCGTTCTTAGTTGCATCCACACAGGCCGAATGAGGCGTAAACGTGTCTGTATAGGGCGTTCCCCCGTACGACACCCCCATATCTGACGTGGTGATGGCGATGCGTACATTGTCGGAGGCCGGATACGACGAACCTTCGGTGGGGTTGATAAGCGTATTCACCAGCGGAAAAAACGCGGTGGCGAGCATTTCCTGCTCTTCGGCCATGGAGCCCGAGTTGTCGACCACAACCAGAATATCGACACCGTCAAAAGCGTTGGTGCCCGGGTCGCTTGATTTCAACTCCGTGGGGATGGGGCACACGGGCGCGGGCTTCCGGTCCATGCAGCCGGCGGCAATCGACAGACCGATGGCAAGACAGGCAATGAATAAAATGTTGTGTTTCATAGAAATCCCCTTTCACAGCGGCGTTGTTCGTACGGGATTTCGCAAGACTTTTTCAGCGCAAGGGCGTACGACACCGTTCACAGCGCTCCGCCCCGTTGTAAACGAATGGGCTGCGCTGCGTTCGTGCCGGCCGAGATGCGTGTGACCGCTCGCGAAAATCTTCCGTATTTTCAAATCAATGCTATCGCATGAACTGTGCCAAACAGCGCTATAGGCCAATCCCCGCACGATATCTGGCGATGCGCAGTTTGCGCGAAAAAATTTTTTTGTTGCCGTTGCCCCCTGACAACAACCGGGTTGTGGCAAACGTCAACCGAGTTGTCGTTTCAATTTCGGACATGAAAAAATTAAAAAAAATCGATGCGGCGTTCGCGAAGATAGTGCAGGCGGAAAGGCGGTTTCCTACAGGTTGGAGGCGATGTCGATATCGATGTTTCCGGTGTCGCGGCTGGCTTTCGCGGTCGACTGATGATAGTCGCTCACGTAGCGGGTATAGCGGTCTGTGCCTTCAAAGAGAAACTGGCCATACGCTTTGACGTCGTCGGCTAGCTGTTTGTAGTAGGTCCAGATGCGGTGAAAAATATCTCGGGCTTCATTCACCTCCTTGGGGTCCAACGAAGACATGGCCAGCAGTTCTCCCAACCGGTTGTGCAGCTCGCGGGCATCCTGCACCGTGCCCCGATCAAAGAGCGGCATCTGCGCCAGCAGTGCCATGTTCTCTTCGGCCAGCAACGAGAGTGACAACAAATCGAGCACCATGTCTTTGTGGCCGCGTCCTTCTTTGATTCTGGTAATCTGGGCCGACAGCCGTTCGTCTTTGCGAAACGCGAACGACATGAACTTGAGCAGGTAGCGGCGCACGTCGTATCCTTTGGGCGATTCCGACTTCCACTTTTTCGCGGCGTCGGGGTCGGTATCAATGGCCATCTGGTAGCGTGCCCCCGCGAACGCCAGGGCATCGGCGCGCAACCGCAGGTCGTCCACCACCTGCAGATTCATGCCGGCCCCCCGCAGTGCCTCCCGGTCTTCCGCGGCCGCCAGCGCCAGTTGAATGCCCTCGGCGGCGGCCACCTCGACCGGAATGTTGCAGTAAGAAATGTCTTCCTGGGCAATGGTTTTCGCCGTTTCCAGACAGCGGTTATAGGCCTGTTCGTTTCCCTGTGTAGTCATCACACACTCCTTTGGTATGAGTTACGTCGACAAATAAATTTTCGGATTCGCCAACCAAACCAACACCTGGAATTTCTGTCAACAACGGAATCTGGGGAATGAAAGAAATATTTCACAATGCGTTAAAAAGTGCATCAGATGTGAATTTTCGACCGCTCCACCAACGCGACGGGGCTCACCACGGCGATATGTTCGCAGTCAAATGGACACCAAGGCCCCCCAAATGCTCGTCGAGGCCCCCCAAATTGGTCATTGAGGCCCTGGATATGCTCGTTGAGCCCCCCCAAATTGGTCATTAAGGCCCTGGATATGCTCGTTGAGCCGCCCCCAAATTGGTCATTGAGGCCCCCAATATGCTCGTTGAGGCCCCCCAAATTGGTCATCGAGGCCGAAAATTCCCCCTTTTTAAACTGAGCCAGGGAGATTTCGAACCTCGCACACAAATAATTGGGATTAGAAAGATCGGGCGAAGAGGTCTTCGATGGCTTTTTTGCCCTGGTCGGTGAGATTGCGGGTGCCGGTGCCGCAGAAAGTCTTGTGCGAAATGACCGGCGTATCCTGTACCCAGGATTTGCCGTCCCAGGTGAACCATTCGTTTTTGTCCTGATCGAACACGCTCACGGGTCGATTGAAAAACTTTGCCAGTGCGATACCCCAGCCGGTGCCGCCCATCACGGTGTTGTCTTCTTGAATCCAACCCACCGCGAACACCTGAAAGCCGCTGTTAATCATATGAAAAATCACCTGAAACACTTTCTTCAGCTGGTCGGCTTTGGCGTACCGACGCCCCATTTTAGTCGACACAATCTCCATGCTCACTTCGCCCTTGGCCAATTCCTCGGGGGTAAGCACGGTGACGTTTTTGTCGCGGGCGAGCTTGTGCCCCTCAAACGAATAGTTGGTCTCGTTAATGTTGTACTGCTCCGCACACTGCCCGAAGGTTTCTTCTGCGCCGCGTAAACCGCCACTGTAAAAACTGCATTCACTTTGATTCATTCTTCTCTCCTAAAACGGGCATCGCCTCGTAAATATTGCTCCCGGCGCGATTCTGATTCAACCGGAAGCCCAATCAAAAAGGGGGCGACTCATATCACATCTGCCCCGCGCAACAATACCCAAAATGCATTATTTTAAAATTTTCCAGAATTGCTTCATTTTCACTCCCGCGCATCGCACATGCGCCCGGTCAACAATCTGCGCATCTATCTCGCAAACGAATCACTGGCCGGCCAAATCTGTTTTTCGGCCACCGGTAATTCAATTCACCACCTTGTTTTTATTGCATTCACCAACTCGGCACGGTTTGCGCTATGCAGGCGGTGATGACATTTATCTCCCCCACAAATGATTTTTTCTTTCGCTATCTGTTCGGTAAAACCGGGCATGAGGCGGTTACTCTCGATTTTGTCAACGCCGTACTGGGCGACATGGGAATGGGGCCGCTCCAATCTCTGACCATTCAAAATCCGTTCAACCCCAAAGAGTCGGTCACCGACAAGCAGAGTATTTTGGATGTAAAGGCCAAAGATGAAACCGGGCGCACATACAATATTGAGATGCAGCTTCAGGGTAATGCGGAATTTGCCAACCGGTCGCTTTATTACTGGTCCAAATGCTATACCGCACAGCTTCATCAGGGAAGCGACTATCGCACCCTGTCTCCGGTCATATGTATCAATGTCGTTAATTTTCCAATGCTCAAAGAATCGCGCCGCGTGCACAATTGCTTTCTGCTTACGGAATTCAGCGCGCCCCATGTGGTGCTCACCGACCACCTGATGATTCATTTTCTTCATTTGACCGAGCTTGAAAAAACGGCATATACTGATGGCAAGCCGTTGCATCAATGGCTACGTTATCTGAGTGCGCGCGAGGACACCATGAAAGGGCTTCAAACCGTTTTAGACAGCAATCCGGCCATAAAAAAAGCCGCAGAGCTGCAGCATCAGTTCACTGCCGATGACCTGTTGATGGAACAGTACGAAGCCCGCCAGAAATATCTGCACGACATCGCCACCATCAAAGGCGTCGCCTATGACGAAGGGCTCGAAAAAGGCGAACAGATCGGACTCGAAAAAGGCGAACAGATCGGACTCGAAAAAGGCGAACAGATCGGACTCGAAAAAGGCGAACAGATCGGGTTTCGCATTGGGCTCGATCGCAAAGATCGCTGCATCGTGCATACCATGCACAACAAAGGGTTGGATGTAGACACCATCTCTCAATACACAAATATCTCTCCCAATCGCGTCGAACAGATTCTAAACGAACCACCCTCAAAAGAGGAACGGTAAAATCTTATTCCATTCCTGTTAGAAGGCTTCATCCAACGGGAGGTCCAGGCGGTTTTTGGGCAGGCCGGTCCAGCGGGTGAAAGCGATGCCTACAAAAAAGGCGTATATCGAGGTAACATCGCTGGGCCCGATGTGGGCGCCGATGTATGGACTCATGGCGAACCCGCCGCTCTGATGGGGGCTGCGATGTCTGCTGCCCGCGAACAGGTCGTACGAAACGGTGATTCCGTAGGTGGCACCGAAGCGGCCGATTACTTCGGTGATTCCGGGCTTGCGCCGAGTGAAATCGCCGAACCCCAGCCCCGCCTGCAAACCAATCGACAGCACCGCGGTGGGCTTGAACGTGCCGTCCAACCCGAAATGCCCGTGAATGAGCCGATAGTTATCGCTGTAGGCAACCGTCGCGCCCCCCGACAACCCCAAATCGAACCAGCGATTCAGTTCCTCTCCCATTCGAAACTGCCCCCCCACCGACGGCCAGGGGCCGAAGTTCTCGCTGGAATCCACCAGCACCGCTTCGCCCACAGGGATGAGCGAGAAGTAATACCCCTGCTTCAACGCGGGTTTCTGCAACTCCGCCCCCCGGGCAGTGGAACTGAACACCCCGATAAAGGTCACCGCAACCGGAATCATCAGCAGCGTGAATGCATGTTTCAAAACGCTCATCAGAATTCTCCTTTCACGCCGATGACCGGAAGAATCGGCAAGCCCTGGCGCGCCCGGCGCTCGGTGGAATCGTAGTTGTACTGGTACCCGGTCACGTTCGGACTGTTGTAGATATTCTGCACATCCAGATATGCCGTTAGCATCCACGCGTCAAACACCCAGCGTTTGTCGAGGCGCACATCCGCCTGATGAAACGTCGGCAACCGATCTGAGTTTGGCCGTCCGTACACCGGCTCGTAGTATCCTTTATCAACCGAGTACACCGCGCCTTCCCTTGGCGTATCGGGGCTTCCGGTCACCACCCGCCAGCGGAACCCAAGGGTCCAGTTTTTGGGCAGGCTGTACGAACCGAGCAATGTTAAAATATGGGTCTGGTCAAAATCAAAACGCCGCCATTCGGTATCGCCCACATCTTTGCGAAGTGCCTTCGAAAGCGTGTAGCTGATCCACCCGTTGAAGTTGTTGGCGAAGTTGTGTTTCAGCATCACCTCCAGCCCGTACACGCGCCCCTGCCCGCCGTTCACATAATTCAACCGCTGCAGCTCCCCATTCACATTCACCGTGGCGTCTGTCCGACTCACCAGGTCGCTCATATCTTTATAAAACCCGGTCACATCCAGAGTGAGGTAATCCAGCGGGGAATATTCAAACCCCACCGAATAGTGCATCGCCTTTTCCAACCCCAAATCGGGGTTGCCGAACACTTCGTCGGTCTCGTCGAACGATGGTTCCTGGTGATACACCCCCACTCCGCCTTTCACCGTCCACTTCTCAGCCAGCGCAAAACGGGTATTGAACCTGGGGGCCAGCGACGAGGTATCGACCCGTGAAAAATAATCGTACCGCACCCCGGGAATCACGGTCCAGCGGTCGAAAAGTTTGCTCTCCAACTGCAGGAAGGTGCCGAGGGAATTGCTCACCTGGTCGGTGCTTTCCGTATACTGTATGGTGCTCAAATCCGGTCTTCCGCCCGGCTCTCCCTCCTTGGCCACTTCAGGAAATTTGATGCGCGCATCGGCGGTGCTGTACAGATAGTCGATGCCGCCCGCGATTTTCACGTTGTCACTCAGCGACACCGTGAACTTGTCGTAGATCTGTGCCACATAAGTGTTCAGGTCAAGAAAGATCTGATCGCCCAGCCCCACGTAAACTTTGTTGCGCCCGGCCGATGTTTTGAACACATTCTCGAAATGTCGCGACGGCATGTAGCGGTGCTCCAGCACCGTGCGGTAAAACGATGTGGACGTGCTGCCGCTGGTGGCAGTCAAATCCGGACTGAAATCCGCCGGGTTTTCAAAAAGCAGCTTCAGCTCATCATCAGACCCGAAAAAGAAGGCCGACAGCTCGTGATTGTCGTTGGGACGAAACGTTCCCAGCAACTGATAGTCGTAATACCGAGGTGCGGTGATGAGATTGACCGAAGCGGAATCAGGGACCACCGCGTTGATGATGCCATCAATATAGCTTCTGCGAAACGCGGCAGCCACTGCGCTCTTTTCCCCCAGAGGGGTTTCCAGGTAGATGCCTGAGTCGGCCAGGTTCACATCCACATAGCCGCCGAATTTCTCGGGCTTGAGCCGTTTCAGCCGCACGTCCACAACGCCGCCGGTGGCGCGGCCGAACTCCGCTGTGAAGTTCCCCGGATAAAAGTCGAGTCGGTCAAGCATTCCCAGCGGAATCACGCTGCGCAGCCCGCCGAAGTGATAGATAATGGGAACCTCCACGCCGTCCACAAACACCTGGGTGTCTTCGGGCGAAGAGCCGCGCACCACAATATTCCCTGCAGCCGCACCGGTGCGCGCCACCCCGGGCAGATTTTTCACTACCGTGAGCACGTCGCCGAACGTGCCGGGAATCCGCTCCACCTCTTCGATTTGCAGGGTGGTTCGAGATACTTCTTTTCTGATACGTTCTCCTTCGACCACCACGTCATAGGGATTGTAATCGCTCCGCTCCACATAGTACGACGCCTCTGTACGCTCGTTTTTCACCACCTCGTCCGATGTACGCAGGGGGAAATACCCCTCCGGCTCGGCCAGCAACATCCATTTGCCGGGGGCCAGATTGTAGAACCCGAACGCACCGTCCGCATCGGTAACCGCCTCGTAGCCCACCGCAACGTTTCCCTCGCCACGAAATATGGTTACGGTCACCCCCGCCAGCGGAAATCGCGTACCGCGCTCTTTCAATGTGCCGTTGAAATTCAGCACGCGTTTCGCGGGAATCGCGCTCCCGTCGTTTGGTTCTTCCGCAGCAGGGATGTCGTTTTCAGCCGTATCGGTATCTGCAATGAGGGGTTCGTCAGCCAGCGCGAACACCGTTCGATACGTAATACGCACCGGAATAGGCATCCCGCCCTGCGTGGCAGGCTCAAATTCGAACAGATTCGCGGCATTCACCGCGGCATCATCAAAACCGTACCCTTCCGGCTCAGCCGGTGTCACTACCTGCACGCCTTCCACCATCCCGGTTTCGTCAATATCTATCTCGAGAATCACTTCGGATTCCACGCGATCTTCCAGGGCGCGCGGGGGATACTCCGCCGGCACTTCGGCTTTCAGAACAGGCGGAATCACCGGCTGCTGGACATCGGTATCATTCTCGTTATCGACATCCTGCGCACGCACGGTGAACGCGTACAGCCCAACCAGCACAATCGCTATCATGTACATCCACTGTTTCATATTCAACGCTCCTGAAGCTGTACGGTTCTCGTCAACCAGCTGGTTCCGCCGCGTTCATCCTGCAGCACCAGATACAACGTAGCCGTGCCGTCCGACTCGGCCACCCTGGGGGGCCACCATGTATTCAACCGCAACTTGTCGAATTCGGTTTCCCCGGGAATATAACTGGTGCGCCCGTACTCCGTCTCCCCGCCGCTGATGAACCACGTCATGAACAGTGACTCGCGATCGATGACGATCGCTCCGGTTTCCACGTCGGTGGTCTCGAACGACTCAGAGACCTGGGGGGAGAGGGAAACCGCCAGTTCGTAGCCGTGCTGTGAAACCAGTGTGCCGGGCGCCTCTTCCAATGTAATAGAAACACCCTCCGAGTCCGATGCCGTCAGGGTGCCGAGAGCCGGATTGCGGTTGGCAATCAGCGACTCGCTCAGCAGCAGGTTCAGCTGTTTTACGACCACCACTTCATCCACGCCGTCGTTCACAACCAGCTTCACAGTAGTGTCCAGCGAGCCCTCGCAATCGGGAAGAAACGGCAGTTGGTCACCGGCCTGCGCCACCAGTTGTGTGCATGCAATCTGCAGTACATCCGCACCGATGATGAATGGAAACACCGCGGTTTGCGATGTGCCCAAATCAAACAGGGAGACGCCTTCCGGTATCTCAAACGCACCACCGCCGTTCTGTGCAATCGCCGCCAGCAGCATTTCTTCGGTCACCGGGCATTCGTGCCCCATAATCGCGCTCGTAGCTACCGGACACCAGCTCCATTGATAGGTAACGCTCGCATTATCATCTGCCGCGACCAGTGCCGACAACTGCCCTATCTCTCCGGGCATCAGCTCCGCCGGTTCCGACTGAATCGCCAGCACCCGCAGCTTGGTCACATCGGTGAACGCCTCAAAATCTTCGGAACACGCCATCGCAAACAACACGGTCGCTGCGACAACGACATTCAGGTTTGCTCGTCTTGTCATAATTGTTCTCTCCTCTACATCGCGCAGCATGACTATGCCCCCTTCATACGAAATCGATATGTGTACTTCAGGTTGTACTCTACGGCCTTGCCGTCTCGAAACGCGGGGCTGTACACTTCTTTTCGCGCGGCCTGCAACGCGGCTTCGTCGAACTCGCGATAGCCGGAACTTTTTAAAATCCGTACCTTCTGCACGCGACCGGCCTCGTCAATAACAATCAGAACCATCACGTTTCCCTCTATCCCTTTTGACTTAAGCGCTGCCGGGTACGGCAACTCCACGCTCGAAATTCGCTTGGGCTTGGTGAAACTGCTCGACACCGTGGGAATAAACGTGGCCTGCCTGTTGGCCGATACCGTTTTCCCCGCGCCCTCGCCTCCCGGGCCCGATGTTTTTCCCTTCTGCAACTTCTCTATCTTCTCATCGCTCTGAACCGACCCGGTCGCTCCCATGCGGGTATTTCCCACGGCGTAGGACGGGCCACCGCCGCCGGTTACGGTTGAAGACATCGTAATTCCCACTACCGCACGCCGCTTCGGTTCCACGGGGGCCGACGAATCAGCCGCATTGACGGGGTCGGTTCGGGCCACTTTCACGCGTTTCACAGGCGTCTGTTTCTGCTGCTCCGGTTCTGCGACAACCTGCTGAACAGCTTCCGATTCGACAACTTCCGATTCGACAGCTTCCGATTCGACAACTTCCGATTCGACAACTTCCGATTCAGGCTCCGGCTCGGGTGGTAACGGCTCCGCAATTTTTTCAACCACCTGAAATACCGCCTTCTCCATCTGCGCTTCCTCCGGGCGGTCGTCTTCAAGTGCCACAAGCGCCGTAACAACAGAAGCATGAAACAAAAGTGCCAATCCCACGGTGGACATTCCCCACAGGGAAGAGCGAAATCGTTTTTTCGGCACAGCGGTTACCGCATGCACAGAAACCGGCCGTCGCACGCGCGCACTCAGACGAAGAGCGGCAGCCTCACGCTTCATCGCTCTCTCAGCCGCGTAATCTACGCGTCCGGCCGATAACTCGGCATTGTGTGCGTTCGGTTTCATAAAATCAATCTCCTTGCAATTCACTCACAACGTTACGTGGCTACTTGCTCGCCACCGTTTTTCGTTCAATGTTCAACGCAAATCCGCTCACCCCCGCCTGTTTGACCAGATCCACCACCTCCACCACGTCACCGTAGGGCAGTTTGGTATCCGCTGATATCACCGCCTGCAACTTCGGAGACTCCGACACACGTTCTGCAATTAATCTCCGGGCATCGTCCATCGTCGTCCGTGTTCCGTCCAGAAACAATTCTTTATCCACGGTGTACACCAGGTTTACCGTTGCCGTTACTTCCGACCCGGCCGCCGCCGCTTTGGGCAAGTCCACCTTAATAGCGGCTTTCACGATGGCGGTTGATGTCACCATAAAGATAATCAGCAACACGAGCACAATGTCCACAAACGGAATTATATTGATTTCAGCGATTACGTCATTTTGCTGTTTTCCAATCGGCGCTGCCATCTGTTTACTCCTTTGTCGACACGGCCGTACCGGGTACGGCTTTCAAACTGGCGGTAAGCACTGCGGCAAGCAAGCCGAGATTTTCAGTGAACTTCTTCACTCTCGACTTGAAGACGTTGAATGCGACCACCGCCGGAATCGCCACCAGCAGCCCAACCGCTGTGGCTATCAGCGCTTCCGCGATACCGGCCATCACCGACGAACTCGCTTCGGACATGTTTCCGGCCAGGTCGTTAAACGCGCGAATAATGCCCAGTACGGTACCGAACAACCCGATGAAGGGTGCGTTGGAGGCAACGGTGGCCAGTACATTCAATCGCTTGTCGTACTTGGCCTGTTCCCGGTTCGCTGCACCGGCCAACAGATCCTCTACGGATTCGGGCCCCATTTGGTGACTCCTCAACCCGAACAGCACCACGTTGGTTTCCAGACTGTCGTACTTGGAAAGCAACGCGGCCGCTCCGTCGAAATCTCCGTCATTCAGCAATTTCGACAATTTATCTTTGATGCCGTCAACGTCCACAGAATGGCGTCTGTAAAACACGGCCCGCTCAATCATGATGGCCACCGAAACGACGGATAGGCCGATGAGCAACCAGAGCACCCATTCCGCCTGAAAAATGGGCAGTCCCAATAATGTATCGATGAGTCCAGTGGTTTGTCCTTGCATAGCTCTACTCCTTATCTGGGGTTCACACTCATGTGTGACTAAAATATGATTAATCATTGAACAGGTTTTAGTCAAATTAATTTTCGAAATATCTACTCAAAACTTATTCTTTTCCACCAATGCTTTCAATACCGTTTCTTCTCCAAATAAAAATAGAGCGAACGTTGGGTAGCTTGAAACAAAGGCTTCACTTTCTAGACCCGGCGACAGCCCGGCAGGTGGCATTCCCGACAGGTAAAAAAACAGTTTCGAAAGTAAATGGGGGACACATGCATATATAAGGTAGGTAAATAGTTATTCATTATAAAGGCGTACATTTCATGCAGGGCGGTGACAGCGGTCATTGCAGGGTGACGATTTTTTGAACGACTGTCGATTTTCGGCTACAATTGAATGGAAGTTCGTCCGGGAAGGAAATCGATAAATATTATCTCAGATGAAAATTTACTCAAAATCTGACCAAGTTTAATTTCACATTCAAATATCCCGGATAATTCGCGCAAAAATGTTGCAAAAGCGAATTTCATGCTTAAAATTGAATAAGATTTGATGAACTTTTTAACATCTGCGCGAACAAAAACATGAAAAACGAAAACTCACAAAAGCACGTTAGTATAGGCGGTTTGTCCGCAGGCAGCGGCGTACCGGTGGAAACCATCCGCAACTGGGAACTGCGTTACGGATTTCCCTCGCCCTCTCGACTGGATTCCGGCCACCGCAGGTATGAGATGGAACTGATATCCCGTCTAAAGAAAATCAAGGCACTGGTTGATGTGGGGTATAAGCCGTCATTTGCCGTAAATCTGGACGACATGGAGCTCGAAAATCTTCTCCTGTCGGGAAGGTATAGCGCCGACCTCAACCCGCTGGATGAGAACGATTTTCAAAAAGCGATCTCGCGTTGGCTCACATTGACAGAGACCATGAATGTGGCCGAATTTACGCGCGCGTTGTCGCAGGACTGGAGCAGAATCGGTGCAAGGCGCTTCATATTTGAACTGACGCTACCGTTTCTGCGTGAAGTGGGAAACCGCTGGGAAAGCTCGGCATTGTCAGTGGCCCACGAACATTTTGCCAGCGAAGTGCTGCAAAGCTTTTTAGCCTCAAGATGGCGACCACTCATCAGCACCAACCATAACAAGAAGCTGGTGCTCGCCAATCAGGAGGGTGACCTTCATAGTCTGGGGTTACAGATGGCTGCGGTGTTGGCCAGCATCCACAATATTGAACCCATATTTTTAGGGCCGAATACACCGCTTCAAGACATTATCATCGCCGCGACCGAACAGAAAGTCAGTGCGGTGGTAATCGGTCTTTCGTCCGTATCAAACCCGGAAACATCCATATCGTTTTTAAAAGAGCTGAAGCAGGGCCTTCTTGGTGTACGTCTGGCATTTGGCGGCAGCAAATATATTCCCACGCTCTCCAACATTGAGTACATTGCGTCCCTTGAAGACTTTGACGACTGGTGTCGTCACATTTAGAGCGCCGGCAGTTGACCCTCCAAAAAAGAACCGGTACACTTGGATTCAAATGAAAACCTATCAAATCACTATCGGTCGTGAAACCTTTCCCATCAAATCAGACGCCAGCGAAGAGCATGTTCAACATTTGGCGAAAACCATTCAAGAACGTTACGAACAGATGAACACCCGCAAAGGCCCCCGCGCCTCCCAGGGATTTCGCGCCATGACCATGGT